>NZ_JBTREW010000008.1:0-219972 GCF_054823925.1 Bacillus sp. F9_6S_D1_P_5 | reverse complement strand
ATCTCTCCTTTTCCTCTTTTTTATCAGTGTTGACACATAAAAAGAGGTTCAGACACAAAAATAGGCTGTGGAGAAGACTTTCTCCACAGCCTGAATAAAAAAGAGTACGTTACGTACTCTTTTTTATTAGGTTATATTCCATCTTGAATAGATTTTTTTACAATTTCCCACGTGTCTTGTTTTTTTATCTTTATAGCTACATTAGTTCCGGTAGATTCCTTATAAAAGATATATCCATTGTTTTCGTTCACATATGTCAATGGCTCGCCAATGCAATCTCGCGAACAAGATGTATTAATTAACTCGATTAATGATAGTTCGCTCGGATCGGTTTTACTTGTATCTATAATAGTATCTATGTCTGTTTTACGATAACCTTGTAAATTCACATGGAAATTCTGTTCAATTTCACCTGTAATACTAGTATTCATTACTTCAACAGAATGTTTCTTTTCTTGAAGAAATCCGTTCTCATAAAGTAATTTTGTATATCCAAGCCATCCAATTAAAACTAGCATAATAAACATACTAAATATTTTAAGAGTTCGAAGCCGTTTACTAACAATCGTTTCTGAGTATTTCATTCATTTTAATCCTCCATTGTTTTTAATTTAAAGTATGCCTAGATACATACTTTTAGAAGATGGATAGAACTTAACGAATTCTGGATTCAAAAAAGAAAGCATCCGAAGTTAGATGCTTTCTTTTTTGCGTATTTTTCACTATCTGTTCGTTACTTGTTTCATTAGTGGTCTAATTTCTTTAACAGGTGGTTTTTTATCATAGGTATCAACGTAAGAGAAATAATAATTTAAGTTTCTGAGAAGACCTTTTCCTATTTTAGCGCTTAAGAATGGAAATACTTGTCCAGTATAATCGTCGAGAGATTTACAGTAATATTTTTCATCTAAATAGATACTGTATTTACATGTTAGTTCTACTAATGAGTTACCTTCATCATCAATTACTTCCTTAGAATCAATAATGTCTATTAATGCGAATTTTTCATTTAGATAAACTTTTTTCTTTTTCTCGTGTTTATTTGTAAGTATAAATACGAGACCAATGGCATTAATCAAAAGATTTCCTCCTATAAAAAACGGATATTAATAAAATATATCGATATACGTTAAATGTAAAGAGGAGTGGTGAAATTTCATTGATACAAAGTTTAATAAGCCGATTTGTTTTTTCAAATCGGCTTATTATTATTGAAACACTTGCGGGAATTGTTTTACGATTGCGTTTGTTATCATATCAGCCATTTCTAATGCTTCTTTTTCAATTTTATCGTATAGTTTCACGCTTGCTTCGAAATCTTTATTTAGGAAGGCAAGTGCTTCTGCTTTTGTTAATGCTAAATGTTCATAAAACATTTTTCTAAATTCTTCTTTTTCTATATAGGGGTTGATGCTAGTAAGAAATGCCACAATTTCATCACCGTTAGCGTACCATTTTTTCTCTATAGCAGCAGTTGCATTTTGATCACCAGCTTTAGCGGCTTTAACAAGATCCGCAGCAATAACTAAGTGGTCTTTAATTAGTGCACTATATTTTTTTACAGCATCCTCACCATAGAATGGTTCAAGTGATAGTCCCATATGTGTTGCATTTTGAAGAAGACGCCCAACTGTAACGTTAACGTCTGGTAAATTAAAGACAATACTTATAATAGCTAATCTCGTCCAAGCGACATGTTGTTCCCATAAAGAACGCATATAACCTTTTAAAAAGTTCTCGTTTTTACTAATTCGGTAATTACGTACAGATGTATCAAAGTGTACATAGGGATTATGATAGGGGGAGTAATACGATTGCCAATAAGTATACATAAACAGTAACACTCCTTTGAACATGTATAACTCAAAGTATGATGGGAATTTATTTTTAGTTACGTGTCCTAAATTAATTTCAGAAATTGATATGGAAAAAGATGAAAAATTTTGTTGTGGTATATATAAATAAAATGAATTTAAAAATAAACAAGGCTCTGCAAGGGAAGTTGCAGAGCCTCAAAAGGGTATTGCCGAGATGTCGGACTCGACTAAATAATGTTATCATAAAATTCTATTAAAAAAACCTGGTAAATGTGTCCAAATGAAAGTTGGTCTTTAATAAAGTCAAAGGGATCCGCTTCCCGCAGCAGATCCCATTAACTAGATAATGTTGATGAGCAAAAACTCATCTGGAGTACTTTTATAGTAACAAGTGAAAATCGTTTTGTGTATTGAGAAAAAAAGAATTGAATAATTAAATGTTAAGAATTTATATTTAACCTTTTGTAATTATCACCATTTGTGGTGAATGGAGTATGGTTATAAAATGTAGAAAAGATTTACAATTATATTTAAAAGTGTACTAAAATATATAATAATCAAAAAAGACCTGCTTATATAAGCAGGTTAACTTAAGGAGTTTATCCAACAGAATATTTCATATGATATCAATTGTATTGTAGTAAGTCTATAAGGTTTATATTGAGAAAATTATTATGAATGATATATTTGGCACACGTATTAACGTTTAAAAAGTTGAGAAAGAAAATGAAAAAGTTTCCTATAAGAAAATAATGGCTGGTATTTATAATATGATTCATATTTCCACGCATCATGATTCGAGAATTGGAGTGGATTCGGTACTGTTTTCTGCTTGATGGAACTAATATTCTGCTGCTTCATATAGTAACCTCCTGAATTCATATGTATAAGATTAGTAGTATTCAAGGGGATTGAATAAAATGTGTATTTATTTTGAAATTCGTTTTAGTTGCTAATTAGCCTCTAAAATGAAAAGAAGCATAAAATAATGAAAAAGCAAGCTGATAGTCATGTAATGATTACTTTCAAGTCACATAAGTGATGATATAATAGTAGTAGATGAAAGATAAAGAAAAGCAGGTGACTCTTTTTTGTTTACAAAAGCACAAGAACTTTTAGCGTCTTACTTCGGTTATTCGTCATTCCGAAGAGGACAAGATGAAACAATTAAAAATGTATTAGATGGAAAAGATACAGTTTGTATTATGCCTACGGGCGGTGGTAAGTCAATTTGTTATCAAATTCCCGCATTAGTATTCGAAGGAACGACATTAGTTATTTCACCTTTGATTTCACTTATGAAAGACCAAGTAGATACATTAGTACAAAACGGTATTTCAGCTACTTATATTAATAGTTCTATTTCTATTGCAGAAGCGAATCAACGAATTCAATTAGCGAAACAAGGCCATTATAAGTTACTTTATGTAGCGCCTGAGCGTCTTGATTCAATGGAGTTTGTTGACCAACTTATCGATATGAAAATCCCGATGATTGCAATTGATGAGGCGCACTGTATTTCGCAGTGGGGACATGATTTCCGTCCGAGTTATTTACATATACACCGCATATTAGATTATCTTCCAGAGAAGCCGCTCGTATTAGCATTAACTGCTACGGCAACACCACAAGTTCGTGAAGATATTTGCAACACGCTTGGAATTAATCAAGAAAATACGATTATGACAACGTTTGAGCGCGAGAACTTATCATTTTCTGTTATTAAAGGACAAGACCGTCATGCATATTTAGCGGATTATATTCGTCAAAATCAAAAAGAATCTGGGATTATATATGCAGCTACTAGAAAAGTAGTTGATCAATTATATGAGGATTTAATGAAAGCGGGAGTTTCTGTTTCAAAATATCATGCTGGTATGAGTGATAACGATAGAAATGAGCAGCAAGAACTCTTTTTACGTGACGAAGTGAGTGTAATGGTAGCGACATCTGCATTCGGAATGGGTATTGATAAATCGAATATTCGTTACGTTATCCATTATCAACTGCCAAAAAACATGGAAAGTTATTACCAAGAAGCAGGACGTGCAGGACGTGACGGTTTAGATAGTGCATGTATATTGCTATATTCTTCTCAAGATGTGCAAGTACAGCGGTTTTTAATTGACCAATCGACAGGAGAATCTCGTTTTTCAAATGAACTTGAAAAACTGCAAAATATGACTGACTACTGTCATACAGAACAATGTTTACAATCATTTATTTTGCAATACTTTGGAGAAGAGCCGAAAGAAGATTGTGGCCGCTGCGGTAATTGTACGGACGACCGCGAAAGTATCGATGTGACGAGAGAATCACAAATGGTTCTATCTTGTATGATTAGGACGAACCAACGATTTGGAAAACAAATGATTGCACAAGTGTTAACTGGTTCGAAAAATAAGAAAGTTATTGAATTTAATTTTCATACTTTACCAACATACGGCTTACTATCAAATCGTAGTGTAAAAGAAGTTAGTGAATTTATTGAGTTTTTAATTTCAGATGAGTTAATCGCAGTTGAACATGGTACGTATCCGACATTAAAAGTAACAGAAAAAGGGAAAGAAGTGTTACTTGGTAAAGAGAATGTTTTACGTAAAGAACGAGTAGAGACGAGACAAATTGTTCAAGATCATCCTTTATTTGAAGTACTTCGCGAAGTACGTAAAGAAATTGCGCAAGGAGAAGGTGTACCTCCATTCGTTATTTTCTCTGACCAAACGTTGAAAGATATGTGCGCGAAAATGCCGCAAAGTGACTCTGAACTCTTAACTGTAAAAGGGATTGGCGAACATAAACTTGTGAAGTATGGTTCGCACTTTTTACAAGCAGTTCAGCACTTTATTGAGGAAAACCCAAACTATGCTGAAACAGTTAAGACAGAAGTGGTGACAGAGCGGAAAAAGTCAGGGAAAGCTTCAGCAAATTCTCATTTGGAAACGTATGAAATGTATAAACAAGGCATAGATCTAGATGAAATTGCGAAAGAACGTGGCTTATCAAGACAAACGATTGAAAATCATTTAATTCGTTGTTTTGAAGATGGAATGGAAGTAGATTGGAACAGTTTTGTTCCTTCAGAATATGAATCATTGATTGAAGCTGCTGTGCAAAATGCAGAGGGTGGTTTGAAATCGATTAAGGAACAACTTCCAAATGAAGTGAGTTACTTTATAATTCGTGCTTATTTACAAATTAGAAAGTAGAGACATATAAAGGGGATAGGGATATATGTATCACGTTTTCGTGTATGGCACGTTAAGAAAAGAGCAAACGAATGCTCATTTTATACAAGGTGCAATATGCATTGCAGACGGGGCATGGATGTATGGCAAATTATTTGATACAGACGAAGGGTATCCGGCGATGATTTGTTCAAATAAGGATAAAGTATATGGAGAAGTTTATGAAGTGAATGATGATGTACTGCAAAAATTAGATGAACTGGAAGAATACACAGGTAATGCAGAGAGTGATTTATATGACCGAATTACCGAAACGATTTATTTAGGCGATAGGGAAATACGTGCATTTGTGTATGTCGCTCAAGATAAAGAAATGCTAAAGAAAGTTATCATTTCTGGTGATTGGGTGAAGTATCAACAAGGACAATAAAGGCAGCCATAGAAACAGATAGTGGGAACATCCATTATCTGTTTTTTTGTTTTAGTACTTTAAAAATTCAAATTTTTTAGATAAAATGTAAATATAGGGAAATCAAAAGGAGGATTTTTCATGGGTATCAGAAATTTAGTTTCTCACCTGTAGCAGAAAAATAATATACAGGAGGAGAATATTAATGAACGAAGTAAATGTAAAAGAATTTTATAAAAAACAATTTGAACTACTAAGCTATGATGTAAATAATGAAAATTGGTTACAGGAAGTTGCTAAAGAAGTTCAAGAACAAGTTGGATATACATTTCAGTCGATGTTAGAGCTAGGAGCAGGAAATGGTGGATTTGCAAGAGCGATGTCTAATTTGAATGTAAAGATGACTACAGTTGAGCTAGTACGAGAGTTAGTTATGTTTGCGAAAGAACATTCTAATAATGATATTGTTATTCACTGTGCTGACTTTTATAAAATTAATTTTGAAGAAAAGTTTGATGTCGTTACTTATTTGGACGGATTTGGTGTAGGAACGGATGCAGAACAATTATTTTTATTAAAACGCATACATAGTTGGTTGAAAGATGATGGGTGTGCACTTATTGATATTTATCAACCTTTATATTGGGAAAAAGCAAATGGACAAGAAATGCCGATTTATTCTGCAATGCGAAAATATGAATATGATAGTGAAAATGCTAGAATGCTGGACCATTGGTGGGAAACGGGTTCTTCAAATGATATTGTGACACAATCTTTACGTTGCTATACTATAGATGAGATTAATAATTTATGTGCAGAGGCTCGTTTCAGTATAGTTGGGATTTTCCCAGGAGGGGCGTATGACTTTGAAGAGAGAAAATATAAAGAGCAAGCGTCATTAAATGAATGTTTATCATATCGTATAAAAGTAAAAAAGAGTAAGGATTAATTCCTTACTCTTTTTTACTTTTATAGTGTGAATAATTGACTATCTCTCGTATTTAATTGTCGTTCTTTTTTTATTCTTATGGATCTTAGTACGATCCCAATTCCAAGAAATATAATAGTAGCAACAACTCCGCTAATAGGGTTTAACCAAAAATCACTGCTGTTGGTAAGTGTAATAATACCTGTTATTGTAACTAAAACGGTAGGAACGGCATCTTCAATTGCATGCATGATTACGCATGGCCACACTGATTTTGTAAGTCTATATATTTCGACATACATAATAGACCAACAAACCATAAGTATACAGCCTGATAAAAGCATATTTAACCTTGAAATGGATTCGAAATACTCATTTGGTAAAAAGACTATATAATAAGCAGCATGCCAAAGAGCCCAAATTAAACCAGAAACTAAATAAAGTAGCCAATCGTTTAACTTTAATTCAATAAGCTTTGGGGTTAAATAACCACGCCAAGAGAACTCTTCGAAAATATTTTTAATAAAATTACCTATAGTAGACATGAGTATGAGTGAGCATAATGAGGACATCTCAAAGTTAGATATGTTAACGACTCCGAAAAATAGAGCTAAGCTTATAGTTATTAGTGTAACGAATGGATAAATAATTATTGCTACGAAATACCATTTAAAGCTTCCTTTTAAATTTGGTTTGATACCAAAATCATGCCAATCTCGGCTAAGAACTCTAAGTAATATGCTGACGAAGAAAGGAAGTATAAGCCATAAGCCCATACCTAAAGAATTTCCTTCAGGCTGATCTGTTAGAAGAGAATCAAGAAATACACCGATCCAACCACTTGCTAGCACAATTAACACAAAAATAATTAAATGTAACTTTACATGCTTTCTATTGGTTGTAGTCATTTCGTATAAACTCCTTTTTATTTTTGGTATTTACTTATTGACACTTCTCATTATTTTACAAGTGAAAGGAGGAAATCGATAGAAAGGTAGATGAGAGTTTATTAAGTTAGTGTACAAATGCTATCAATAGAAATTAATAGCATTTGTACGCATTATTTCATTATATGTAAAGTGTTGTAATTTAGAGGTTTTTTATTCTTATAATGTAAAAATAACGAAAAGATTTCAAAATTAGAAAGATGAAAAGTGAGTTTTTTCGGAAAATTTAAATTGAAACTATTGACTTTATAAATGGATTTTTAATACAATTATATTTCGACTGAAAAATTAGAACGGACAGGAGGGAATCATCAAATGAACAACATTTTTGAAGAAGAGTTACAAAGGATGAAAGATACATTAAGTACGATGGATGATCAATTAGAACAGCTCGAAAACATTCCGGTTTATTATGGAGATGATTTTAAAGAACAAATTCTAGAAAGTATGAGAGAATCTAATAGGCAAAATTTACGTATTGGTGTACAAGAACCGTACTTTGGAAGATTAGATTTTCAGGAGGATGGCAAGGAAGATGTGATGCCGATTTACATCGGTAAAGTAGGTGTTTCACATAAAGATACAATGAAACCAATTGTAATTGATTGGCGGGCACCTGTCGCAAGTATGTTTTATTCATTTACCGGTGGAGATGAATTAGCGTTTTATCAATCACCAGACGGATTAGTAGAAGGTGATGTGTATTTAAAGCGAAACATCTCTATTCGAAAAAGAGAACTAGAACGTGTTGTTGATACATATGTAAAAGGAAATGAAGATGTCTCTCATGCCGATGATTTTCTTCTATATCGATTAGGTGAGAATAAAGATAATAAACTAAAGGATATTGTTTCGACGATACAATCGGAGCAAAATGATATTATTCGTGCGGAAAGAAACTTACCACTACTTATTCAAGGGGTTGCAGGGAGCGGAAAAACAACAATCGCTTTACATCGCCTTGCTTTTTTAATTTATGAATATCGTGAGCAGCTAGAAGCTGAGAGAATGATTGTATTCGCTCCAAATAGTCTGTTTTTAGATTATATTTCGAGTGTACTTCCTGAATTAGGTGTAGGGAATATTAGTCAAACAACATTTCCAGATTGGGCATTACGAACGTTAGATGATTCGGTGAAACTAAAGCAGACAGAAGAAAAATTGAAAGAAGCGTTTTCTATTAATCGTGACGAAGAAACGGTTATGCTCGGTAAATTGAAAGGTACACTGGAATTTAAGTCCTTTATTGAAGAGAGAATGGTTCAATTTGAAAAAGAATTAGTACCAACAAGTGATTTTGAAGCATGGGACAAAGCTATTATTCCAGTGAAAGACATAAAAAAATGGATGCAAGTGGAATATAAACATTATCCATTAAAGAAAAGAAGAGAAAGATTAGTCGGCCGAATGAAGCGCTGGATTGAAATTGAACTGAAAAAGTATGGAGAAACAAACGAGAAGAAATTACTAAAAAAAGAAGCGACAAAGAGATTGAACACTTATATGAAGTTTTGGCCGAAAATGAGCTCACTTTCAATTTATAGTTCAATATTGAAAAGTAAAGAAATATTCGAAGTATTACCTGAAGAACTTGTGAAAGAAACTGAAAAGAGTTGTCGTAAAAAAGAAGTGTATGTAGAAGATTTACCAGCTTTAATTTACATACATCACCGCATAACAGGTATTGAAATCGGACAGAAATTCCATCACGTCGTTATTGATGAAGCGCAAGATTTCTCGCCATTCCAAGTTTATGTATTAAAAGAAATTACACTAGGTAATTCTTTCACTATATTAGGTGATTTATCTCAAGCAATTTATGATTATCAAGGAATTGAAGATTGGGGTGCTTTTAAGGAAGTATTCCAAGAAACAGGTTATTATGAACTGACGAGAAGTTATCGCTCTACAAAAGAAATTATTGAATTTGCGAACGAGATTATTAAAAATGCAGAAATTCCAGTTGGGCTCGCAACACCAGTTTTTCGTAGTGGTGAAGATGTTAAAGTAATCCATACAGAAGATCAATTTAATGAGATTATGAAGACGTTAAAGCATCTACAAAATGAAGATGTGAAAACAATTGCGGTAATAGGAAGAACAGACGATGAATGCCGCGATATATATGAGAAATTAACAAATGCAGGACTGGCTGTAAACGTCATAGAAGCAGATCAAAGTAAATATGAAGGTGGTATTTCAGTAGTACCTGTATACTTGGCGAAAGGGTTAGAATTTGATGCGGTTCTACTAATTGACGTTGATGAAGAACATTACAAAAATACGAAACACGATGCGAAGTTATTGTACGTCGGATGTACAAGGTCGCTTCATGATTTATGGATTTTCCATAGCGGAGAAGCATCGCCTTTAATTAAAGGATTAAAATAAATAGTAAAAACAAGAGGCGTTTCTAAAAAACAAAAGGAAGAACCTCTTGTTTTTCTATATAAAGACATGGAGAGAAAATAACTATGATTACAAAGGTAATAACAAAAAGAAATTGGGAAATCGCAAAGATAAATGGAGAAATTAATGAAGCTTCACTAAAAGAAGAGGGATTTATTCATTGTTCATTTTTAGAACAAGCTGTAAAAGTTGCTGAAAAACATTTTAGTCATGAAGAAGATGTTTTATTACTGACAATTGATCCATCCTTAATAAAAGCAGAAATAAAATATGAACTGGCTTCTAATGGTCAAGAATATCCGCATGTATATGGCGTAATTCATATTGAGGCAATTGTAGATGTTACCTCATTGCCATCGAGATAAAATTTTATAAAATACCCCAGAACGAAATTTTATGTTACTTGTAACAAAAAAGCTCATTTTTTCGTTTTGGGGAGCAATTAATCTTTTTACCTGATTTGAAATTAAAAATATAAACCTTTGCCTACTGGCTGAACAGTTTCTAGCACAGTATCAACCATTTCCTCATTAATTAGTGTTCTTATGATCCAAGCTGAGAGATCTTTAGCAGCAAAACAACCAGCAGCAGTCGAGATATTTCCTTCGTTTACGAAACTTTGTTCAATAACATCTACATCAAATTCTTTAAGCTGTTCTACTACGGATGGATATGTAGTTGCTTTTTTTCCAGTTAACAATTTTTTAGCTCCTAGTAGTAGTGACCCAGAACACATAGATCCTATTAATTGTTTTTGAGGATCTACATGAATGCTATTTATATACTCTTGATTTTTATATAAATCTTGTACACCCTTACCACTTGCAAATATTACAGCGTCAGCATTAGGGATATCAGATATACTTCCTGTCATGGGAATACGTAAGCCGGAAATGGATATATGAGTTTTTTTCGTTCCTAATAGTTGGACATTCCAATCAGAAATACCACCAACTAAACGTACACGATTTAATAAATCCCACGGTAGAAAAACATCTATATCAGTAAAGTTATCGAAACAGACTATTGCAATTTTTATTTTCCTCACCCCGTAATTATAATATTTAAAACATTATAATTATAACAATTTCAACTGGCGGTATCGAGAATAAAATTTTTAATAAATGGGTATCGTTCCATCGCATCAAGTTAAAAAAATGTTCAGTAAAATGAAAAAACGCTATTGTTTTGTAGAAATATACAGGAAGGGTAACGTTTTTGATAAGGTTTCATCGATTTCTGAAGAATTACAGCAACACATGCCTGAAGTAGTTAGCTAAAAAGCACAAATTATATAGTTTGTGCTTTTTTGTTATCTATTTTTTGGTAAATAATTATTGTTTTTATCACAACAATACTGTACGATACATAGTATAAAACACATACTGTATGACATATAGTAATGAAAACGAGGTGAGTGAATGGATGCTTTATTAAATTCGTTAATTACTGAACTAAGAAGAGGGACATTAACATTAGCGGTTTTAAGCCAGTTAAGAACACCACAGTATGGGTATTCACTTGTCCAATTATTGGAGCAATCAGGGATTACAATCGATCAAAGTACGTTATATCCACTACTTCGACGATTAGAAAAGCAGGAGCTAGTGACGAGTAGTTGGGATAAAACGGAGAGTAGACCGCGTAAGTATTATGTTTTAAGTGAATACGGATTAGAGATATTTTTGCAGTTGAAAAAGGAATGGATAAAGGATTCGAAAGAACTTTATAACTTATTAAAGGAGGAGGACAAGAATGAATTTGATTGATATTTACGTCGAGGAAGTAGCGAAGAGATTACCTGAAAAAAATCGTGAGGATATTATTCTTGAACTACGGTCAACAATCGAGGATATGTTACCTGATGATTATAATGAAGATGATGAAATAAGAGTTCTTGAAAAATTGGGGAGTCCAGTTTCGTTGGCAAATGGGTACTTGGATAGGCCAATGCATTTAATTGGACCACGTTATTTTGATGTATATACGACATTATTAAAAATGATCATACCGATTGCAGCTGTTATCGCACTCATTGCAATGGTCGCAGAAAATTTTGTAGGATATGATGGTGAGCAAGCGGTATTAAATGTAATTTTAAATGTGATAGGTAAAGGAATTGGGGAAATTATCGAAGTAGGCCTCCATGTATTTTTCTGGTTGACACTTGTGTTTGCAATTTTAGAAAGAACTGATAAAGACAAAGGTACTCAACCTTTGACGACAAGTTTAAAAAAATGGACGCCTGATGATTTGAAAAATACTTCGTATGTTCCAAAGAAAAAATCGATTTCAAAGTTCGAAGTATTTGGCGGGTTAATGTGGACGGCAATATGGGCAACACTTTACTTTTATGCGAACCATCTTGTAGGTGTATATAATGCTACGGAAAGCGGATTGAAGTTTGTCGCGCCAACTTTTAATCAAGATGTGTTACTTCAGTATTGGCCAATCGTTGTAATTGTGATTGTGTTTGAAATAGGTATATCTCTTTATAAGTTAGTACAAGGACAATGGACGAAAAAGTTGGCAATCGGGAATGCTATTCTTCAAATAGTTGGAACAATAGTATTCATTGTAATTGTAGTTAATCCGCACTTATTTAATGAAGGATTTATTACGTATGTGGCAAATGTGTTTACTACTTCTCCAGAGGAATTTAAAAATTGGTTAATTGGTGGCGGTATTATCATTTACATTTTATCTGCTGCGTTAAATATATTTGATGGTTTCCGAAAAGCTCGTATTCGTATGTAGGAGTGAAATTAGAGGAAAGGAAGAAAGTGATGATAAGGGAAGCAAGGAAACAAGATGTAACATACATTTTAGATATTTATAATGATGCTATATTGTATACAACGGCCGTATATACGTATAAACCTGTAACCCTTGAAAATAGAATAGACTGGTATGAACAAAAAAAGGCTGAAGGTTATCCAATTTTAGTATATGAACTAGATAATAAAATAGTAGGATTTGCGACATTTGGTCCGTTTAGAGCTTGGCCTGCCTATAAATATTCAATTGAGCATTCTGTGTACGTTCATAAGAGATATAGAAAGAATGGGATAGGAACTTCTTTAATGAAAGCATTGATTACTATGGCAAAAGAAAGGGAATATATGACCTTAATTGCTGGAATTGATGCAGAAAATGAGAAAAGTATTGCCTTACATGAAAACTATGGATTTGTTCATGCAGGGACAATAAAAAAGGCTGGTTATAAGTTTAATAGGTGGTTAGATTTAGCTTTTTATCAATTGGAGCTTAATGGTCCTAAAAAGCCTACGGAAGAATAGATAATTGAACTTTGCTTAATATTTAATTTAGAAAGATAGCATGGGAAAATTTCATGCTATCTTTTTTATTGTATGCATAAATATCATGTAACAAAAAAGGTTTTTTATATTCGATATCGAAATTTAAGAATGTGATAAAACAATATAAAAAGAGGTACGAATATGCAGACTGTCATTGAAAAAATAAAAGAAATACAATCTGGTCAAGTTGGAGTAATTGTGTATTCGACAAAATATGAAAATATAATTGCCTCCTATAATAATGAACTGCATGTCTCTTTAGCATCAGCAGCAAAAGTGGCAATTGGATTTACAGTAGCAAACATGGTAAAAGAGAAACAAATTAGTTGGGATCATA
This sequence comes from Bacillus sp. F9_6S_D1_P_5, assembly GCF_054823925.1. NCBI lineage: Bacteria > Bacillati > Bacillota > Bacilli > Caryophanales > Bacillaceae > Bacillus > Bacillus sp. F9_6S_D1_P_5. Next base: position 206,617 of record NZ_JBTREW010000008.1, on the reverse strand, counting down.
TACTTCACCAAATTAAATTTGATCCGAAAGAAGATAGTGCACAATTATATCCGCATGTGCAAGGGAGAGATACATTATCACTTAGTAAAGCAGTTGAAGTGATGATAGCGTGTCATGACAGTTTTATTGCAAAGTCGATTGTCTAGAGATGAACAAAATGTTGGAGAGTTAAATGAAATACATTCCCTTTTAGTGCAAATTTTTCGAGGGTATAAAACTGAGCCAAAATTATGGGAACCAATAATAAATGGAATGGTAAGGCAGCAAGGAGAATATGAGGGCATACCGCACAATCATTTAGCCCATATGACAGGTGGATTGCCAAAAGCTATAATAAATATTGGTATACTAGGAGTATTTAATGAATTTCCGCTTCTTTATGTTATTGGGGGGGAAGATTTACCGAATCGAAGTGAAAATAAAGAAATAGATGAAGTTTTTGCAGTAGCATTGAAATATATATATATGAAGAATATAGTAAAAGCATGTAAGGGGTGAGTGATTGAAACGACACTTAAAAACTTCAACAATAATCATATTAATCTTAACAATTATTGCTTTGGAAGTTGGAATCGCGATTTACGATCATAATTTGTCATTAGATACAGTTTACTTTGCAGCGATTCTGATTTGTATAGTATTACTTTTTGGTACACGTATTTCTAAAGAGAAAGAAAATACATCGAAACAGAGCCGAAGAAAAACAATTCTTATATTTTGGCCATCTATTATATTGTCTATCGCTTGTTTTGCAGTTATAAGTTACATAAGAATAGGTTATGTTTCTGTACCAGGTATAATTGGTTTTTCATGCGTTGTTACTTATGGTGGATTCGTATTTATTAGCATACTAAAAAAGAAAAAAAGGTAGCTTACTTAGTTGAAAGGAAGAAAATATATGAAACAAATAGAGAATGGTACTCGCGCTGAAGGAGAATACATAAAAAATAAAGTAATTCAATATAACATGTCTATTTTAACAGATGAAGTAAAACAGCCGATGGAACAAGTAAGTTTTGTAGTGAAAGATGAGAATGGGAAAATCTTTGGCGGGGTAACAGGAACGATGTATTTTTATCATCTTCATATTGATTTTTTATGGGTTGATGAATCGGCTCGTCATGATGGTTATGGTAGTCAGCTGTTACATAAAATCGAAGATATTGCGAAGGAAAAAGGTTGTAGATTAATATTATTAGATTCATTTAGTTTTCAAGCGCCAGAATTTTATAAAAAGCATGGCTATCGAGAATACGGTGTTGTTGAAGATCATCCTAAAGGACATAGTCAACACTTTTTAGAGAAAAGATTATAGGAATCGTCTTCCTGCTCTACAAGAAAAGTGGATTTTAAAAGCATCACCAACAAGGTGATGCTTTTTTAGTTTATAGTAACTAAGCAATTTGATGCAATGGTGGGAAAGAAAATTACGATTCGTATAACAATAATTTTCTTTTTTTATGGAAATGGGTTACTGTCTTTGTAGAAGACAATTGTCGTATTTACTATATGAGCTCACAATAACTGTTGAATTTTTAGAAGGGGAAGAGCAAGAAGACGAGCTCTGAATATAATAATGATAAAGGAGGTGTTATGCAATGGGTTATATTGTAGATATTTCGAAATGGAACGGTAACATTAATTGGGATGTAGCAGCTCCACAACTAGATTTCGTAATCGCTAGAGTACAGGATGGTTCAAATTATGTAGACCCTTTATATAAAGATTACGCCCAAGCAATGAAAACTAGAAATATTCCTTTCGGTAACTATGCATTTTGCCGCTTTATTTCAATTGCTGATGCGAAGAAGGAAGCACAAGATTTCTGGAATCGTGGTGATAAGAGAGCTACAGTTTGGGTTGCTGATGTAGAAGTGAAAACAATGGATGATATGAAAGCTGGTACACAAGCATTTATCGATGAATTACGCCGACTAGGTGCTAAAAAAGTTGGATTATATGTAGGACATCATATGTATGGACCTTTCGGTATGGCAAACGTAAAAAGTGATTTTGTATGGATTCCTAGATATGGCGGTAATAGACCAGCATATCCTTGTGATATTTGGCAATACACTGAGACAGGTAATGTACCGGGGATTGGTAAATGTGATTTAAACCAATTGATAGGAAATAAGCCACTTTCTTGGTTTACTGAATCGGTACCAAAACAAGAAAATATACAAGCACAAGTTTCTAAACAAAATATCATTCAAACTGGAGCCTTTTCACCTTATGAAACTCCAGATGTTATGGGAGCGTTAACTTCTTTAAAAATGACTGCTACTTTCATTTTACAATCAGATGGCTTAACGTATTTTATTTCCGATCCAACTAGCGATGCACAATTAAACGGTATGAAAGGTTGGCTTGATCGGAAAGGCTGGTGGTATGAAGTTAAATAATAAACAATAACTAGCTTATGTGTGCAAAAAAAAGAGCCATCCAACAGGAGGGCTCTTTTTTCTATTCAAATAGCTTATTCATTAAATCTTGGATTTCACGTCTTCTTTTATCTGTTTCGTTCTTATCAATTGTATACGTATCATCCTCGATTATAAGAACATCACCTTCTTTTGCAGTAGAGGGGAGTTTGGATTTAGGAACATCAATTGTTACGTCATTTATTTCAATAACTGCTAGTTCGCCTTCAAAACGGTCAATAATACCTCTTTTCATAATTATCTCTCCGTTCTTACAGAAATGTTTGAACCATCACTATTAATAATTACAGTTCCATTTAAATCAGTTCTATATACATTAACAGACATTGCATTTAACTTTGATAAAGTTTCCTGTGTAGGATGACCATAGCGGTTACCTGCACCAGCACTGATCACAGCGATACTTGGTTTCACTGCATCTAAAAATGACTGAGAAGAAGATGTCTTACTTCCATGGTGACCAGGTTTTAATACATCAGATTTTAAGCTAAAACCATGTGTTGCAACCATATCTTTCTCACTTTTAGATTCAGCATCACCAGTAAATAAGAAAGATTTGCTTCCATGTGTTACTTTTAATACAGCACTCCACTCATTTAGATCGTTACCGTATTCTTTCACGGGAGCTAAAAATTGTGAGTTTAAACCGTTGATTGGTAAAGTTACTCCAGATTTTGCTTCTTTAATTGTTAATCCTTTGTTAGCTACTGCAGTTAGGAAGTCCTTAAACGTTTGAGTTGTATGACTTACTTTAGGTGCATATACGTTTTTTACATTCATAGCATAAAGTACTTCATCTAATCCACCTACATGATCAGCATCAGGGTGAGTAGCGATCATATAATCAATAGATTGGTATCCTAATCCTTTTAGATAATTTGCTACTACTTTACCTTTTCCGTTGTTACCAGCGTCAATAAGGATGGTTTCTCCACTTGGGGGTTTAATAAAAGTAGCATCACCTTGTCCGACATCAATATAATGAACCTCTAAGTTTCCTTTAGGCTTAGGAAGAGCTGGACGGAAATTTGATTCTAAAACACGAGCTAAGAATGCAGCGAATTGCTCACGAGTTACTTTTACATCTGGACCAAATGTACCGTCAGGAAATCCAGCAGTGATATTATTTTGAGCTAAAATTTTGACATAATTGTAACCCCAGTGATTAGATGGAACATCAGGGAAATTCACGTCGGCACCTGTCGGTTTCAAATCAAAAGTTTTAACAAGAACCACTGCCATTTCTGCACGTGATAATGAGCGATCCGGGAAGTAATTTGTTTCACGTTGTACAATGTTGTTGTGTGCTAACTTATGTACAGAATCGTAATAATAGATACCTTTAGTTACATCAGAAAAAATATGATTAAAATTAGATGGCTTTTCTAATTTTAATGATAAATCTAGCATTAAGGCCATTTGCCCACGCGTTACATTATCACTTGGCTTAAAATATCCTTCTGGCGTACCATTAATAATACCTTTATCCGATAAATAATTAATTTCATTAATTGCCCAATGATTAGATTGAACATCAGGAAAAGCTTTAGCACTTGTAAAATTAGGGATGCATAACGATAAAATTATGACAAATGCTGTTAGTAATAAACTAAACTTTTTCAAAAAATCGCCTCACTTTGTGTATTTTTTACCTAATTAACTTTACCAGTTCTTGAAAGAAATTCAAGTTTTAATAGTTAAATAGTATATGAGAAATGTTTTTGGTATTTTATTCACTAGTTTTGTTTTATTCTGTATATTTAATATAAGGAATGTGAAAGGGAGGAGTAACGATTGCGAATGTAATATTGATATTATAAATTAATCCTATGAAGGATTTAATAACAGGTTGAATTCTATAGTTTTATATTGAGGGAAGAAAAATAGGACAAAATAAATATAATGAGCAATTTGATGGGGGAAAGAAAATGTACACATAAAAATTGCAACATGAACAACCAATATGCGTAGAAAAAATAAAAAAGCTTTATGACTCTGTCGGTTGGTGGCCAGAAAGGAAAGAAATCGATATTCAAAAAATGTTAAATAATAGTATAGCGATTGGTGTATGGGAAGAGAATGAATTAATCGGATTTGCTAGAGTCGTTTCTGACGGTGTTTTTCGAGCGTACATAGAAGATGTTGTTGTACATGAAAGTGTAAGAAATAAAGGCATTGGAGAGAAAATGCTTACAATATTACTTCAAGAAATATCTCACGTTCATATTGTTAGTCTATTTTGCGGAGAGAAATTAATAAAGTTTTACGGCGAACAGCAATTTCAAGCAACAAAGCAAATTGTAATGCATCGTAATCAAATCGTGAAAGAATAAGAGGTGCCAATTAAAATGGATGCAACTAGAACATATTGTTTATCAAAAAGAAAAGCGACTGAAGATTCTCCTGATGGTTGGAATGCAACATGTATGAGGCTTAATAATAAAATATTTGCGATAATAAACCATGAAGAAGGAGAAAAAGCTGCGATTACATTAAAATGTGATCCAGAACTCACACTAAGATTAAGAGAAGAGTATTCAGAGACAATCATTCCGGGATATCATATGAATAAAAAACATTGGAATACAGTGTATATACATAAAGGTGTAGAGCAGGAGCAAATTAATAAGATGATTGATTGGTCATATGACTTAGTTCTACATTCATTTTCAAAGAAAAAGCAGCAAGAGTTATTAGATTAGTATGTATAAGGGGTGGATGATTTGAAAGACAGGGTCAAAGTTACATATGATAAATTAGCGAGTACATATAAAGAAAACCTAGATGTGGCCAATCCATATAACAGCTATTACGAAAGGCCAGCGATGATGGAGGTGATTCCAAAGAATTTAGAGGGGAAGAGTATATTAGATGCTGGATGTGCAGCTGGGTGGTATACTTCTCAATTTGTAGAAAGAGGAGCAAACGTTACTGCAATTGACGTAAGTTCTGAAATGGTGAAATATGCAAAGGAAAGTACGGGCAATAAAGCAACGTTTCTTTGTCATGATTTGCAAGAAGTATTACCATTTGAAGATAATGCTTTTGATGTTATTGTAAGTTCATTAACGCTGCATTACTTAGAAGATTGGAATAAAGTATTTCAGGAGTTTCATCGAGTATTGAAGCCAGGTGGTGAATTTATTTACTCCATACATCATCCTTTTATGGATTTTACAAAGTTTACTAGTAAAAATTATTTCGAAAAACATTTATTGGTAGATACTTGGGTTAAACCAAATATTACAATAGAAGTTAGCTTTTTTAGAAGGTCACTCCAAGACATAATTAATGAAACAACAAATTATTTTGTAATAGAAAAAATGGTGGAACCGAGGCCAGTTGAAAAGATGAGAGAAGTAAACGAAAAATCATATCATTACCTAAATACAAGTCCACATTTTCTTATTATAAAAGCCATTAAAAAATAGGTAGTAAAAGAATTATATTTTACTACCTATTTACAATTTCAAATTACATATTAGGAGATTTTGTAATGAAAACGAAACGAAATAGATTATTATATGCCCTATTTACTATAGTTATAATTATTTTAGGTCTTTGTTCTAGAAAATTTGCATTTGCTTTACCTCATTTACTAAATGAGTACTTAGGCGATGCTTTATGGGCACTCATGATTTTTACAGGGTTCGGATTTTTATTTCCTAAAATAGAAACGAAGAGAGTCGCTTTTATTAGTTTGTTATTTTGCTACGGGATTGAAGTGAGCCAATTGTATCATGCTGAATGGATAGATAGCATTCGTGCAACGAATTTAGGTGGACTCGTATTAGGTTACGGATTTTTGTGGAGTGATATAGTGGCTTATACAATTGGTGTTGGGATTGGAATGTTTTGTGAGTTTATGTTACGAAAAAAATAAAAGATTTAAAAAGGGGTATTTATGAAAAAAATAATATTAATAGGTTCTGGTGGTTCAGGAAAATCTACATTAGCGAGGCAGTTAGGTAATAAATTAAATATTAAAGTGCATCATCTTGATGCGTTATTTTGGAAACCGAATTGGGAAGGTGTACCGAAAGAAGAGCAAAGAAAGGTTCAAAATGAATTAGTTAAAGAAGATGAGTGGATTATTGATGGGAATTATGGCGGGACAATGGACATAAGAATTAACGCAGCTGATACAATTATCTTTCTTGATATTCATAGAACGATATGTGTTTATCGTGCTTTTAAAAGGATTGTACAATATCGGAATAAAACAAGACCGGATATGGGTGCTGGATGTGAAGAAAGGTTTGACTTGCAATTTTTTAAATGGATATGGCAATATCCTAAAACGAAACGCCCTTCAATTTTAAAGAGGCTAAATCAATTAAGAAAGGATAAAGATATTATTATTTTAAAATCTCCAAATGAAGTAAGACTATTTTTGGAGAAGTACGATAACGTAAATAGTTAGATTGTAAAAAGAAGTCAAATAGGGGGAGCATTGAATAGATTCATTGGCTCCATTGATTCTAATATGGTGAAAATTCCAGCAGGAAAAGTAGAATTAAGAGATAATCGAATAAAAAACAATTGCAAGTTCTAATAAAACCATTTCTTCTTGCAAAATATGTTGTAACGATGAAATTATATGATGCGATTGCGGATAATAAACCAAGTTTATTGAAAGATAAAAATAAACCAATTGTAAATATCTTATGGAATGATGCTATTATGTTTTGTAATGTACTTTCAAAAAAAGCGGGATTAATAGAATATTATTCTATTAGTGATGGTGGTCAAATTGTTAGTTGTAATTTAGATTCAAATGGCTACCGATTACCTTCAGAAGTAGAGTGGCAATATGCATGTAAAGCAGGAACTACTGGATACATATATGGGGGACTGAAAGAGATTGCTTCGTATAATGAAAATTCAGATGGACGTATTCAGGAGGTTGGAAAAAAGAACCGAATGCATGGTGCTTGTATGATGTTTTAGGAAATTTTCGGTAATGACGCTAAGATTTGTATGATGAGAAGGTATATGGATCGTACCGGATTTTTCGTGGTGGTAGCTGGGCTGAAGCAGCTAGAGGTTGTAGTGCAACTTGTCGTCGCCGTAGTCACCCTACATTTCATATAGATGACCTTGGATTTAGGTTTGCTAGGTCCATTTGGAAGAATAAGACCAAATACCTATAGTCCTAATGGCAACATAGAAAAGATTTAAATTAAGGAGTGTTTAAAGTGGCACGTGTTTTATTCATTAATACTGGATCAGAAGGTCATATAAATCCAACGTTGCAAGTTGTAGAAGAATTAATTTCACGCGGGGAAAAGGTAGTTTATTTTTCGATCGAATCTTTTAGAGAGCGTATTGAAAAAACAGGTGCTACTGTACGAACAATTGACGAGCAAAAGTTTATAAAAGCTTTCCTTTCTGGTGGTCGAAATTATTTACCAGAGAGAATAAATGGTCTTTTACATACGGCAGATGTTATTATACCAAATATTCTTGAACAAATTGAAGGGGAACATTTTGATTACATCATTCATGATTCAATGTTTGGGTGCGGTCGTTTAATTGCTCAAATTCTAAAGCTTCCAGCAATAAATTCTTGTACATCTTTTGCGCAGGATGAAAAATCATTTGAACAAATGTTAGATCACTTGTCTAAAAATATCCCAGTGGAAGTTCAGGGTAAGATACATAATGATTTTGAAAGATTAACTAAGGGAATTGCGGAAAAATATAGTGTTGAAATAAACTCACCGTATGAAGTTTTCTGTAATCCAGCGCCACTTACTATAGTGTATACAATTAAGGAGTTTCAACCTTTTGGAGATATGTTTGATGAAACATTTAAGTTTGTTGGTCCATCCATCCCTGCACAAGTAAAAGATGAAGAGTTTGATTTTACTACAATTGAAGAAAAAAGCCCGATTTACATTTCACTAGGCACTGTTTTTAATGAAGCACTTGATTTTTATAAACTTTGTTTTAAAGCGTTCGAGAATAGTAATCATACAATTGTGATGTCTATCGGTAATAAAACGAAAATAAGTGATTTAGGTGAAATTCCTAAAAACTTCATTGTAAAAAACTATGTAGCACAAACAAAATTACTTACATATACAAAGTTATTTATTTCACACGGTGGGATGAACAGTACACATGAAGGACTATATAATGGGATTCCGCTCATTGTAATTCCGCAAAGTGCAGATCAGCCAGTAATCGCAAAGCAAGTGGAGAATCTCGGAGCTGGGGTTAAATTGTCTATGAAAGAATTAACTGTGGAACAACTTCGTGAAAGTGTAGAACTTGTATTAAATAATCCTTCATTCAAAGAAGTTGCTTTGAATTTGAAGGAGTCTTTCCAAAAGTCTGATGGATATAAGCAAGCTGCTGATGAGATTTTTACATTTATAGGTCAGTAATAAATAGAAAATTATTCATGAGAAGAGTGTCTATATGAAATGATATAGACACTCTTCTTTTATATGAAACGGAGAATTCATTGCTTTGAAATGTTAAATATTCTGTGTTCTAAATTCGGACCATAGTTTTACGTGTTACTAATGCTTTCATCATTTCTGCACAACTTCTGCACATACTTTGATGATTTCTATGTCATGATATATTCATCAAGTGAAATATTTCACAAGAAATGAAATATATTTTCACTGCGGTGTATGCATAATGAACACATACATCGATACAAGATTGTCTCTTGTTATTCTTTTACATCGAAGCCCACATTACACTACAAAGTATAACAAGAAGGGGACAGGAACATGAATAATCGATTATTAAAACAACTACAAAACATGAAAATGAACAAAAAAAGTCTAGGAGCTGTTGCATTAACAGCTGGAATTATTGGCACGACACTTATTCCTCAAAACGCATACGCGCACGGTTTTGTTGAAAAGCCTAGCAGCCGATCTGCTTTATGTAGTCCAACTTATGGTGCACTAAATGTAAACTGCGGAAGTGTTATGTATGAACCACAAAGTTTAGAAGCTCCAAAAGGGTTCCCGCAAGCTGGCCCAGTTGACGGGCAAATTGCTTCTGCAGGTGGTAAATTTGGTGGTATTTTAGATCAACAAACAGCAAATCGTTGGTTTAAAAATACAATGACAGGCGGGGAAAATACATTTACTTGGAAGTATACAGTGCCTCACTTAACGAGCAAATGGCATTATTATATTACTAAAAAAGGATGGGATCCAAATAAAGCGCTCACAAGAGCAGATTTAGAACCAATTGGAACTGTACAACATGATGGCTCTGCAGCCTCAAATCATTTAACTCACAAAATTAATGTGCCTACTGATAGAAGTGGGTATCATGTAATTTTAGCAGTATGGGATGTAGCTGATACAGCAAATGCATTCTATAATGTAATTGATGTTAATCTTATTAATGATGTGAAACCGGACATCGAAGCTCCAAGTATTCCAAATGGAATTCAGGCACAAAAAGTAACAGCGAATAGTATAGAACTAGCATGGAACGCTTCTACGGATAATGTAGGGGTGAAAGGGTATCAAATCTTTCGTAACGGAGAGATGATTGATACAGTACCAGGAACTCATTTTATTGATAAAAAATTACAACCAAGTACAGAATACTCTTATACTGTAAAAGCAATTGACGTAGCTGGAAATGTATCGAAAGAAAGTGCAGCGCTTACAGTAAAAACAACAGTTGAGACTCCTGATACAGAAGCACCAACACAACCAAAAGGGTTACATAGTATGGGAACGACGGCGTCAAGTGTAGATTTAATGTGGAGTCCTTCTGACGATAATATTGGTGTAGACCATTACGATATTTATAGAGAAACAGAAGGATTATTGAAAAAAATTGCAACATCCAATACGACTTCTTATATGGATAAAAATTTACTTCCTAATACTACTTATAAATATGTAGTGAAAGCTGTTGATGTAGCTGGAAATGAATCTGTACAGAGTGATATATTCACAATTACTACAAAAACTGAAAGCGCTTCATATGAAGAGTGGGATGCAAAGAAAGCATATGAAAAGGGAGATAGAGTTCTACACGAGGGAAAAGTATATGAAGCAGTCCAGAGTTATCAAGGAAATGGGGATCCAAACTGGATTTATGCCTTATCATTATGGAAAACAGTGTAAGCTTTACATAGATATGAACTAAAAGATGATGGGCTTTGATGCAAAAGAAAATCTTGAGAATTCATTTTTCTATTTATAAAAAAGGGTAGTATATAAATTCATATACTACCCTTTTTATTATGATAATGCTTTCGTCATAAGAACGTGCGGAATACCATCTTCCATAAATACATCAGAAGAAGTTTGATAATCTAATTTTTTATAAAATCCTTCAGCTTGTGTTTGACCGTGTAGATTTACTTTTGTTGCTTCTTTGTTACGAGCAATTTCTTCTAGCGCTTTGATTATTACTTTTCCTAATCCGTATTTACGATAGTCTTTTAAAATACAGATGCGTTCTAATTTTCCTGCACCGTCAACAAATCGTATACGACCTGTACCTACAGGAAGATCGTTATAATAAACTAAAATGTGTTTACATTTCTCACTGATTTCATCGAATGTATCGAATTCATCTTCAAGAGGGACATTTTGTTCTTTTATAAATACTTCTTTTCTAATATGAAAGGCAGTTTCTAAATCTGTAAGTTCTGTTATGATTTTAGAGTGCAAATTGTTCAGTCCTTTCTAGTGTGATGTGCTTTTGTTTTCATAGTATATCATAATAATACGTAATTAAGAGAAAATATAAAAAGCTGACTGTAAGAGTCAGCTTTCATTATAATTCCTTTATCCCATTTTTTGTTCCAACAATCGCCTTGCTAGTCATATGAACAAACAATCCTGTTTCAACTACGCCTGTAATCATTTTTAATTGCGTGTGTAAATTGGCAGGATTCGTTATGTTATGAGGGAATACGCAATCGATAATGATGTTATTGTTATCGGTAATAAACGTTTCATTATTTTTTAAACGTAACGTTGTTTGACAACCTAAAGATTGAATTTTCCTTTCGGTTTGTTTCCATGAAAAAGGTATAATTTCAACAGGTAATGGGAAAGTACCTAAATGCGTTACGAGTTTCGATTCATCAGCAATGATAATTAGTTCTTTAGAGGAGGAGGCAACGATTTTTTCACGAAGTAATGCGCCACCACCGCCTTTTATTAGTTGTAAATTTAAATTAATTTCATCGGCCCCATCAATTGTGATATCGAGTATTTCAATTTCGTTTAAGGAGATTAATGGAATAGATAGTTGTTTAGCTAATGCTTCCGTTTCTTTTGACGTTGGTACAGCTTGAAATGATAATCCTTCTTTTACACGCTCACCTAATTTTTGTATCGTCCAATATACAGTAGAACCTGTACCTAGCCCAACTGTCATTCCATCTTTTACAAAGTTAGCGGCATATTCACCTGCGAGTTGTTTTAAATGTAACATATTATTCTGCTGGACGTGGGCCTGCATCAAGACCTGAATTTTCTACTGTAAGTATAGGGCGAACAATTATATCTTTATGTACGTGCATTTGGCATGATAAACGTAAGTGATCTTCAATTCCTTTTTCCGTAATTGCATTTTTTTCATTCGAACTTGCTTCACAAAACTCACCTGCTATAATTTCTACTCTACAAGTAGTGCAGCGTGCTTTCCCGCCGCAGCGATGGAGAATGTTTACACCGTTATCTTCAATCGCTAATACTAACTTTGTGCCTTCTTTTACATCAAAAGTTCCTGCACCTTCAATTGTTAATTTTGGCAATTTTGTTCCTCCTCACGTAAAATTGTACATAACATATTTATGACCGCGAATTATTGAACATAAACATAATTTTTTTATATGCCCCGTAACTTTTTTATTTGTTGAATCGTTAATTAAGTAAGCGCTGAAAAGGAGTGGTTATTTTGTGCACAAAAGTAACTCATATTTTTAAAAATCATATCGATATGAATCATTCAAATATAGACTTTTTAATTGAGCAATATGGAGAGTTGAAAAGGTATTGTACATTTTTAACGAAAAACAAATGGGACGGCGAAGATCTTGCCCAAGAAACAATTTGTAAAGTTCTTCAAAAATATAGTAATAAAGATATTTGTATGACGCTTGTATATAAAATAGCTCGAAATCGTTGGATAGACCAGATGAAATCAAAATCAGTTCATGAAAAAATAAAGGAACAAATTACTTTTGAAGAACCACAGGAGAACATTGCAGATTTGCATGAAATGGTAGGGAAAGTATTATCGTCACTAAATGTACAGCAGTCCACAATTTTATTATTAAAGGATGTTTTTCAATATAGTATCGCTGATATTGCTAAAGTATGTTCCGTATCGGAAGGTGCAGTAAAAGCTTCTTTATTTCGGAGTAGAAATAGGCTAAAAACTGTAAGTGAAGAAGGGATTGAAATCGTCGAATTCACAGATGATATTGAAGTTGTAGTAACGTCTATTCGTGAGGAAAAGCCAGAATTGTTAAGAAAGCTTCTTCCGACAATAGATTTTACTAAGTTACCATCTACACAGCCAGTCTTATTATTTAATGCAAAAAATCCTTCTTCCTACAGTTGTATGCTTTGCGCGGCATAACAATTATTGGAGGGATATAAAATGAATGCAATTCCATATGTAGTGGAACAAACGAAATTAGGAGAACGTTCTTATGATATATATTCAAGGTTATTGAAAGACCGCATTATTATTATCGGTTCAGAAATAAATGATCAAGTAGCGAGTAGTGTCGTAGCGCAATTATTATTTTTAGAAGCGGAAGATGCCGAGAAAGATATATTTTTATACATCAATAGCCCAGGCGGCTCAACGACAGCAGGTTTTGCCATATTAGATACGATGAATCTCATTAAACCAGATGTGCAAACGTTATGCATGGGATTTGCAGCATCATTTGGTGCATTGTTATTATTATCAGGTGCAAAAGGAAAACGGTTTGCACTCCCTAACAGTGAAATTATGATTCATCAACCGCTTGGTGGTGCGCAAGGTCAGGCAACAGAAATTGAAATCACAGCAAAAAGGATATTGAAGTTAAAGCATGATATTAATAAAATGATTGCAGAAAAAACGGGGCAACCAATTGAAAGAGTAGCACATGATACAGAAAGAGATTATTTTATGACTGCAGAAGAAGCGAAGGCATATGGGATAGTAGATGATGTTGTTACGAAAAAATAAGATAAAACAGGCTAGCGGATATGTTAATCCTCTAGCCTATTTTATTAATCATTTACCCATTCATCAACTAGCGCTTGATTCTTTTTAATCCATTTTCGCGCCGCGTCTTCAGGATCTTTCGTTTTATTTAACTCGACCATTAATGTACCAAGCTGTTCATCGTTCATTTTCCATTTGTCAAAGTATTTTATGATATCCGGATGATCTTTTTCGAAACCTTTACGAACAGAGTAATAAATGTCATCTTTTTCACCATATACTTTCTTAGGGTCTTTTAAATATTTCAAGTCAAATTCCGAAAAGCCCCAATGTGGATTCCAAAGCGTAACAGCGATTGGTTTCTTTTTCGTATATGCTTTCTTTAATTCACTCATCATCGCAGCCTCAGAAGATTGGACAAGTTTTAGTTTAATATCATATTCCTTCATTGCTTTGTTCGTTAAATTCATAAGACTACTACCGGGTTCGATTCCGACAATTTTGTTATCTAGCTCACCTTTATGTGCATTTAAATCTTCGATACTGTTAATGTTTTTCATATAAGAAGGGACGACTAGGCCAAGACCAGTACCTTCATACCATTTTGATTTTAAAACAATATCATCTTTATAACGATCGTTTAGCGGTTTATCCGTAACGGGTAGCCACACTTCTAAATTAGCATCAACATCACCGCGAGCGACACCAGTCCAAATTGCCGCTTTTTCTAAGTACATGAGTTCAACTTTATAGCCTTTTTCTTCTAATAGAACTTTCCACATGTTTGCTGTTGCAATGTTTTCTTTCCAACTTGTTACACCTAGTTTAATTTTTCCTTTCGAATTTGCATTTGTTGCATTACATGAAGAGAAAATCATAGTAATAAATAATGCAAGGCATATAAGCCATATTTTCTTTCTCATTGAAAACCTCCTAAGAAACGTTTGCCTTTTTAAATAAATGTATAAGTAAGCATTCTTATTATGAACGGAAACGAGAATTTTAAAGAAATCTTATAAATGTTATTTTTATGTAATATTTCTTTGCAAAATCGCAACACTATGTGAATAGATGGGTAGAAAAGGAGTAGTGACATGGATAATACAAAGGTGCGTGTTGAAAACGTAACAAAAGTATTTGGGAAACACCCGCAAAGAGCGCTTACCTTATTAAAAGAAGGAAAAAGCAAATCGGAAATTTTGAAAGAGACAGGAATGAACGTTGGCGTAAAAAAGGCAACGTTCGAAGTGTATACGGGAGAAATTTTCGTTATTATGGGATTGTCTGGTAGCGGGAAATCGACGTTAGTTCGTATGTTAAACCAACTGATTAGACCAACAGCGGGGCATATATACATAGATGGTGAAGACATCGCAACAATGGGAAAAGAAGAGTTACGAAGAGTGAGAAGAACAAAAATGAGTATGGTGTTTCAAAAGTTCGCTTTATTTCCTCATCGTACAGTTATACAAAATGTAGCGTACGGATTAGAAATTCAAGGAGTTCCCATAGAGGAACGAGAGAAAAAAGCGTTAGAGTCCTTGAAGTTAGTTGGATTAGACCATCATAAAGATAATTATCCAAGTCAACTTAGTGGTGGTATGCAGCAGCGTGTCGGCATTGCGAGAGCGCTTACGAATGATCCGGATGTTTTACTTATGGATGAGTCATTTAGTGCATTAGATCCACTGATTCGAAAAGAAATGCAAGATGAACTGTTAGAATTACAAGATAAAATGGAAAAAACAATTATTTTTATTACGCATGATTTAGATGAAGCCCTTCGCATTGGTGATCGAATTGCGTTAATGAAAGATGGAGAAGTTGTTCAAATTGGAACGCCAGAAGAAATTATGATGAGTCCTGCCAATGAGTTTGTAGAGAAGTTCGTGGCGGACGTGAATTTAGGAAAAGTAATTACGGCGGAATCTATATTAAAACGACCAGAGACATTATTAATTGACCGTGGACCACGTGTAGCACTTCAAATTATGAGGAATGCGGGTGTTTCAACTGTATATGTTGTTAATAAAAAGTATGAGTTTTTAGGTATATTAACTGCGGACGATGCAAGTAAAGCCGTTCAAAAACAGTGGCCAATTGCTGATTTATTACTTACTGATATCCCGCATGTGTATTTAGATACTTTACTGGAAGAAACATATGCGAAAATGGCGGAGATGAAATATCCGTTACCAGTAATTGATGAGAAGAAAAGGTTAAGAGGAATTATTAAACGTGAAAGTGTCATTCAAGCTCTTGCAGGAAACATTGAGGAAGAGGTGAAAGACGATGAATAATATACCACGTATTCCTTTAGGGGAATGGGTCGACTCATTTGTTGCAAGTTTATATGAGCACCTTGAAGGCTTATTCCGAGGATTCTCTTATATTATCGGCGGATTCGTTGATTTACTCACTAATTTTTTAACAATAATACCGGCCATATTGATGATTATCATCCTTTGTTTCCTCATTTGGTACACAACGAGAAAGGTATCTTTAATTATTTTTACACTGATCGGTTTATTATTTATTTTAAATATTAACTACTGGGCACAGACGATGCAAACATTAGCACTCGTACTTACGTCTGTTATTATTTCAATTATTGTAGGAATCCCAATCGGAATTTTAGCTTCTCAAAATGAACGCTTTTCAAAATTTTTAAAACCGACATTAGACTTTATGCAAACAATGCCGGCTTTCGTATATCTTATTCCCGCGATTACATTTTTCGGAGTAGGTGTAGTACCTGGGATTATTGCATCAGTAATCTTTGCAATGCCACCGACAATTCGTTTTACTGACTTAGGAATTAGACAAGTTCCAGAAGATTTAATAGAAGCAGCGAATGCTTTTGGCTCTACCGCATCCCAAAAATTATTTAAAGTACAATTACCACTCGCTACTGGAACGATCATGGCTGGTGTGAACCAAAGTATTATGCTTTCTTTATCGATGGTAGTAACAGCATCTCTTGTAGGAGCACCAGGTCTTGGAGTTGATGTATACCGTTCTGTGACACAAGTTAATATCGGAATGGGATTTGAAGCCGGACTCGCTATTGTTGTCATTGCGATTATATTAGACCGTATTACACAAGGTTTTCATCAAAAAAGAAGATAACAAAAAAACACACTTTATTATACAAAGTGTGTTTTTTCTTTGAAAAGATTACATACGAACAATAACAGAACCACCAGCTGGGGCACAAACTTGGTTATGTTGTTGTTCCATTGATTTGATTAAATGATTATTTTCTTCGATTAATGAGATTAATTTCGCTAATTGACTTTCAAGACTTGTGATACGCTGCATCATATATTGTGAATCTTGATGCAACGTATTCCTTACAGGATGGGGGGAATAAACATATTGTTGATTTATATTTGGATTCCAATGAGGATGCATTTAAATTGTTCCTCCTTCAATAAATTACGAAGCTTTCTTATAGTAAATGCCTATGCATAATTAATGGTTACTTGGAATTTTTCATTATAAAAGGAGTATGTGCAGAAAATGGAAAATATTATATGTGAAGTAAAAGTACATTTTTTGGAGATATTCAAGTGAGATAGTGAATATAGTAATACATTCAAGTAAATGTATATTATTTAAGGAGAAAAGATGAGAGGAGATGCAACTTTGGCTAAAAATAATAAAAGAAATGATGCCTTGGCAATAGGTATTGGTATAGGGGTTGTAATCGGTGTGTTTCAAGGTTTTTTTACTAATAATTTAGTAATCGGAATTGTCATAGGAATTGTAATTGGGATTGCATTTTTGAAGAAATAATGAGGTGTAAATTAATTTCTAAAAATGATTCATTAAAGGAATGAATTTTCGGAATATAAATCCTGTTTTTCCTTTTTTTATGATATTATTAATAAAAAGGATGGTGAAGGATATGTCAACAAACAATCAAGTAGAACCAAAATGCTTTATTTGTGAAAAACATAGAGGAAACATTACAGTTCCAGGTGGAGCTATTTACGAAGATGAACTCGTTTACGTGGGACATGTCCATTGGGATAGTGAAGAAACATACCTTGGTTATGTAATGATAGATATAAAAAGACATGTACTTGGCCTTGCTGAATTAACAGATGAAGAAGCGAAAATGTTCGGACTTATAACAAGTAGGGTAAGTAAAGCGTTAAAAGAAAGTGAGGGAGCAGAACATATTTATGCTTTTGTTTCAGGGAATGGTGTACCACATATGCATATGTACATCATACCTCGTTATCCAAATACACCCAAAGAGTTTTGGTCACCGACTGAAGTAGCGAAATGGACTGGTGCGCCATATGGTGACGCAGAGAAAATCCAAAAACTATGCGAAAGAATACGAAAGTATATGGTGAGTGAATATGCATATAACAAATAATAGACAATATTCATGGGTTGGAAATACAGAAATGTGCTTAGGAGAAATTTCAGTTAAACAATATGGTGACATTGTACTTGGAAAATACGGTGGGAATATAAGCGCCGGAGCAAAAAAGAACGAAGATGGTGCGTTAGTTTGGTCAAATGGTGATTGGGAATTTACAGCTATTTTAGATGGACATAATAGTGCGGAAAGTGTTGATTTAGTAGTAAATACAATCCAAAAAGAATATGAAAATATAAAAGTAATGATGAATGAATCGATTGATACAGTATTTCGATCTGTTGAAAATCATCTACTTACAATCTTTCAATCCCCCTCATTTAAAGAAAAGTGCAAAAGAGTAAAAGGTGAAACAGCGTGCTTAATATGTGTAAGAAAAGAAAACTACATATGGTGGTTATCTATTGGCGATTGCCTTATTTATGTATTTCATGAAGAGTTACATAAGTTAGGACAATATGCTTTAAATCAACGTCATTTTTACGAATGGATTGGAAATATAAACACATTTCATTTACCAGTCCCTTGCTATTCAACAGGAATTCGTGAATTACGTACTGGAAAGAATCGAATTATAATGGTTACAGATGGAGTATTAGAATGCGGGGAACGACACTATGAAACACCATTAAATCTGTATAACGATATGAACAGAAATATAATAGACCTTGAAGAAAGTGTTCGTCATGTATTAGAGCACGTTCATCATCAATGCGGACGAGATAGTGCGACAATTATTAGTTGGGATGTTGAAAACAAAATACATGCTACGTATCCGAGTGATCAGCCAGAGAAAAGGTAAAGGAGGAGACATCACTGTTTTTTGTGAAAGGAATTTTATTAATATTATGGATCATATTTTTAGTTGTTTTGGAAAAAGTAGTGAGAAAAAAATTAAATATACCGAAACAAACTGACTGGAATAGTAAATATGTAAACAACGCTCATAAATGGGGAATTAGGGCTCTTATCATTTCTTATATAATTGTTACGATGATATGTGCCACTTTAAATCCTATTTATATTAGTAATTTACCCATACTATTTTTGATAACTTTATACTGCTTTCAATCATATATGGATTGGAAATATGATAAAGAATCGAGGGAATATGTCATTTCTTTAGGAACAGTTCCATTATTAATAATAACAGGAATTATGCTTAATCTTTTCTTTTATAACTATTGGATTTAATCATATGTGGAATGAACGGGGTGACAAAATGAAAATGCCTAAATTACGCGCTGAAGTAATGATTTTAAATGAAGATCATTCTAAAGTACTTGTGCAATGTGATTTAAGTGAAACATTTTATCGTTTTCCAGGTGGTTCTATTGAATTTGGTGAAACAGCAAAAGAAGTAATAAAGCGAGAATTAATGGAAGAATACGATTTGAAGATTGACGTTCAAGAGTTAGCTGTTGTAAATGAGGATATTTTCGAGTGGAACAACGGAAAAGGACATCACTGTACATTGCTACATTGGGGAACTGTTGAAGAGATAATTACAAATGAAATAAGACATAAAGAATATGAAGATATTAAATTAACTTGGAAAAGTATAAATGAATTAATGGAGAAGCCCACATATCCTAAAAGTATTGTAAGTTATTTAGAAGAGAATAACCGAAATATAGTCCACTTTATTTCTAAAAATAAATAAAGTAATAGGAGGGGAACAACAATGAGTACCTCTACAATTTTGATTATTATTATTGGACTGGGTATTGGTGGATATTTCTTAGAACAGTTTTTAAGAAGAAAATTGAATATGGAGATAAGGGGCTTCTTTGGATATAAGCATGTGAATAGTTTACATGTAAAATTAGAAATAGGGCTTATTATTATTTATATAATAGGTAGTTGTTATTATATGTTTAAATTTGAAAACTCTAAAATGGCTTATGTCATGTTCATTTATTTAGGGATATCATCGACTTTAAGAGCATGGATGGAATGGAAGTATGATAGAGAATCAAAAGAATATATACTGTCGATAACGGGAATGGTTACATGTATATTGATGCTCTCAATACTAGTTTATTTCGTTCCACCTGCTGCATAATAAGGTGATTATTAATGGTACAAATAAAGAGTTAACTAATAAATAAGAAACCATTTACTACTAAATGGTTTCTTATTTAAATTCATCATTTATTTTGGCTAATATGGATGTAATGAAATTCGTTTTATCCTCTGCATATTGATGTTTATCATTAGGATTAGCTTTTGAAAGTTGAATCTTTAACTGTTCATACTGTATACGAGAAGCTTTGTTGTTTATTAAGTAATCTCTGAATTGTATTTGTTCTATTAAATATGTATTCCCTCGTTCATACATATGAATTTGATGAGTTCTTGGCTCTCCTTTATTAAAATAGTATCGCTCAGGTAGTACATTTTTTCTGTATTTATAATTTAGTAGTTCTAACTTTTTAATACATGTTAAACCGTCCATATAATCTTCTAATTCGATTGCAATATCAATAATTGGCTTTGCACTTAAATGTGGAATAGAGGTACTACCAATGTGGTGTATCGCTAAAATATGTTTGCCAATTTGTTTCTCAATGAATTGTTTCTCTTTCATAAACTCAATTTGCCACTGTTCAGTCCATGGAACTAAAAATACTTTTCCATATGGTAAACCTAACATTTAATTCGCACCTCTTTCAAAATGGATTTCAAAAGGTCTATTACATTTTCTTAAAGGTTCTCAATACAAGATATTCCCACAATCTCCAAGGAAGTATCTTCTTCGCAAAGATCATAAATTTTACACCTTTTCCAATCGGATATCGTAAATTCGTACGCTTAGATTCAGCAATTTCTACGATTTTATTAGCCACATCTATCGGATTCCCAAACGTATCACTGCCGCTATTAATATGTTTTTGTATTTTACCCATATATTCTTTGTAAGGAGAAGATGTATCAGATTGGTTTGTAGCTAGTTGTTTACCAACTTCCCAAATATTCGTGTTATAAGAACCAGGTTCAATTAAAGCGACATCTATTCCGAACGGTTTTCCTTCTAAACGAAGGGATTCACTCCAGCCTTCTAATGCATATTTTGAAGAAACGTAAGGGGATAGACCAGGGAATCCAACTTGACCACTAATGCTGCTTATATTAATAATTTTTCCACTTTTTTGTTCTCTCATATAAGGTAAAACAAGCTGTGTAATTGAAATAGCTCCAAAAAGGTTCGTTTCAAATTGTTTACGGTATTCCTCTACTGGAATTTC
This sequence comes from Bacillus sp. F9_6S_D1_P_5, assembly GCF_054823925.1. NCBI lineage: Bacteria > Bacillati > Bacillota > Bacilli > Caryophanales > Bacillaceae > Bacillus > Bacillus sp. F9_6S_D1_P_5. Next base: position 185,354 of record NZ_JBTREW010000008.1, on the reverse strand, counting down.
TTCTACAAAGCCCCCATTTGCATATCCTGCGTTATTAATAAGTAGGTCGATTCTATTTATTTCTTTTATATATAATTGAAAGTTATGTATAGAGTTTTGATCGGTTACATCTAATTGTTGAACTGTTATGTTTTGCAGCAAGTTGAGTTGAGTAGCTTGAGATATTAAGTTTCCTTGTTTTTCAAGGTTTCTCATTGTTGCGATAACTAAATAATCTTTTTTTGCGAGTTCGAGTGTAGTTAATAGTCCGAATCCACTTGAGGCTCCTGTAATAATTACGATTTTTTTATTCATTTTCTGCCAGCTTTCTTTTTCTTTTATCATAACGAGTTATGATAAGAAAATCTATTATTCTTACATTTTCTTTGAAAGCTATTCATGTTAAATCTATATTTTACGGGTTTTTTAAAAGAGGGAATTATATGGACTTATCGTATATAGAGAAGTGAGTATGAATACGTTAATGAAATGAGGGAATAAAAATGGCCCATGTGAAAGATGTATTAGCAGATCAATTGTTGGCGAATGCAAACGATCCTAGTTGGTATATTCCATTTTCAAATGCAGTGAAAGATCTACCTGAGAGAGAAGCTTTCTGGAAACCGAATGAAGAGAGTAATAGTATAGCTGAAATTGTACAACATTTATTGTATTGGAACTCAACGTGGCAAACTAGGTACAAAGAATCGAATGTGAATGCCGTGCCTGCTATTGGTGATAACAACAAAAGTTTTATGCTTTCAGATAATCAATCTTTCGATGAGTTAAGAGAAAAACTACTAGAGAAACTTTTACAATGGCAAAAGCTTATAAATGAAGAAAAGGTTGAAAGTGATGTAGTTGGATTTCCTGTTTCTGCAAAGTGGTGGGAAGTGCTAGCAAATGTAACAACCCATAACGCTTATCATATTGGCCAAATTATTTACATCCGGAAGTTACAGAAGAGTTTTGATAATGAATAAGATCATAATTCTCAAATTAGGTGAACAAAAGTGGACAAAACGAGACAAGTGTCTCATTTTGTCCACTTTTTTATTTTGAAAGAATAGAGAAAACCTATGAAATTAAGGATTAGAGTTTGGCACAGTATTTGCAATATAAAAGATGAACAAGAAAATAGGAGGGCTGGACATGTTAAAAACAACTGAAAGTAAAGGGAATGAAATTACGAAAGAACAAGCTCGTTGGATGTATGAAAAAATGTTAGAGATTCGTAAGTTTGAAGATAAGGTACATGAATTATTCGCGCAAGGCGTTCTGCCAGGTTTCGTTCATTTATACGCAGGTGAAGAAGCGGTAGCAGTTGGTGTATGTGCCCACTTAACGGATCGTGACAGTATTACAAGTACGCATAGAGGACATGGACATTGTATCGCAAAAGGTTGTGATTTAAACGGTATGATGGCTGAACTTTTTGGAAAAGTGACTGGGTTATGTAAAGGTAAAGGCGGTTCCATGCATATTGCCGATTTAAATAAAGGAATGCTTGGTGCAAATGGTATTGTAGGTGGTGGTTTCCCACTTGCTTGCGGCTCAGCATTAACAGCTAAATATAAAGGAACGAAAGATGTAAGTGTTTGTTTCTTCGGTGACGGAGCAAATAATGAAGGAACATTTCATGAAGGGGTTAATTTAGCGGCGATTTGGAAGTTACCAGTTATTTTTATCGCAGAAAATAACGGTTACGGTGAAGCAACGACATTTGAATATGCTTCAAGTTGTGATTCCATTGCAGATCGCGCGAAAGCTTACAATATTCCAGGTGTTCAAGTGGATGGAAAAGACTTACTTGCAGTGTATAAAGCGGCGCAAGAAGCAGTAGAACGTGCGCGTAATGGCGGTGGTCCAACAATAATTGAATGTATGACATATCGTAATTACGGTCATTTCGAAGGTGAAGCGCAAACATATAAAACTGCAGAAGAAAAAGAAGAACATTTAAATGAAAAAGATGCGATTGTGAATTTCCGTAAGCATTTAATTCATGAAGCTTTATTAACTGAATCTGAACTTGTCGATATGGAGAATGCAGTAGATGAAGCGGTGCAAAAATCAATTGAATTTAGTGAAAACAGTCCATATCCAGAGGATGAAGAATTATTAAAAGATGTATACGTTTCTTACAAATAAGAGGAGGGTGAAAAATAATGACTAGAACAGTAAGTATGTCAACTGCAATTAATGAAGCGATGAAAATCTCAATGCGTCGTGATGAAAACGTAATTTTAATAGGAGAAGATGTTGCGGGTGGTGCACAAGTGGATCACTTGCAAGATGATGAAGCATGGGGCGGTGTACTCGGTGTTACGAAAGGACTTGTACAAGAATTTGGCCGAAATCGTATTTTAGATACACCAATTTCTGAAGCGGGTTATATGGGAGCGGCAATGGCAGCTGCGGCAACAGGATTACGTCCGATTGCTGAATTAATGTTTAATGATTTTATCGGAAGCTGTCTGGATCAAGTATTAAACCAAGGTGCAAAGTTCCGCTATATGTTTGGTGGTAAAGCGAAAGTGCCAGTTACAGTACGTACGATGCATGGTGCTGGTTTTAGCGCAGCAGCACAACATTCACAGAGTTTATATGCGTTGTTTACGAGCATTCCAGGTATAAAAGTTGTCGTTCCTTCCACTCCATATGATGCAAAAGGCTTATTATTAGCGGCAATTGAAGATGACGACCCAGTAATCTTCTTTGAAGATAAAACACTTTACAATATGAAAGGCGAAGTACCAGAAGGGTACTATACAATTCCTTTAGGAAAAGCAGATATTAAACGTGAAGGTTCTGATGTAACAATCGTTGCAATTGGGAAACAAGTTCATACAGCACTTGCAGCTGCAAAGCAATTATCGAAAAAGGGTCTTGAAGTAGAAGTGATCGATCCACGTTCCTTATCACCGCTGGATGAAGATACCATTTTAGCATCTGTTGAAAAAACGAATCGCCTAATTGTTATTGACGAAGCAAATCCAAGATGTAGTATCGCAACAGATATTGCGGCAATTGTAGCGGATAAAGGGTTCGATTTGTTAGATGCACCTATTAAACGCATTACAGCACCACATACACCAGTTCCGTTCTCGCCACCACTTGAAAAGTTATATTTACCAACGCCGGAGAAAGTAATTGAAACTGTATCAGAAATGATTGGAGACCAATCTGTATTACATGTGTAAGGAAACGATGAGAAGGGAGAGAGAACTATGGCTGTAGAAGTTGTAATGCCAAAGTTAGGTATGGCGATGAAAGAAGGTATTATTACGAGCTGGAATATTAAAGCAGGTGATAATGTAGCAAAAGGCGAACTGATTGCTAGTATTAACTCGGAAAAAATTGAAACGGAAATAGAAGCACCAGCTGATGGAACTGTTCTTGATATAGCTGTAAGTGAAGATGAGGGAGTGCCGCCGGGTACTGTAATTTGCTATATCGGTAAGCCGAACGAAAAAGTAGAAGTAAATGAAAGTACACAAGTGGTAGAAGAAAAAACACCGAATCTAGAGCCTAAAAAGGTCCAACATCCAGAACCATATGCGATAGATGTGACGAAGCAAAGAATCAAAATTTCACCTGTAGCGAAGAAAATTGCAAAGTCTGAAAATCTGGATATCAAAGCATTAGTTGGTACAGGCCCTGGCGGAAGAATTACAAAGGTAGACGTATTAAGGGCGCTTGAAGAAAGAGTAACAATTCCAGAAGTACTAGAACAAGAAGGAAGTAAAGTCATTCCTGTGACTGGTATGCGAAAAGCAATTGCGAATCGTATGCATGCAAGCTTACAAAATAGTGCGCAATTAACGTTAACGATGAAAGTAGATGTGACAGATTTAGTTGCTTTACATAAAGAAATAGCAGAAGTTGCACAAAAACGATACGATAACAAACTAACTATTACGGATCTCGTTTCTCGCGCTGTTGTATTAGCGCTTGGGGAGCATAAAGAAATGAACAGCGCGTATATAGATGATGCCATTCATCAATTTGAACATGTTCATTTAGGTATGGCAGTCGCGTTAGAAAAAGGATTAGTCGTTCCGGCTATTCGTTTTGCTAATAATCTATCTTTAGTAGAGTTATCTAAAGAAATTAAGAATGTGGCACAAAAGGCACGAGCAGGTAGTTTAAGTAGTGATGATATGCAAGGGACAACATTTACAATTAGTAATTTAGGTAGCTTCGGTATTGAATATTTCACGCCAGTATTAAATACACCCGAAACTGGTATTTTAGGTGTAGGTACAATTGAACATGTTCCGGTATATAAAGGAAAAAAATTTAGAAAAGGAAGTATGTTACCTTTAAGTTTAACATTCGATCATCGTGTATTAGATGGTGCACCAGCAGCTGCATTTTTACGCACAATTAAACGCTATTTAGAAGAACCTGTAACAATTCTTTTATAAAGAGAAGGTGAGAGAATGAGTAAATTAGTCGTTATTGGAGGCGGACCTGCAGGGTACGTAGCAGCAATTACCGCGGCTCAAAATGGGAAAGATGTCTTTCTAATTGATGAAGCAAATCTTGGCGGGACTTGTTTAAATGTCGGTTGTATGCCTACAAAATCATTGTTAGAAAGTGCAGAAGTGCATGATGTTGTGAGAAAAGCGAATCATTATGGAATTACACTTAACAATGGAAGTATATCAATTGATTGGAAGCAAATGCAGGCGAGGAAATCACAGATCGTAACGCAGCTCGTCCAAGGAATTCAATATTTAATGAAGAAAAATAAAATAAAAGTTATACAAGGTAAAGCAAAATTTAAAACGGATCACCGTGTGCGAGTTACAAACGGTAATAAAGAAGATGTAGTAGATGGAGATCAGTTTATTATAGCGGCAGGTTCAGAACCGACTGAATTACCTTTTGCTCCGTTTGATGAGAAGTGGATCTTAAATAGTAGCCATGCAATGTCCCTAGAAAATATACCGAAATCATTATTAATTGTTGGCGGTGGTGTAATAGGGTGCGAATTTGCGAGTATTTATAGTCGCCTTGGAACAAAAGTTACGATTGTTGAAATGGCACCGCAATTATTACCTGGTGAAGATAAAGATATCGCACAAATATTAAAAGAGAAACTAGAAAGTGATGGCGTAGAAATATTTACAGGAGCTGCTTTAAAAGGATTAAACAATTATAAGAAGCAAGCTTCATTTGAATATGAAGGAAGTATCCAACAAGCTAACCCGGAATATGTTCTCGTTTCTGTCGGCCGAAAACCACGTGTACAAAAATTAGATTTAGAAAAAGCAGGTGTTCAATTTTCAAATAAAGGAATTTCTGTGAATGAACATATGCAAACAAATGTATCGCATATTTACGCAGCAGGTGATGTGATTGGTGGAATCCAGCTTGCTCACGTTGCTTTCCATGAAGGGACGACAGCAGCATTACACGCGTGCGGAGAAGATGTGAAAGTAAATTATCATGCTGTACCTCGCTGTATGTATACAGCTCCAGAAATCGCTAGTGTTGGTTTAACAGAAAAAGATGCAAGAGAGCAGTACGGTGACATACAAATTGGAGGATTTCCTTTTACAGCGAACGGAAAAGCACTTATTATTGGAGAACAAACGGGTAAAGTAAAAGTTATTGTGGAACCTAAATATCAAGAAATTATAGGGATTTCAATTATCGGTCCTCGTGCGACCGAACTGATTGGACAAGGAACCGTAATGATTCATACGGAAGTTACTGCCGATATTATGAGAGATTATATTGCAGCGCATCCCACTTTATCTGAAGCGATTCATGAAGCGTTATTGCAAGCTGTAGGACATGCTGTACATGCTTAAATGGAAATATAATAAACCACTATTCTCTAATTGAATGCGAGAATAGTGGTTTGAATTTTTATAGGAGAAATTATATACCTTATTACTTTTTAACGTCGATAGCTGAAGTTTTATCGTTCCATTCAGGAGCTAAATTAGCAGTTTTACCATACCAATCAGAATGTTTAAATACAACACCTTTTCCATAACCTTGTGTAGAAGTATGCTCCCAAAGTGTCGTTGAATAACTTGCAGAAGGTGACGCAGTACTTACAGAAGAAATTCTATCGTTCCAGCTAGATGGTAAGTTTTTAAAGCCACTGCTCCAGTAAATGTATTGTCCACCTTTATTTATATGTTCATAAAAATCTGTACTACCAGCGCCGCTACCTAAAGGATTAATTTTATTTTTAAGTGCTTTTTTATCCTTTTCAACATAAGCATCCAATGTTTCTCTACTAGTAAAACCGTAAGCTAACCAATCTCCATTTTCATTTTGCTCAGGTAATACCATAGTAATTTGGATGTTTTTTTTCTCCTGATCACTTAATTTTGCAAAAGAAGTAACATTCTGTTCATCAACTTTTAAATAATCAAATGATTTAATTACATTACTTTTTTCTTCAGCACTTGCTACTCCTAGTCCTCCAGTGAATGCAAATCCCGCTACTAGTGTACCTGCTACTAATTTCTTCAACATATAACCATCCCTTTTTGTTTAGATTTTTGTACAAGTGAATCTTTGTACTATTAAAATGTATTCTAATTATAAATAATTGTAAATATTCTGAAGTTTTAGAAATAAAAGGCGGAATATTTACAGTTTTGCATTTTTTCTTTAGAAAAAATAGTTATTGGAATGATATAATAAATAGATATATCGCTTTTGTTGGATGTTAAAATGTTTTAGGAGGAAAGCCATTGAAGTATTTCAATAAAGATTGGTATAAAGAAATGCAAGTATCTGGTTTTTTAATTTTCCCAGAAACATTGGAAGAATGGGAAGAGATTTTGCGAGAGAGCGAAAAGATAGGACTGGATTATAAGCAAAGTTTAAGAGAAGACGTGGAAGAAAAGAAAGAAGATCTGTTAAAGTTTCTACCTAAGTCATTACATCCATATATTCATGACAATACAATTAATTCAGAATACCCATCGAAACAATTAAAGAAACTTATGCTTGAGTGGACAGTAGATTATGAGAAAAGAATGAATAATTTAGAACAAGCTTGTATAGATAATTATAATAGTATAAAAGAAAATCTTGCGCATAATGTCGTTCAACTACATGAATACTCACTACATGACAGTGTAGTCAAATCAGTAGAGAGAAGATCAAAAGATACGCTAATTATTACTTTAGATTGCAATGGTACTTTCAGTGAATTTGATAAACTGCAAGTAACTTTTACAGGCGTAACGAAATGTTCAATTCCGGAAAATTTTGAAGGTGCTTGGTGGTTAATTCATGAAATAGATCTTACTAATGAAGGATTCGAACTGGGTGTTTTATTTGATTGCCCATTTGAAGAAGTGACGATTTGTGCAAAAGACGTATTGCTTAAGATAGGTAACTAGTAAACTTTATAACTTTACAAACAAAAAAACAGTCTTATATGACTGTTTTTTATTTAGGTGCTAAATTATCAAGTTTCCAATATGTATCTGTTAACGGCGCAGCTTTGCTATCTATGTATAAATACATATTATTTAAATCTTTTGGAGAAGATTTCATATTAAATACAATATCGGTAATTAAAGAAAACTCAGATGGAACCTTTTTAGCATTTTCATTTTGTATAAATTCACCTTCGTATTTTTCACCCGTTTTTTCATCTTTTATGAAATATTTTATTTCTGAAAGATCTATCGTTTGTCCGTCAACACGAGCGTTATTTATAGTAACGCGAGCTGTGAGACGTCACTCTTTGTCTATTTTTTCAAATTTAGCATTTTCAACAGTTGCTCTATAGTATTCATTTTTAAATATTTCCCCATAGTGCATTGCATTCTTTTCAAGAGCGCTCTTTTCTTGTTTCGGTGCAGTATTCCCATTACATCCTGCCATTAGTCCTATAAATAATAATGCTGTACAAGTTATTTTAATATAGATTTCATAATAATTCCTTTCTGTGTTAAAAAGTAAAGATAGGAATAACTTTACATGAACAGGAAGGTAAATGGAAGTATGTTTGCGGAATATACAAATATACATTTATTTCGTTGTCAAGTTAATGGAATAGAAAGTGGGAAAAGCTGAATAAAACAGAGTGAATAAGAATTGGAAATATTGTAAAACGGAAGAGACATGCATATAATTAAGACAAAGATTAAATTTCAGAATCTTCAATAATGGTGGTGGGTACATGTTTGCTGAAGAGCGTAGAGAGAAAATTTTAGGGTTACTTAAGAAAAAAGGAAGGGTAATTGCTAAAGATCTTGCGGAAAGTTTCGATATGTCCATTGATTCAATAAGAAGAGATTTATCTATTATGGAGAAGGATGGCTTGTTAAAAAGAACACATGGAGGTGCAATCGAACTTACTAGAGTAAGGAATTTAACTGCTGAACCATCGAAACGTTATCGTGATAGTTCACTAGGTGAAGAAGCGATTGCGAAAGTTGCTGCATCCTACATACAAGAAGGAGATTCCGTTTATATTGGCGGAGCATCTATTCATAATACGATGTTAAAGCATTTACCTGAAACATCATTTACAGTGATTACGAATGCTTTAGAAATTGCTAGTAAGTTAAGGGAGTATAAGAATGTAGAAACGTATTTAATTGGTGGAAAGGTGAAACCATCAGGAAATATGACAGATACACTTGCCTCTGAAATGATCAATAGATTATCTATTGATCTGTATTTCTCTACAGGTGGCGGCATTTCATTGAACGGTATAAGTACTGCAACGCCAGAAGTTGCTTATTTTGGAAAAACAGTATGTAAAATTGCTAGAAGAAATATTTGTTTAGCTCCTCATAATAAACTCGGAATAGACTGCTTTATAAAAGGAGAGTCACTAATAGAAATTGACCTTATTATAACAGATGAAGAGGCTAGTAAAGAAAAGATTCAACAATTTGAGGAACAAGGTAAAGAAATTGTAATAGCGTCAATTGACCCCATTTAAAAGGAGTTTAAAATGATTATAAAAGGACAAGAATTTCATATTAATGGATTAATTTATACAATTCGTTCTGCGGTTGAAACAGATGCGGAGCAGTTATCAAAAATTAGAGTTCAGATTGATGGTGAAACTGAAAATATGGATAGAGAAGCTGGGGAGGGATTTATAGATAAGATAGGTTTTCAAAAAATAATAAAAACAGATAGTGAAGAGACGAAAAATCTCTTTTTAGTTGCAGAAGTGGACAATCGAATCGTGGGATTTTCAAGATGTGAAGGATCAAATTTGAAGAGATTAAATCATAAAGTAGAATTTGGTGTTTGTATTTTAAGAGAGTTTTGGGGATATAGAATCGGTAAGAGTCTCTTGCAACAATCTATTCAGTGGGCTGATGAAAATGAAGTGAAAAAGATATCATTACAAGTGTTAGAGACAAATGAAAAAGCTATTCAGCTTTATAAAAAATTTGGTTTTGAAGTAGAAGGTATTTTGAAACATGATAAAAGACTGTCGGATGGGAAGTATTATAATACGGTTATAATGGGAAGATTCATAAAAGAGGTGCAGTGGAATGTTTTACAGAAGAAAGTATTATATAGTAAAGAATGAATTTATAGAAATATTTAATGAGCATTTTACTAATACGAATTTACCCAATCAATTAAAGTATGGTTCCAGGCTAATTGGCCGCTGGATGAAAGATAATAATGATGGTACAACTGAAATATTCGCCATATGGGAATATGATAGTTATGAACAGTATAAAGAAATTGAATCGAAAATTAGAAGCGACAAGATGCATGTGAAAAGAATACATAATTGGTATGAAAAACATGGCGGAAGAGAATATGTTTTACAGAAGTACATATTAGAGTTAAAAAATGAAGAGTTAGTATGTACAGTAAAGTGATAGAGGAGTGAGAAATAATGAGAATTAAAACAAAATTATATTTTAGTTTAGCATCTACCATTTTATTTGCAATAGCGGTCATAGTTTTCTTTATAAATGATACTCCACAAAAGTGGTTTTGGTTATGTATTTTCTTTGCGTCCATTATACAAAATATAGTTCTACTAAAAAAGAATAAAGAAGCGCATTAAGATATTCAAATTATTAACATATTTGTGTCGTCTTTCTACTTTTATTGAAAACGCTTTTACTCAGTTTTATAATAAAAGTATGTTTTTATTAATCTCCAAAATAATGAATAGGGAGATGATACAATGTTAGCTTCACCGTTTTACTTACATACATGGAAAAAGTTTGTTGATGAAGGGATTCTTGATTCAAACCGTATGAACGAGAGAATTTCAGAGTCATGGCATCGATGTAAACAAGCAAATGTGAATCCTCATATGAATAAAGGTCAGAAAATTTTGTCTTCTAATGTTTTTCAAGATCAAAAGAAAAAGAGTGAAATCTTCCTCGATATAGCTATACCTCAATTACAAAATATGAGGAAAACCATTGATGAGCTGCAAATGATGGCATTATTAATTGATCCAGACGGTTACGTTCTATCGTTAAGCGGAAATCAACAAACGTTAAAACGAGCAAAACATATTAACTTCATTGAAGGGGTGAGATGGACGGAAGCAGCTGTTGGTACAAATGCGATAGGAACCGCGTTACAGATTGAAGAGGCTATTATGATAAGTGGTACAGAGCATTATTCTGTCGCATCTCATAGCTGGAGCTGTGCGGCTGCTCCCATTCATAATGATGATGGGAAATTAATTGGAGTTCTAGATTTCTCCTGTCCAATTGAATTTTCACATCCGTACATGCTCGGGATGGTAACTTCAATTGCACATGCGATTGAACGTGAATGTAGTATTCGAGTGCATCAAAATGAATTACATTTAATCCATCGTTTTTTAGATGTAATTGACAGTGATGAACAAGTTGTCATTTGTAATCATCGTGATGTTATCGTTTCTGCAAGCAAGAAGGTTCGAGAACGTGTTTCTAATTGGTCACGAATGAAACTTGAAGATTTAATGCAATATGGATTGAAATCTAAATTAGAAGTACCAATATATAGTAATGATAGAATGATTGGGAAATGTATTTATGTAAAGGAAAATAAACAAGGAAATTTATTTTCAACTGCCCCATTAATAAACGGAATTACTTTCCCTGGAGTTATTGGGACAAGCAATACATTTCAACATACTTTAGAAGAAATTAAGCTTGTATCTCCAACTGACGCTAGTGTATATGTTTGTGGTGAAACAGGTGTAGGGAAAGAATATGTTGCGAGAGCGATTCATGAAAATAGTCCAAGAAAAAATGGTCCTTTTATAGCTGTTAACTGCGGTTCATTGCCGAAAGAATTAATGGAAAGTGAATTGTTCGGTTATGCTGAAGGTGCGTTTACAGGCGCACGGCGCCAAGGATATAAAGGGAAATTTGAACAAGCAGACGGTGGTACAATATTTTTAGATGAAATTGGTGAAGTGCCACCAGAGATGCAAGTCGCATTATTGCGTGTTTTACAAGAACGAACAGTAACGCCAATTGGCAGTTTAAAAGAGGTACCGGTAAATATTCGTATTATTACTGCGACACATAAAGATTTATTGCGATTAGTAGAAGAAGGGAAATTCCGTCAAGATTTATATTATCGTTTACATGTTTATCCGTTATATGTTCCATCGTTATTAGAAAGAAAAGAGGATATTCCGTACTTCATACAACATTTTTGTGAACGAAAGAATTGGAATGTTGTATTTCCGACGAGTATTTGTAATCAATTTTCACAACATACATGGCCCGGAAATATTCGAGAGTTATTAAATGTATTAGAACGCATATACATTTTGTCACAAGGACGGGAAATATGCGAAAAACAAATTTCTTTTTTATTACAAACAATGATGGGAAATCAACATCAACTTGAATTGCAAATTGAGAATAAAGCAGATCATACATTAACTTTCCGTGAAAGAATACAGCGTGATAGCATGATTGAAGCGCTAGAAAAGACGAACGGAAATGTTTCGTTAGCTGCAAAACTGTTAGATGTACCTCGAAGTACATTTTATAAACGGATGCAGAAATATAAGCTATAAAGTAGATTTTTGTAATCTACTTTTTCTTTGTGAGCTCATGTTCTGTCGGAATGTGCGCTTACCGGGGAAATAATAAAATAGTTAGAAATAAATTTCCGAAAGGGGGACTTATGTGAAGTATATTGAAATTGGTATTGGAAATAGGTGGTTCGTTCGAACAGAAATAGAAAACAAAGATGGAACTGAACTTGAGGAACGAGGAATTATAAAACCTATTTATTTTGAGTCTTTATATGTACGAATTTGGTTTCGGAAATCATGTTTTATTTTTGATACGAAAGAAGGGTTTAAAAAAGTTAAAAAGAGAAGGATTGAATATAAATTTATAGTTGGGATTGTAAGTAGAATGAATAAAGAAAAGGTGTGCTAACATACGCAGTTATATTGGCTAGGAAATTCTTTGGACTTATATCAAATTCATAAAAAGTAATTTTGTAAATATAAATTGTTAATAAAGCCGCTAAGGAAACTTAGCGGCTTCTTTTATAGGAGGGATTTACGTATGAATAGAATCTTAACGATTTTACTTGCAATTATAATAATGGGGTATTCCATTTATAGTTGGGATGATGCTTCGAAACAAAGTGTACTAATTTTACAAACGCTTTTAGGATGTATGTTAGTTAGTATGGGGGTACAAAATTTCAAAAATAAAGAAAAAGAAAATAGGAGTATAGGAATTGCTTTACTACTTGTTGCTTTATTTTTAATTATTGTATCGTTTATAAAATATTTTAAATGATTTTCTTATTACAATAAGCATTCTCAAAATAAAAGGTAAACTTGGGGAAACTCCAGAAGAAGCAGTAGTTCGGGAAGTTTGGGAAGAAACAGGATTGAAAGTGCAAGTGAAAAAACAAAAAGGAGTATTTGGAGGAAAAGAGTACCGCCATACATATCCGAATGGTGATGAAGTAGAATATATTATTGTTGTGTTTGAGTGTGAAGTTACTAGTGGCGAGCTAAGATCAATAGATGGTGAATCTTTAAAACTACAATATTTCTCTTTATCTCAAAAGCCACCATTAGCGTTACCATACCCAGATAAAATATTTTTATAAATGTAAAATAGCACACCCTATTTATTGAAGGTGTGCTATTTATATAACCCAGTCGTATACATATACGTCAATGTATGTACTATCTCTTCTAACTCTATTTTTTTATCATTTTTCACAATCGTCCAAAGAAACATCTCATTCATCGCGAACCAAGCACGTGCTACAATGTCTTTATTTAATTCAGTCTTTGCTAATCCACTTTCTTGAGAGTATGTAATATCCTGCGTAATATTGTTTATAAAGCGTTCCCGTATCTCGTCCCATTTTTGACGTATCTCTTTTGATAATCCGATTGCTTCCTGCACAACTTGCAAAATAGCTCGTTCTTTCTTTGCTAGTTGTAGAAATGCTCTAACTTGATTTTGAATCATTTTATGTGCTTCTTCTTTCGTTTGAGGCGAAAAGGAGTGCTCAGCAATATCATAAAATTGATTCATGACATCTTCCATTAAAACAATGAGGAGATCATCTTTGTTTTTAAAGTATACATATGCGGTGCCATAACCGGTTTCTGCATGTTTAATAATTTGTGTAATTGTCGTTTTTTGAAATCCGTTACGTATAAAAATAGTGTAACCAGCGTGTAATAGTTTCTTCTTTGTTTCTAAGGAGCGGTGTTTTCTTGATGAAAGAGTATTGTTTTTCAAAGAATCACCTCATTATACTGAAATATCTGAAAATATAACTGTATTGTAAAAGAAAATCATATATAAAGTCAACTGACATAATATCATTGACGTTATATCAACTAAGGTGATATATTTCAATTAGTTAGAATAAAAAGAAAATTAAAAGAAGGTGACACCATGTATAAAGAACCATTTCAACCAACTTATGAATATGCGCTTGAATGTGATAAACATGATGAACTGAAAGATTTTCAAACTGAATTCTATAAAAAAGAAGGAACTATATATTTAGATGGAAACTCATTAGGGCTACTTTCAAAAAGAGCAGAGAAGTCATTACTTACGTTGCTAGATTCATGGAAGGAGTATGGCATTGATGGCTGGACAGAGGGTGAGCATCCGTGGTTTTTCCTTTCGGAGAAATTAGGTGAGTTGACTGCACCTCTTATTGGAGCATTACCGGAAGAAGTTATTGCAACCGGTTCCACAACGACAAATATACACCAAGTGATTGCTACATTTTATGAGCCGAAAGGAATACGTACAAAAATTCTTGCGGATGAATTAACATTCCCGTCAGATATATATGCACTTCAAAGTCAAATTCGTTTAAAAGGATTAGATCCAGATGAGCATTTATTACGAGTGAAGAGCCGAGATGGTAGAACACTTTCTGAAGATGATATTATTCAAGCGATGACAGATGATATCGCCTTAATTTTATTGCCTTCTGTACTATATAGAAGCGGCCAAATTCTTGATATGAAACGTTTAACAGCGGAAGCGCATAAGCGTGGTATTCATATCGGATTCGATTTATGTCATTCAATCGGTTCTATTCCGCATCATTTCAAAGAATGGGATGTTGATTTCGCTATTTGGTGTAATTATAAATATTTAAATGCAGGACCTGGTGGAGTTGCGGGGCTATATGTAAATAAAGAGCATTTTAATAGACTTCCAGGATTATCAGGTTGGTTTAGTTCTAGAAAAGATAAGCAGTTTGATATGGAACATACATTAACAGCTGCTGATCATGCAGGTGCTTATCAAATTGGTACACCGCACGTATTAAGTACTGCACCTTTAATTGGTTCTCTTGAAATTTTTAAAGATGCTGGTATAGAGCGTTTACGTGAAAAATCTCTACATATTACAAGATATATGCTGAATTTAATTGATCACGAATTAAAAGATTTCGGATTTACAATTGGAAATCCATTAGCGGATGAAAAACGAGGCGGACATATTTATTTAGAGCATGCAGAAGCAGCACGCATTTGTAAAGCGCTAAAAGCAAATGGAGTTATCCCTGATTTCCGTGCACCTAATGGAGTAAGACTTGCGCCAGTTGCTTTATATAACACATACGAAGAAGTGTGGAAATCTGTTCAAATTTTAAAGAAAATCATGAAAGATGAAGAATATAAGAAGTTTGAAAATAAGCGAGAGGTTGTGGCATAAACATGAATTCATCAGAGTGGATTGATATTTCACAACCGCTAAATAATGATATTGCTACTTGGCCAGGGGATACACCATTCTCGTATGAAGTTTCATGGTCAAAAGAAGAGAGTGGTTCAGTAAATGTCGGAAAGTTAACGATGAGTATTCATACAGGCACTCATATTGATGCACCGTTTCATTTTGATAATGAAGGAAAGAAAGTAATAGACTTAGATGTTCAAGTTTATGTCGGTCCAGCACGGATCATTGATGTTTCTAATCTTGAAAGCATTGGGAAAAAAGAATTAGAAAACTTTCATATAGAAGGCGTAGAAAGATTGTTGTTACGCACATCTTCACATGGTAAAGCGAATGAATTCCCAGATGTAATCCCGCATTTACGTGCAGATATAGCACCGTTTCTTTCAGAGAAAGGTATACGTTTAATCGGAGTGGATGTACCATCAGTTGATCCATTAGATGATAAAGAATTAGCAGCGCATCATCAATTGTTTAAACATGGCATACACATTTTAGAAAATGTCGTACTAGATCATGTAGCAGACGGTGATTACGAATTAATCGCATTACCACTTGCCTTAACAGATGCAGATGGAAGTCCAGTTCGAGCAGTTATTAGACCAATATAAGTAGAATGATATAAAAGGGGCGTTTGGCTAATATGAAAGAAAACGAAAAGGTAATTATGGAAAAAGGGATTCATACGGACTTTAAAGAGAATATGACGTACGGGGAATACTTACAATTAGATAGTTTACTATCTTCTCAAAAGAGATTATCAGACCATCATGATGAAATGTTGTTTATCGTGATTCACCAAGCAAGTGAACTTTGGATGAAGCTTATTTTACATGAGTTAAATGCAGCAATTGAATCTATTAAACAAGATAAATTACAACCAGCGTTTAAAATGTTAGCACGTGTATCAAAAATTCAGTCTCAAATTATTCAATCTTGGGATATTCTTGCGACATTAACGCCATCAGAGTACATTGAATTCCGTGACTCACTCGGTCAAGCTTCAGGTTTTCAATCGTATCAATATCGTATGATTGAGTATGCGCTTGGTTATAAAACACCGCATGCTTTAAAAATTTATGAAAAAGATCCAGAATTACACGCTCGCCTTCATACAGCACTACACGCACCAAGTTTGTATGATGTGGCAATTCAAGCACTTGTAAAAGAAGGATTCCCTATTCATAAAGATGTGTTAAATCGTGATATTACACAGCCTTATGAAGAAGATGCAACAGTAGAAGCGGCATGGTTAGAAGTGTATGCGGATGTGAAAAAATATTGGAATTTATATCAGCTTGCTGAAAAATTAATTGATATCGAAGATTGGCTACAACAATGGCGTTTCCGTCATATGAAAACGGTAGAACGCATTATCGGACATAAAATGGGAACAGGCGGGTCATCTGGTGTGTCTTATTTAAAACGAGTGCTTGATCAACGTTTCTTCCCAGAACTTTGGAATGTTCGTACGAAATTATAAAAAACAAACCTGTCAGTTCATTACTGGCAGGTTTGTTTTTTATTTGAACGCAACTATGTTTTAATGAAAGTTACAAGATATAATAAATTAGGTAATGATTTAATTGGAGGTAAAGTTTTGAATTTCAAGCAACTAGAAAATAAATTTGAAAAGAAAAAAGTAAATACATTTCTTGTTTATCAAAAAGGTGAGTTAACAACTGAGTATTATAAAACGTTAGAATGCGAAAATAATCTATTTAAAATAAATTCGATTACAAAAAGCATTGTATCTATATTAATTGGTATTGCAATCGATAAAGGATATATAAATGATATACATTCATCGATTACAGAGTGGATTGAAAATGTACCTGAGGAAAAGCATGATTTGACGCTTTATCACTTATTAACGATGACTACAGGTGAGGATTGGAAAGAATTCGGAAATGGAGTAGTATTCCCAAATGATTTTGTAGAATCGGAAAACTGGGTACAGTACATATTAGAAAAACCAATAATTGAAGAACCCACTACAAAAATGAATTATAACTCAGGTTCTTCGCATTTGCTTAGCTACATTATCCAAAAAGCTACTGGAATGTCGACAGAGCAGTTTGCGAAAAGATATTTATTTGATCCATTAAAAATTACCGAATATGAGTGGCAACAAGATCCCCAAGGAATATATGTTGGTGGTTTCGGTATGAAAATGAAATCTAAAGATTTATTAAAACTCGGAATATTATGTTTGCAGAATGGAATTTGGCAGGGGAATGAAATTGTATCATCGAAATGGTTAGAAGAATCAAGTACACCTCTATTTGAAACGTATGAACATGTCGGGGCATATGGATATCACTGGTGGGTATTGAATAACGAAAGATTTCACATACCGTATTATATATATTTTGCTATGGGATACGGCGGACAATACATCGTTATCATTCCACAGTTAGAGCTTGTTGCTGTAATAAGTAGTCATATGCCAAAACGTGGTCTTGTTCCATTGAAATTGTTTATTGAGCATGTACAGGAGCATTCTAATCACATTTAAGATAAGAGCATATATGAGGAGTTTAAAAATGATATTGTTTTTACATTATGATTAAGTCTTCTAGCGTTTCGTAACCTTATTACTTAATTTATAAATAAGTGTACAAGTGAAATCGTTTAATTAAACCCCACTGTTTAAAATAGAAACAGTGGGGTTTTCATTTCATCGATTCGTCTTCTGAAACGACATCTTTATAAATTTCTCCGTCTTCGTTTCAAATTCTACATCAACAAAAACACCATATTCTTTTCCATCTTCACGTAGCCACAATTTAAATTTTTCAACTGTTATTTGAACAGTTTTTGGTTTTCTACCTATATGAAGGTAATCGATAATTTCCGCTTTGGGATATTGTTCTTTCGTCTTTTCTACAGCAAGTTTCCCCCATTTTGCATAGGGCGGCTGGGCATGAACAATTGATGGGCCGGTATATATATTTGAACTTATTGTTATGAAAAGAATGACGAGTGCGACACGCATTAACAATTTCTTCATGATAAACTCCTTTTATCTTTTTTTATATTGTTTACATATTTTTTCAACGATATGAGTTTGGATTTTTTTGTCTACTTTACATAAAAGCGAGGCTTTTACAAAACATAACCAAGAAATCATTTACATAATTAAGGAGGGAAAATTATGCGTCAAAAAGCTATTTTTAAAATAGCAGTTTTACTTGCATTCATAGGACTATCTTTGATGGTCAGTAGTATACAACTGAAAAATGTAGAAGCCTTTTCTAACCAAGTCATTCAAAGAGGGGCATCTGGCGAAGATGTTATTGAACTGCAATCTCGTTTGAAATATAACGGATTTTATACGGGAAAAGTGGATGGTGTTTTCGGATGGGGTACATACTGGGCACTTCGAAATTTTCAAGAGAAATTCGGATTACCTGTTGATGGTTTAGCTGGAACTAAAACGAAGCAAATGCTTGTGAAGGCAACGAAGTATGACAAATCAACTGCTAATAAAGGAACTAGTGGTGGTACTGCACAAGAAAATAAACCATCTCAAAATAAAGGGACAAATGTTCCGAATGGTTATTCTCAAAATGATATTCAACTCATGGCAAACGCAGTATATGGAGAATCTCGTGGTGAGCCGTACTTAGGACAAGTTGCAGTAGCTGCGGTTATTATAAATCGTGTTACAAGTGCATCGTTCCCAAATACTGTATCAGGGGTAATATTTGAGCCGAGAGCCTTTACGGCAGTTGCGGATGGCCAAATATATTTAACGCCAAATGAAACAGCAAAAAAAGCTGTATTAGATGCGCTAAATGGATGGGATCCAACAGGAAACGCATTGTATTATTTCAATCCAGATACAGCAACAAGTAAATGGATTTGGACTCGTCCACAAATTAAAAAGATTGGGAAACATATTTTCTGTAAATAGAGCGGAGGTGGAATTATGTTACGAGGTATTATAATCGTATTATTAACAGTCGGTGTAGTTGGAACAGGATACTGGGGCTATAAAGAGCATCAAGAGAAGAATGCAGTATTAATTCGAGCAGAAAATAGTTATCAACGTGCGTTTCATGATTTAGCGTACGAGGTTGATTTATTGCACGACAAAATTGGAACAACGCTTGCGATGAATTCACGTGCATCTTTATCACCTGCATTAGCAGACGTATGGAGAATAACATCTGAAGCTCGTTCGGATGTAGGGCAACTCCCTTTAACATTAATGCCTTTTAATAAAACGGAAGAATTTTTAGCAAATATCGGTGATTTTAGTTACCGTGCAGCTATTCGTGATTTAGAAAAAGAACCGCTAAATGATCAAGAATATAAAACGTTGCAAACGTTATATTCAAACGCAGGTAATATTCAAGATGAACTACGAAAAGTACAACATCTTGTATTGAAAAATAATTTACGCTGGATGGATGTTGAGATGGCACTCGCATCAAATCGTGATCCTGCAGACAATACAATTATTGACGGATTAAAGACAGTAGAAAAAAATGTAACATCGTATTCGTCTACAAACTTCGGACCGACCTTTACAAGTGCGCAAAAAAATAAAAAAGGCGGATTTGAAGCAGAAGGAAAAGCAATTTCTAAAGATGAAGCAGCGAAAATTGCAAAATCGTTTTTGAATTTAAAAGGAAATGAAAAAGTAGATGTTGAGAAAAGCGGAAAAGGTGCAAAAGAATCTTTCTATAGTGTGAAAATTAAAGATTCCGCAACGAATAATGAGTTTTATATGGATATTACCGGAAAAGGCGGATATCCAATTTGGGTTATGAATAATCGAGAAATTAAAGAACAGAAAATTAGTTTAAACGATGCAGGAAGTAAAGGTTTGGCATTCTTAAAGGACCATAAGTTTAATAATATGGAGCTTTATGATAGCTCACAATATGATAATGTTGGAGTATTTACGTATGTAGTAAATGAAAATGGCATACGAATTTATCCAGAG
This sequence comes from Bacillus sp. F9_6S_D1_P_5, assembly GCF_054823925.1. Taxonomy (NCBI): domain Bacteria; kingdom Bacillati; phylum Bacillota; class Bacilli; order Caryophanales; family Bacillaceae; genus Bacillus; species Bacillus sp. F9_6S_D1_P_5. Next base: position 165,230 of record NZ_JBTREW010000008.1, on the reverse strand, counting down.
GCAATCCAAATGAAAATCGCTTTAGATGACGGTTCAATCGTTGGATTCTCCGCTAAAGAATATTTAGCATCACATCAAAAACGAACAGTTCCATCAGCAAAGCTAACTGCAGCAGAAGCAAGAAAGAAAATCAATCCAGATGTTAAAGTTATGGAAGAACGTAAAGCTGTTGTAGTAAATGATTTGCATAATGAAGTACTTTGTTATGAATTTATAGGTACTTTAGGGAAAGATACGTACCAAATCTTTATTAATGCAAATAGCGGCGCAGAGGAAAAAGTGAAGAAAATGCAAGCTGTTGAAAAAATTTATGATTAAACTTTAATAGTAAAGTGGTGAGAATAATGAAGAGCCTAATATACATGTTGATGCTTTGCTTGTTTATAACTGGATGTAGTATTGGAAAAAGGGATAATCCAAACGAAAAACCAGAGCAAAAAAATGTTTCGACGAAAAATGTTAATTATACGAACAAATCCAATAAGCCAAATGAAAAAGCAGCAGACCATTTAGCATCTTTAGCCGCAAGTGTGCCAGGTGTGAATGATGCAACAGCGGTAGTTGTTGGTAAATATGCTATTGTAGGTATAGATGTAAAAGCGAAACTCGATCGAACTCGCGTGGAGTCCATTAAATACTCTGTTGCAGAAAGTTTAAAAAACGATCCGGATGGTGCTAATGCAGTCGTTGTAGCAGATGTTGATACGTATGAACGACTGAAACAAATTGGAAAGCAAATTAAAAAAGGAAAAACAGGTGAAGGTATACTTGATGAGTTAGCTGCAATTGTTGGCCGAGTAATGCCACAAGTTCCAAATGACATGATTGAAAATCGAGAAACGAATCCAGTTAAAGATAATGATAAACAATTACCAAAAGATGAAGAACGAGAACTGAGAAAAGAACAGAATGACCAATCAAATAATCATTTGAATAAAAAAAGTTAACCTTAACCCTGTACAAAATTGTACAGGGTTTTTCAATATAATTTTAAATATTCAGTTTATTTTTAAGGGAATATATGGTTTAATTATTATGGGAGGGACAACTGTTATGATGAAAAAAAGCGCATTAATATTCTGTAGTTTATGCTTAGGTTTCAGTATGACAGCGTGTGAACAGAAGAAAGAAGTGAAAAAACAAACAGCGACTTCTTCAACGGTGATGGAAAGTGAGAAGAAAGAAACTATTAATATAAATCATTTCTCGAATATAAATGAAGGAATGACTTATACAGAAGTGAAAGATGTAATTGGTTTTGACGGTAATTTACTTATAGAAGAAGGTGTAGAAGATTCTACACAAATTAAGCAAATTTTTGCTTGGAAGGGAAGCGATCCAACTGCATTAGTTGAAATTACCTTTTTAGATGGAAAGGTACATTCTAAAGTGCAGCAAGGTTTAAGTTAATAAGTAAAAATGGGAGAGTTTAACATGGACATACATACTGGGGAAATCCAATTAGTTCTGTATAAAGAAAAATATAAAAAAGTTATACAAACATTTACTTTACCAAGTGAACAAGTTCAATTCACATCAGATCCGAGCGAATTATTGGAGAAAGCAAAGAGTGATCGTACAAAAAATGTGATTGTTATTTTAGATTACAACGGGATACCTGTTGGTCTTTTTGCATTGCAAACGGGAGATAGAGTACAGGAGTTCACAGACAATCAAAATGCATTACTTTTAACATCATTTTCCATAAATCACGATAGTCAAAGGAAAGGATATGCTAAAAAGTCATTGGCACTATTACAAGACTTTGTACAACGTTATTTTCCGATGAAAAATGAAGTTGTACTTGCTGTAAATGAAAAAAATATTCCTGCACAAAATTTATACAAAAAAGTCGGCTTCCAAGATAAAGGTTTTAGAAGAATGGGACCGATTGGCCAACAAATTATAATGCATTTACTTATCATAAAATAATGAGAAGAAAAACTTACTCCTCGCGTAACAAAGTAGTAAGTTTTTTTATTTAGAACGATAAGAGAATAAATATTAAAAGGCTATATTTTAGAGTAAAGAAATTATAGCTAGATACATAAAAAATTAAAGATACTTGAAAAGCATTAATTTTAGTTAGTTGTACAATCATTAAATAATATTTTTAGGGGGCGTAGCTTTATGGAAATAATTCAATTACTAAAAAAAGATGATTTATTTAATAAGGCAATAGATGTTTTTTGGAAAGAATGGGGTGAGGAAGGTGGGCGTGCTTTTTATGAAGATTGTATGACTAATGCTTTAACTGATCCAAATGATATACCTAGTTTTTACATAGCAAAAATAGAGGGTAAGATTATCGGAACGTATGCATTAATTCGCAATGATTTAAATAGTCGTCAGGATTTGAGCCCATGGTTAGCATGTTTGTTTGTAGATGAAAAATTTAGGGGCAACTCTATAGGTGCAAAATTGTTGAATCATGGACTGCTAGAAGCAGCAAAAAAAGGGTACAAATTTCTTTATCTTACTTCAGATCTTAAAGGCTATTATGAAAAATATGAATGGGAAAAAATCGGAGTTGCTTATGGACCTAGTGGAGGATATATACCTTTGTTTAAAAAGTCAACGGATCTATAACAAAATTAAACAACGATAAGAACCTTACTTCAATACAATGTAGCAAGGTTCTTATCGTTTATATTATTACATCAATTGTGAAACACATTTGAATAAGGAGAAATGATATGACCATTTATATTGCGCTTCTAAGAGGAATTAATGTAGGCGGGCATAAGATAATCAAAATGGCTGATTTAAAACAAATGTTTGAATCAATTGAGTTAAAACAAGTAAAAACATATATTCAAAGCGGTAATATCGTGTTCGAATCTGAAAAAGATATTGATTTTTTAAATAAACAAATACAATCAGAAATTAAAAACGTTTTTAGGTTTGATGTTCCGGTCATGTTAAGAACACGTGATGAATTTATAAATACGATAAAAAGGTGTCCTTATGAAGTCGATTCATTGCTTGAAGGAGAAAGTATACATGTTGCCTTTTTAGCAAATGAACTTTCTGAAAAAGAAAAGGATCAGCTACTTATGCAAAAAAATGAGACTGAAGATTGTTATATAGATGAAAATGTAGTGTATGTATTTTTCAAGAATAGCATTCGAAACTCTAAATTAATGAATCAATTTCAGAGGTTACATACACCAGCTACAGTTAGGAATTGGCAGACTATGAGTAAATTAAAAACGATAGTTGAAGGAATGTAAATATAAAAAGATGAGGTTTACTTAGAGCAGATAAATGTTTAAGAGACTATGGTTATAGTATAAAATAAACGAATTAAGGGGTAGTAAGATGGGGAAATTTGTGAAAGACCAAAAGGTAGTTGCATTTACATTTGAAGGGTTGGCACCATGTACGGTTGTAAGAGTTGGTTGGATTTTTATCATGGTACAAGTAGAAGAAACGAACCATTTATATTCTGTTACAAAAAGTAAATTAACACCTATAGAGGAAGAGGAACACTATCTTTTAGAAGAGAGTATTGATGATGATGGGGTATTCGATATAGGTAGATTGTTTGCTAAAATAGAAGCAGAAGACATGGACCTTGCAAAGGAATCATTTGAAGAAAATGAAGACTTCAAGAAATATGAAGATTTTCACAATCCATCAGAAGGGAAACTGTATGATGGAGAGTACTATACTACAATAAAAACAGGTAAAGAGTTACTAGAACAATACTTTAATCGAGAAGAGCTAGAGCGTAATGGTACTAATTAAATTAAATGTGAGAACAGTTAAAGGTCAAATCTTATTTATGTTAGGTATATAGAATAAAAAAAATTATATTTGATTATTGGGAGGACAAAGTAATGGATTTGGTAAATAAATTTTTAAACGGTTTGAAAGCAGCATTATCAACGGATGATCTCGAAGCGCTAAATAAAGCATACGGTGCTACAAAAGAGAATATTGATATATTAAGGTCGAAATATCCAAATTGTCCAGAATCATTAATCTCTTTACTTGAAAATATCGATGGTACATATTGGCGGAAATATGGAGAAAACGAAGTCACAGTATGTATTTTAGGTTCAGATGTTGAAGAGTATCCATATTATTTGCTTTCTACACAGGAGATGATCGAAAGTTCAAAAGAAGGAGAAGACGTCTCCTATCTTTTAGAATACCAAGATGACGAGGATGCTGTTGACTCTAAGATAAAACCAGAAGGACTTCTCCCTGGCACGTATATTCACTTTTCAGATTGTATGAACAACGGTGGAACATCAAAGCTGTATATTGATTTTAATCCTTCTGACGAAGGGGTATGTGGTCAAATCATTCGTTTTTTACACGACCCTGATGAATATGAAGTGATTGCAAACAGCTTTGATGAGTATTTACAGGATCTTATTGATGGTGATTTTAATTTTCTAGAAGAACCTCAATAATTTTTGAAGAATTACACTTCAACTAACGGGAGCTTTATTAAAACAAATTTATTATTTATATTTGTCTACAAACTCATTTAAAAGGTTAGAAATTAAACAACTTTAAAGAGCCTTACTACAATATAATTTGTAGTAAGGCTCTTATATTTTTAAATCAAAATTAAATAACATTATTATTACTTTACAAAATCTCACCTTTTTATTTATATTGTTTTCCAACTATAAGTTCGACAATAGGATAAATAAAGAAAGAAGAGCAAAGTGCGATAAAAAGAGGAAGATTTTTTATTTCATCGAGTAATAGGAATGCAAATCCTTCTGATAATATTAAAATAAAAAACATAAGGCATATAAGTACAAAATAAGCAATTTTAAAGCTTTTATATGTAATTTGCTGTCCCATTTCATCTTGACTTTCTTCCGACACTCCATTTGGATCTCCCCAAGTAATTTGATTAATTAAATTACCAAGTATTAACGAAAAAGCGAATATTGTTCCACCTAAAATTGAACCTTCCGTTATATATTTATATGCGCCATGTAAGAGGATTCCTAGTAATGATATAACGATAATTATGAAAATGATTTTTTTATGATTCAATTTAGAAATGACACCTCCTATAATGTAAAAAACTATTTACACTCATAGTATAAAATTGGAAAGGTTTTATGTCAAATACTTTTTACATAAAGGGCAAGAATACGATATTTTGTTTTTACAATAAATAAAAAATTACATTACATTTGAATGTAAAAGAATGGGCTCGCATATATTTGGAAGGGATGTCAGATTAATTTAGGGGGTAGTTATGTCTATTCTATTAAAAGCTGGTGCTGATGCAGGAAATAACGGTTTGAAGTTAATGGTGAAAGGGCAAGATCCTATTTTTATTCCGAGTATATATGCTTTATATATAGGAGAGCCTACTGGATTGTTAGATGAGGGAGATGTTTCATTATCTGAATTAGAAAATCACATTGACGTGACCATTAGTTCTCCATCGCTAATGTTAAATAATGTGCGGTATATCGTTGGAGAAAAAGTCATTCAAGATCAATTAAAAGGTACTGAGGTTGAGAAGAAATCAAATAAGTCAACCGATGAGTTAATGGTTATTACAATTCTATCTGGTTTAGCGGTAAGTGCTATGCGTCAAAGTCCAACTTCTAGTCATATTAATATTCGATATGATTTATCCGTTGCTCTTCCTATGCAGCTTATTACACAAGAAATAGCTGCAGAAAATGCGAAACGTTATATGGGTAATCATAAGGTTGTATTCCATTATCCTAACGGACGTGATGTGACAATCAATATTTCAATCGAATATTGTAAATGCCTACCTGAGGGCGCTTCTGGGACGTGGGGCATTGTATATGATGAAGAAGGAAATGTTGTGAAACATAAAATAGAATGTGAACAAAATCAAGTATCGGAAATTGATTTTGTTGATAAAACACTCTTATCTTTTGATATAGGCGCTGGGACGACAGAAGAAGTAGTTTCATTAGGTGTTAACTTTAGACCACAATTAAGTAAGGGTTTATCGTATGGTGTGAAAGAAACGTTACTACAAATTATTACAAGATGGAACCGGAAATATCCAACAAAGACGATTGATAGCATTACAGAGTTTAACCAAATTTATTTAAATGAAAAGCACCCTAGAAATGCGTTATTAGTTGAGGAATCACAACCAGCATTATTAGGATTAGCAGCGCGTGTCGCAACGGATATCATAAATAAAATTGATGATATGAAGGACGATCCATACGTATTTATTTATGGTGGGGGCGCAGTAATTATTAAAAATAGTTTAAAAATGATTTTAAAACAAAAAGGACGACTAACAAATGTAATCTTTGTAGATAATCCTTTATTTACAAATGCACGTGGATTATTAGTCTACACTTGTTCACCAAAATATAGAGAGCATAAGCAAAAAGAGTTAGGATTTACAAACTTAACGATAAGTTAGTTGGTGGAAGCATGCGATCTAGGCGATATAAACGTGGTGATCGAGTGAAAATCAATATTCATAAGTCAGTATCACCTGAAATGCTTGCATGGCTAAATAAACAATCCAACCCAACGAATTTCTTTTTCTTTGCGGCGCAGCAACTTTTTAAACAAGTAGGAGATATTGATGTGTCAAAAGCTATACCAAGTAGCCATGTTTTCTCATTATACGTGGAACCATCATCCTTATTAAAAGTTGAAGTAAACCCTTTTAAAAACGTACCACTAGAAGCTAATAAATCCACTGAAAATATAAAAAAAAAATCATGGGAATCTGTTGATCAATTAGATTGTCCATTTTTTTAAACATAGAAAAATATAAGTATTGCCCATCGCTATACATACGGATACAGTGATGGGCTTTTTTACATGTAACGAATAGAAGGGGCGCACCATATTTTATGCCCCTTCTATTCGTTATTGATTTATATTTTAGCTGTATGTTCAGTAACAGCATGGATTATGTCTTCCCAGTCATCTGGATGAATTTCATGTCCAGCACCTTCAAGAGTTAATAGAACAGAGTTAGGAATTTCATCAATTAGTGCGCGACCATGTTCGAAAGGAAGTGCAGTATCGTCTGTTCCATGAATAACTAATGTAGGTGCCTGTATGGAGTGAAGCACACCTTCATATGCATCATCTCCTTGAAGTAAAGCGTGATTAAACATGCTTAATAAATTGTTAGCTCGTTCAATTTCTTGTATTACTTGTTTATAGACTCTTTTTTCATCAAATGTTCGTTTGGACCCGCATAATAGGCGAGATCCGGAAACTAAATATTCTGCTACAACTTTATCATTTGTCCAATCTAAATGTGTACCATTTGCGTGATGTGTTAAAATTTTTTCATCCATCGGAGGTAAATCGCGCGTGTTATCGTTTGAGCCTATAACACTTGTAGCTAGTAATGTTAACGATAAAATTCTTTCAGGATGTTTTACAGCAGCAATTTGAGCGATCATACCACCTAAAGACATACCAAATAGATGCGCTTTATCAATATGATAAGCATCTAGTACACCAATTGCATCTTCAGCCATATTTGTAACTGTATAATTGGAAGTACCAGGTTCATATGCAACAGATCGTCCTACATCACGGTTATCAAAACGAATAACAAATTTCCCTGTGTTAGCTAACTGTTCACAAAATTCTTCATCCCAATACACCATTGAACACGTAGCTCCCATAATTAATAAAATAGCTGGGTTTTTAGGGTTCCCAAAGCTTTCTGTACATATATCAATCCCGTTTACTTTAAATATCTTTACAGTCATAGCGTTCTCTCCATTTCTTTTGAATTAAATTGAAAATACAGTTTTGAAAGATTCTAAGGTGTGTGCAAGTTCCGTTTTGGAATGTATAATGCCTCTTACGTAATTACCCCCAAAAATAAGTTTATGATAATTCAAGGCAAAAAATTTTGAGAAATATTTGTATGTTATTAAAATAAACAGCAAGGAGGCGAGGAAATGAAAGATATTGTTATAGATCAATATGGTAGTGTTGAAGAATTAAAAGAAAGACAAGCTTTAAAACAAATTGTTAAAAGTAGCGTAAATTTGTACTGTTTAATGAAGCAGGGGTAAGAGAAGCTCATATTTTGAGTGAAGGCCAACATGTGAGAGGTAAGATTGTAATAAAAGTGGAATGAAAATGATTAAGTATCTTTCAAAATTTTTCATTATACCCCAAAACAAAAATATTTTGGGGTAGTTACTTTTTAACTTAAAGATATTGTGCATATGCTTCTATAGCTTATAGTTTCGTATTGTATCATGTAATTTTTCTAAACCAATCAACATATCTTTTTCATTTAACATAGAATAGCTAAGCCTTAATGGATTATTATTAATTTCGTTATTTAATAAACAAGCTGTTCCTGGTAAAAAAGAGACATCCACTTCATTTGCTTTTTGTAATAAGGTAAAGGGGTCTATCGAATCAGGGAGTGTAATCCATAAATTAAATCCACCATTTGGTATTTCAAAGCTTATTTCTTTAAGTGGTGATAATATATCAATCGTTATATCACGTCGAATTTGTAAAGCTGTACGTAATTTCTCTAAATGATTTTTCATACGTTCTGCACGTAAAAAAGGTAAAAGTGCTTTTTGTGTTAATAAAGGGCTACCGATATCCATTGAACCTTTTACAGCATATAACCATTCGAAAATAGGTCCATCAGCAATAAGTGATGCGATACGCAGTCCTGGTGCTAACGTTTTACTAAATCCTTTTATATATATTACGTGACCGTTTGTATCAAAATTTTTAATCGGAGGGGGAACAGTCGCGCCCTCAAAATATATTTCTCCGAAAGAATCATCTTCAATTATAAAAAATTCATATAGCTCTGCTAGTTCTATCAGTTCCATTCTCCGTTCTTTACTCATTACTGTACCTGTTGGGTTCTGGAAAGTTGGATTCGTATACAATAAAACAGGATTTTTACTTTGACAAATATCATCGATTAAGTCGGAGCGAATCCCATGATTATCAAGGGAAATAGGTATAATTTGAGCACCTTTATTGATGAAAATATCAAGTGCAGCACTATAACAAGGACTTTCCACTAATACAATATCACCAGGCTTTAATAATGTTTGGGCAATTAAATCAATTCCTTGTTGTGCTCCGCTTGTAATTAATAATCGAGATGGGTCTGTCAGTAATTGCTGGTGTTCATGTAAGTAATTGGCTATTTCAACTCGCAGTTCATAATCACCTTGAATTGGCCCATAAGTTGCTAGGATCAGCTGGTCTTTATTAAGTATTTTATGCATTTCGTCTGCCAAGAATGGATTTGGTAATAAGCGAGGATATAAAATTGCTTGTGAAAAATCGTAATATTTCCGGTGCTGATTTATTGCATATTGAGATCGCATAACATTGACCGTTTTCGTTTGTTGCCATTTATACGGAATTGGTTTGAAATCTTTTTTTACATGTTTATGTATATAAGCACCTTTTCCTTGCTTAATACGTATAAATGACTTTTTTTCTAGCTGCTTATATGCTTTACGAACAGTTAATAGGCTAATCTGTAAATCTTCGGCCATAGAGCGTAAAGATGGAAGTGAGTCACCATGCGAAAGCATACCACTTTGTACTCTTTCAACAATTTGCATATATATTTGCTGATAATACGGTATGTTAGATTCTTTACGAAGGACAATCTTCATGGTTTCACCTTTTTCGTTTTTATTTAATTAAAGCGAAATATATAAAGAGAATCAACTACAATTTTAGGTAACTGTTATATACATTGATACACTGTTATACACCATACCTTCTATACTCATGTTAAGAGTAAAAAGGAGGAAGGAAAATGGTCATTTTCAATTATATTTTAGTATGTATTATTTTCGGAACAACATTTTTAACGATAAAAATAGGAATTGAAGCAGGGGCGCCTCCATTATTTTCAGCAGGAATTCGTTTCTTTTTAGCAGGCGTAATTCTGATGATTATATTTAAGTTAAAGCGAAAAGAAATAATGCCACACGTATTTTCAAAACGTATTATGTATGCTGGTTTTTGCTTAACATTTATGACATTCGCTATATTATACTGGGCGGAACAATATATTTCTTCAGGGTTAGCTGCTGTACTATCTGCTACGGGGCCGATGATGATTTTGTTATTACAGGCAAAGAGAAGTAAAACAAAATTACAAAAAGAGCAACTGTTAGCTTTGATTATTGCACTAATAGGCGTTGTTTTTGTTTCTTTACCAGGAATGCACCAAGAAGTAAGTTTGATATGGAGTATCGCTTGTTTTGTTTTAATAATAGGCGAGTTATTTTACGGAATAGGCTCTATTCGCTCAAAAGAAATACTTTCGGATTTACAAAGTGTATCACCATTTCTCATTAATGGCATTCAAATGTTTTATGGAGGCGTTTTACTACTAATCGTGTCTGTCATAGTAGAACAACCGAATGTAACTGTATTAGCTTCATGGAGTGTACAGTGGCCTATTTTATATCTTATCTTTATCGGATCAATTGGTGGGCACGGATTATATTATTGGCTCTTATCAAAAACAAATCCTGTATTCCCGTCAACGTGGTTATACGTATCACCGCTAATTGCTATTATTGTAGGATATCTCATATTAGGAGAACCTGTAAATCCTACAATGGGAATAGGTGCTTGTTTCATTTTAGTTGGTGTATTTTTAGCTAATCGATCCACACTCCGGTCTTATTTCAAACAAGGGAGATTATTTGAGAAGGAAATGTAGTTGTATAAAGAAGCAGCCCTGTATAAAATAGGGCTGCTTTAATTTTATTAAAGATACGGATTGACTTTATTTATTGGAAAGTCTTAATATTATTAAGCTATATGAAAGAGAACTGTAAATAGAGGGGGAGTTATTATGAAAATAAATTGGACTGAAGTAAAGGAAAAAATTCGACCGCAAATTTCAAAACCATCATATGAAACTTGGTTTACGAATACTACTGTTTATTTAGAGGATGATATATTAATAATTTATTGTCCAAATGAATTTGCACGTGACTGGTTAGAATCTCATTACAAAGAGTTAGTATTTAATACATTAAGAGAAATGTTTAATACGACGTTTGAAATTCAATTTGATCTATGTAATGGCGAACCATCTAAGTTGAAAGATATTCAAAAAGTAAGGCTTAGTAGCTGGGATGAAGTAAAGAAAGTATTAAGACCAAAATTAGCAGAGAAAACATTTATGACGTGGATTAGAAATACAAATGCTACTATTGAAGATAATAAATTAATAATCTTTTGTGAAGATGCGTTTCATCGTGACTTGCTTGAAGGGGAGTACAGAAATATAATTTCAAGTACCGTACAGAAAATTACTAATGAAGAATATCAAATTTGGTTTGAAATAAAATCAAATACTACTTCTATAGCGCAGATTCATCAAGTGCAAAATAATCCACTTACTTCCATACAAGAAAAGTCCGATACAATTTGGAATGAAATAAAAGATAAAATGCAAGTAATAATTTCAAGACCTTCATATGAAACGTGGATCAAAGAAACGACAGCCAGAATAAATGAAAATTCATTGATCATTTATTTTGAAAATGAATTCCAACAAGGATGGGTTGAGCATTCTTATAAAGATTTAATTTCAGAAATAGCTAAAGGGTTAACTGGAAATACATATGAACTGCAATTTGAATTGAAAGCAAATACATATGTAACCGATAATGGTGAAAAATCAAAATCTACTATTGATAATATAATTTCTGAAATAGGGGAGCAGCTCAAAGGCTCTACTAATAATTTTAAAAACAATGACGTAGGCGATAGTGATAAACGCATTCAAGCTTTAGAAGAAAAAATAGTGAATTTGGAAAAAATGGTTGACATATTGGTGGGGAAATTAAAGGTAGTAGAATTAAAAACACAGTTGGAAAAATAACCAACTGTGTTTTTTACTTAATTTACTTTTTTTATAAACCCTTTATAATGACGTTTCACAAGCTGACTTTCTAAAGTCTTCATCGTTTCAAGTGCTACACCGACGATGATAAGTAAGCTTGTACCACCAATTTGCGCAGAAGGTGGTAACGTAGCAATTTTCGTGAATACGAGCGGTAAAATCGAAATTGCCCCTAAGAAAATTGCGCCGATAAATGTTAATCGATATAAAATTTTCGTTACATATTGTTCTGTTGATTTACCAGGGCGAATACCAGGTACATATCCATTTTGCTTTTTCAAATTCTCAGCCATTTGTTCAGGATTAACTTGAATAAATGCATAGAAATATGTAAAAGCAACGATAAGACCGACATAAAGTGTCATTCCAAATGGATGTGCAAAATCAAGATTTGCAACAATCCATTTGGAGACGCTTGAATCAGGGAAGAGCTGCGCAATTGTACGCGGCGTCATTAAAAATGCAGAAGCAAAGATTACTGGAATTACACCAGCACTATTTACTTTAAGAGGTAAATGAGTGTTTTTTGCTCCTTGATATTGATTGTTTCCTGAAACAGCTTTTGCATATTGAATCGGTATTTTACGCACGGCTTGTTGTATGTAAATAACACCAACAACTATCGCTAAAATTACGAGACCAATTAAAACCATCTTTATGATATGCATGAATAATTGATCGCCTGCATTTTGAAATTGTTGCAAATAAATTTGGTTCGCAACATTTGGAATCGCTGCAACAAGTCCTGCGAAGATAATCATCGAAATACCATTACCTACTCCATTAGCAGTAATTTGTTCACCTAACCAAAGTAAAAATGCAGTACCTGCAGTTAAAACTGTCGCAATAAATAAGTATGTAGTCCAGCTTTGATCTGTTATTAATTGTCCACCTGCTATATTATTAAAACCATAAGACATCCCAATGGCTTGTATGAATGCGAGAATGATTGTAAAGTATCGAGTGAATTGAGCTGATTTCTTACGGCCCATCTCTCCTTGCTTTGCCCATTCCGAAAATTTAGGTATAACGTCCATTTGTAGTAATTGTACTATGATGGAAGCTGTAATATAAGGTGTAATACCTACAGCAAAGATTGAGAAGTGTTGCAGTGCTCCTCCGCCAAATACGTTTAGCATACCTAAAACGTTAGCTTGATCTTGTACTTTTAATACCTCTGCGTTAGTATGAGGAACTGGAATAAACGTGCCAATTCGAAAAACGATTAGCATCGCTAGCGTAAAAATAATTTTGTTTCTTATCTCAGCTACTCTCATGAAATTTGAAATCGTACGAAACATGTTGTCGCCTCCTATATTTTTATCAGTTCAAAACTGATTGTTATATCCCGATGAAGTAACCACAAACCTCCTTCCGCATTAAATTCATTTGACAAATGGATTTACATACATTTTGTAGTTTTCACGGATATAAAAATATAAGGTGTTGTATAAGCGACCAATAAGCTTTTCGTAATCATTCAATACACATAATATATCGAATAAATTAACAAATGTACATACATACGCATGAAAAATGAATGAATAGGGGCATTTTTTACATTTATTTAATGATGAATTGATAGGATGTGCATTTAATCGTTAGAAATTTTTTGATAAACGAACGCAAGTGAATAGATTAGATGGAAATTTTAAAAAAGAATTATGTGAAATACATCTAGATTTTTCTCGCTTAATTTATGGTGTATATACTAATAAATATTAAGTGGCAAGTTCCTCTGTATGAGGAAAGCACACTAAATAATTATTAAATGATAAAAATAGAATTTTGTAAATTACTAACCGGTAAGTGTGCTTCATATAGTCCTTTAATCAATGCAAAACCTCCTTCATTCTCTTATTATTAATATATCGATTTAAAAAGAATATAGAATCGTGTAAAAGTATGGAACTACATACAACTTTAGTATTGTTTTTATATCGATTCTGTAATTAGAGAATTTGTTTTATTTAGGAAGGAATACATATATACGAGAGCTAAATAAATGGAGTAGATATGTATAGAGAGGCTGATGTAAATGAAAGTTATAATAAAGAATTTACCGCAATTAGAAGTGGCATTTATAAGAAGAGTTGGTAGTTACTTTGAACCACAAGATCATTGGGAAAAGTTACTACAGTGGGCAAATGAAAATAATCTACATCCACCAGAGCAATCATTTATCGGAATTTCATTAGATAATCCTGAATTTGTTGCAAGTCAGAAGTGCCGACATGATGCTTGCGTTACCGTACCTGAAAACTTTGAAAAAGAACCTCATCAAGATATGCAATTTAAATGTGTAGATGGAGGTATATACGCTCTATACCAGTTTTATGATGAACCTCATAAATTAAGTGAAGTTTATCGATACATGTACGCAGTGTGGTTACCAAATAGTGAGTATAGTGCAGATTATGATAGGGATAATTTAGAGTTTTGTATGAACAATGTTGCAGAAGACCTAGAAGGAAAATTAAAGGTTGATTTATTTGTACCAATAAAAAAGAACAAATGAAAAGTAGTATAAATTGTAAGAGGTATTAAAATAATTGTTTTTTTAATAGTTTAAAACCCACTCTTAAAAATAGTTGAGAGTGGGTTTTATATTGTTATTGAGAAAAAAGTTTACTTTAATTAATATGAATATTTGTTTATATCATGAATGTACGTAGTAGTACATAATAAAAAAATATTATTTTTTTGTCACAAAAATGAGCATTCTGGTTTCTCTATAATGCAGGCATCAAACGAGAGAGAGGTTTTATTCACATGCAAACAATAAAAAGTGAAGAGAGGAATGTTTCACATATAACATTTGAAGCGTTGTTTAAACAACACTATGCGTATGTTGTAAAACAAATAATATGGATCATTAAAGAACAGACGGTTGCTGAGGAATTAGCGCAAGAGGTGTTTTTGCAACTGTATCATTCGGATTGGAAATCAATAGAAAATTTACGCGCTTGGCTTATAAAGTCTTCTACTTATGTCGCCTATAACTACATTCGCTCTGAAAAAAGACATCAGGCAAGAATCGATAAAGAAACCCAGTATCAAGAAGTTCAAATTGATTCGTCACTAGATGATGAATGGATTAGAAAAGAAGAAATTACAAAAGTACAAATGGTTTTGCGAAAAATGAAAGAACAAGATCGAACGATATTATTAATGAAATTTTCAGGGTTTCGATATAAAGAAATCGCGCAAGTACTTCAGGTTGATGATTCGTCTATTGGAACATTGTTGGCACGAGCTAAACTAAAGTTCCGGAAAATTTTTGAACAAATGGAGGGGAAATAAATGACTTGTTATGAAATGGGATCCATTCAATCATTTATTGATGGCGAGCTTTCCCGTGAGGAAAGAAAACAATTTATAAAGCATTTAGACAAATGTAAGGAGTGTCAAAATTTATTAATTGAGCTAACGGAATTAAGTCAGTGGGAAGATTCAACACTTGCTCATGAGACTCCAGAAATAAACATTGATGTTGAAAAAGCATGGCAAACATTTAAAAATTATAACGAGTCTAATAATGTACTTAGCGTAAATAAAACGACAGAAAGAAAGCATGGGGTATTTTCAAATGTGAATAAAAAATCAAAACGCTTAATGTATACAGTGGTTGCTGCGGTAGGTATTTTTACTATAGCTATGATTCCACAGGTTCAAGTTGCAGCAACTAATATTGCTTCTTACTTTGCTAATGAAGTTTCTAAAGATGAGGTAGTCAACGAAGGGATAAGAGATGAAAATAATAACAAGGTAGAAGGAATGTCAAATGGCAAGTTCATGCCTCTGGATGAGAAGATAACAGATCAGGGGATTACTGTACATTTTAAAGAATTATATGTGGCAGATGCACGTATATCTGTTCATTATAGAGTTGAAAAAGCCGATGGAACTTTAATGCCATTTGAATTTGATACAAATGGATTAGATATAAAAAGCGATGGAAAAGTAAACGGACAACAAGAAGAAAATCCTGAATATAATACAGGAAATGGTATGTTTTCACAATTATCATTTATTCAAGGTGAAGACAATTTACCATTCGAATTATTGTCAGAAGGAAAAAAGTTAGAGCATGTAGGCATTCGCGATAAAGACAGACCAGAAGGTGTCATTACATTTGTTGAAGGTCCTGAAGGAAAAGGTTCCTTTAAACAACCTTTAACATTAGATGTAGACATAAATAAAATAGGAAAAATAGTTGGATCTTGGAAAGGGCAATTTCAAATTAATCCTAAAAAAGTAAATAAGTAAAACAAATTTATATGAAAAAAAGAATTACACAATACATGTCGAGTGCTATCTTTATCTATTGGTTTGCTTTTATCATGTTTGTTTCTTACATTATTTTAACTCTCTCTTTCATTTACTAATCAAATAGTAACGAAGAATTTTAATGTATTAGATAACGGATTTTTAATGGTTAATGTGCAAAGAAATCACCAAGTAAACAATTAATGAGACGAGCATATACTAATAAATGACACAATGCATTTATGATTTATAATCGTATGTAAAGAGCGCCTTAGGGAGCTCTTTTTTTTATTGAAATTAACCACTTATATGTGTTGTTCTTTATTTATATCAACGTCCTTACATTATGTAATTTTGCATAATGTTACATAAATTGTGTATTTTCCCTTTTTTTCGACAGAAACAGCAAGTATACTTTGTACAAGCTTTCTATTTTAAAAATTATACGAGGTGAAAAAATGAAAAACAAAAACACATTAACTAAGGTAGCTTTAACGACAGGCTTAGCTTTAACAGCTGTAGCACCATACGGAGTAGGTCATGCTGAAGAAACAGATCAACTACAAGTTCAAATTCAGGAAGAATCGTTCCGTTCGGGTGAACTTACACAACCGTCACAAAAGGCACCAGAGAATGTAGTAAAAGATGCTCTGAAGGAGAAAACAGAACAAGCTCTTTCTCCAAAGCAAGTCAATGGAGAAACAGGAGTAGATTATAAAGTTCTTCAAAAACGTGGTTCATATGATGGGACTACACTTGTACGTATACAGCAAACATACGAAGGAAAAGAAGTATATGGTCATCAATTAACTGCACACGTAGATAATAACGGTGTTATTAAAAGTGTTTCAGGTGATAGCGCGCAAAATTTAAAACAAGAAGAATTGAAAAAACCTATTAATCTATCAAAAGATGAAGCAACACAATATATTTATACGAAGTACGGGAACGATATCAATTTTATTTCTGAGCCAGAAGTTAAAGAAGTTATTTTTGTTGATGAAAATAATGGACAAGCTAGCAATGCATACCAGGTTACATTTGAAGCTGCAACACCAAACTATGTTTCCGGAACTTATTTAGTAAATGCACAAAATGGTGATATGTTAAAAAATATGGTACAAGAATCTAACTTAAAAGCAAGTGAAAAGCTAGTTGGAGCATTAAAGAAAAGTAAAAAAAGCAATCTTACATCATTAACTGGAACAGGAAAAGATGATTTAGGTATATCACGTACATTTGGTATCTCTAAACAAAGTAATGGCAAATATGCTCTTGCTGATTATACAAGAGGCCAAGGAATTGAAACATATGATGTAAATTATAGAGACATTACTAAAGAAGAAAGCTATTATCCTGGTACATTAGCAACTAGTACTTCGACAACTTTTAGCGATTCAAAAGCAGTAAGTGCTCATTACTTAGCAACAAAAGTATTTGATTTTTATAAAGATAAATATAAGCGTAATAGCTTTGATAATAAGGGACAAAAGGTAGTTTCAGTTGTACATGCTTGGGATTCGGGAGATACGAATGATCCGAAAAATTGGCAGAATGCTTTAAGTGCGAATAATGGAAGTATGCTTGTATATGGAGATCCTATCGTCAAAGCATATGACGTAGCTGGCCATGAATTTACACATGCTGTTACTTCTAGCGAATCTAACCTTGAATACTACGGTGAATCTGGTGCGATTAATGAGGCACTTTCTGATATTATGGGAACATCTATTGAGAAATACGTAAATAATGGAAACTTTAACTGGACGATGGGGGAACAAACTGGATCTGTTTTCCGTGATATGGAAAACCCGGCTTCTGTTCCATCTTCACTTGGTGTACCTTATCCAGATGATTACAGTGAATTTAATGATTTTAATGGATGGGATCAAGGTGGCGTTCATTTTAATTCAAGTATTATTAATAAAGTTGCGTATCTCATTGCAAAAGGTGGAACTCATAACGGTGTAACTGTTAAAGGGATAGGTGAAGATAAAATGTTTGATATCTTCTATTATGCAAATACAGATGAGTTAAATATGACTTCTAATTTCAAAGAATTGAGATCAGCATGTATTCGAGTGGCAACGAATACATATGGAGCGAATACAGCTGAAGTTCAAGCGGTTCAAAAGGCATTTGATGCAGCAAAAATTAAGTAAGTTAGAAATATAGTTTTCATTCATATATTATTACATTATGAAAAAACAGCTACTTTCATTTTAAAGATAGTAGCTGTTTTTTATGCAGCAATGTATGAGTGAAAATAAACTTAGTAAGCGATAATAAAGCTGTCTATCTTCAATAAGTTACGATAAATATATAAGGATTAATATTTAAAAACTGAAAATTAATAATATATTGACCTCTTGATGGGAAGTACTATAGAATGAAATCGATAACAAACGATTGCTTTAAAATGATTTCCCTGATCTTTTAGTATTTACAAATAAATGAAGACATAAACAAATCTATTTTTTTTGAACATTAATGCAAGCGTTTTCGTGTTAAAAGATCATTGAAATACATATGTGAAATTAGCCAGTATGGGGGTGAAATAAAAGAGATTTCTAGATTAATTTAAGTATTTGTAATGTAGTACGAGCAGAATATAACGTTCATACCATTTAAAGAAAGGGTGTATGTGGTGCAAATGATAAAAAGATTAATTAACAAATCAGTTTTATTACTTACTATAATCGTTATGTTATCATCTGTTTTCTCTTTTCAAAGTGTAAAGGCAGTTTCAAATTCGAAAACAACTGAAGTTATCATTCATTACAAAGAACAGTCTGGAAATACAAAAGACTGGAATCTTTGGATATGGGGAGAAAATGCAAATGGTACATCATATGAATTTACTGGTGAAGATGAATTTGGAAAGTACGCTAAAATTAATATAGATGGTGACTATAA
Organism: Bacillus sp. F9_6S_D1_P_5; assembly: GCF_054823925.1. Taxonomy (NCBI): domain Bacteria; kingdom Bacillati; phylum Bacillota; class Bacilli; order Caryophanales; family Bacillaceae; genus Bacillus; species Bacillus sp. F9_6S_D1_P_5. Next base: position 146,155 of record NZ_JBTREW010000008.1, on the reverse strand, counting down.
TCGTGTAGGATTTATCATTCGTACAAATGATTGGGAAAAAGATGGTGGCGATCGTTGGATTGAAAATATAGAGGACGGTCGTGCTGAAGTATGGATTCTTTCTGGTGATGATAAAGTATATAACTCTAAGCCTTCTGCGGAACTATCAATTCAAAAAGCATCTATTGATAGTTTCAATGAAATTACTGTAACGACTAATGTCCCGTTTCATATTAAGGAACGGAATATTGAAATTGAAGGCATTAAAATTAAGAATATTAGTCCTTATGATAGAAACAGTGGCAATGTTACGAATAAGTTTAAAATAATTACGGAGCAGAAAATTGATTTAAAACAATCATACAAAGTTAAAATCGAAAACGTAGCTAATACGAATACTGAAATCGGTAAAGTCATTCGTAGTGAGGAATTTGATCATTCATTTTACTATGGTGGTAACGATTTAGGTAATATATATACGCCACAACATACGAAGTTCCGTGTATGGGCTCCTACTGCGAGTGAAGCAAAGTTAGTTACATATAAAAAATGGAACGATAAAATAGGTACTGAAATAAACATGCAACAAGGGGAAAAGGGCACTTGGAAAGCAGAACTAAAAGGGAACCAAAAAGGGCTCTTTTATACGTATAAGGTCAAAATTGGTGATAAGTGGACAGAAGCAGTTGATCCGTATGCACGTGCTGCTTCTGTAAATGGAGATAAAGGGGCAGTTGTTGATTTAGAAGAAACAAATCCGAAAAAATGGAAAGCAAACAAAAAGCCAAAATTTAAAAATCCGGAAGATGCTATTATTTATGAGTTACATGTACGCGATCTTTCCATCCAACCTGAAAGTGGCATTAAACAGAAAGGGAAGTATTTAGGTGTAACAGAAAAAGGAACAAAAGGGCCAGAAGGTGTAAAAACAGGACTTGATCATATAAAGGATCTTGGTGTTACTCACGTTCAGTTTTTACCGATATTTGATTATGCTTCTGTAAATGAAGAGACTTTAAATGAACCGCAATATAACTGGGGATATGATCCTAAAAATTTCAACGTTCCAGAAGGCTCTTATTCTACAAATCCTTATGAGCCGACTGTTCGAATAACTGAATTAAAGCAAATGGTTCAAACACTACATGATAATAATCTTCGAGTGGTGATGGATGTAGTATATAACCATATGTATAACGCTGCTGAATCTAATTTCCATAAGTTAGTTCCAGGTTATTATTACCGTTACAATGAAGATGGAACATTTGCAAATGGAACTGGAGTAGGAAATGATACTGCGTCAGAAAGAAAAATGATGAGGAAATTTATGATAGATTCCGTCACATATTGGGCAAAAGAATACAATTTAGATGGATTCCGTTTTGATTTAATGGGTATTCATGATTATGAAACGATGAATGAAATACGTAAAGCTGTTAATCAAATTGACCCTTCTATTATACTACATGGAGAAGGATGGGATTTAAATACACCTCTTGCAGCTGAGCTGAAAGCAAATCAAAAAAATGCAGAGAAAATGAAAGGGATTGCTCATTTTAACGATAATATACGTGATGGGTTGAAAGGTAGTGTATTTGAGGAGAAGGAAAATGGTTTTATAAATGGAAAGGAAAACATGGAAGATCGTATTAAAAAAGGTATTACGGCAGGTATTGACTACGATATAGATTCGTCTACCTACCAAGATCCAGAACAGGTATTAACTTATGTGGAAGCACATGACAATCATACATTATGGGATAAACTTGAGTTAACTAATCCAGGTGACAGTGAAGAAGTGCGAAAACAAATGCACAAATTGTCTTCTTCGATTTTATTAACATCACAAGGAATTCCATTTTTACATGCAGGACAAGAGTTTATGCGCACGAAATATGGTGATCATAACAGTTACAAATCTCCTGATTCAATTAACCAAATGGACTGGTTGCGCCGTGTAGCATTTAATAATGAAGTAGATTATATGAGGGGCTTAATAGAATTACGCAAAAAGTACCCAGCTTTTCGAATAACATCTGCAGAGCAAATAAAAACACATGTATCATTTATTGATGCTCCGAAAAATACTGTTGCTTATACAATAGAGGGAAATAAACATGAATACTTTACAGTGGCTCACAATGCAAATAGAGAAGCTGTTGAAATAACACTTCCATCGAAAGGGCCTTGGAAAATACTAGTAGATGGCAAGCAGGCGGGAAGTAAACCACTTTATGTTGTCTATGACAATAAAATTAAAGTTCCTGCATTAAGTTCCATTGTTTTAAAATCAGAAAAACCGATTAAATAAAAGCGAAGAGTGTGGAAATAAATACTGAATTGAGCAAAGTTAATAAGGATTGCAAATGAAAAAAGCGAAGTGAAGGTTATTCTCGCTTCGTTTTTAAAGTTAATGTAATATAATTTCACATACTGTAATTATATTACAATTTAATAAAAGAAATAAGCAATAGATTATTGCTATTGTGACAGTAGGGGGAGAAGATATCTTTGAGTTTATTTGTAAAATTATATGAAATACATTCGTAATTCATATAATGTTTATTATATATTCGAACATATAACGAGCTAGATGTTCGAGTTGTATTAATTCCTACAAATCGTTTAAAAATAACAAAGGCGTAAAAAGTATATGGAATTAAAATAGAGAAAAGACACCTTGAATGGTGTCTTTTCTCTATTTTGAATATGAAATGTAAATAACTCAATTGTATGTAATAGTATGTGATATCTTCACACTAACTGATTAAGAAAAATTTAAAACTCTTTTCTTAATCTATTTGTAATAAATTACATCATAAAATTTTATCAATATAATAAATAAAACTTTCTCAACATTATTTGATTTAATAACTATATTCAACCGCTCTCCAATCCATTACAATAATTTCACATTGGAAATACATGAATATTCTCAATGTTATAAATGGTTTATACCTTATAGGATTACTATGGGAAAGGATGTGAAATATCAAAAGAAAAATCATTTTTTATGATGAAATAAAAAAATTTAATGAAGAAAAAGTTATTTCATTATTTTCAAGTTTCGTTAAAGGGCATGTAATTATAATCACTATGAGACAAGGAGCAGAATCTAAAAAAATTTTTGTAGATTAGAAAATTGCATTTCAAAAATAAGTTAAACGTTTATGGAGGATTATATGAGCGAAAAAATTTATTACTGGTCTCCGATTAAGCATTGGGAGAAGTTGCATAATGAAGTTTTGATAGGGGAAATGAGATTTACAGGTATTTTGTCTGAGTGGTTTCCTGATTTTTATTTTATGGCTCAAAAAGGTGTGAAAATCAGTGAACTAGTAGAGCGCTTTTCGTTAGGAAATGTAGAAGAGACACAAAAAACCATAGAGCTCATGGTAAAAAATCGTGTGTTAGTAAGTAACATATTACACCCAAGAGAAGTATTTTCTTCACAAGAAAAGATTTTTCCAAATCCATATAGCAACCAGATTCGCTTTTCTAAAGAAGAGTTAGATAAGTATATGAGTGAACAATTAAATCGCACGCACGTTGCTGCACAGTCAACCGAAATTCAACTTGAAACAACAGATGAGCTACCCACTATAATCAAGGAACGTAGGTCTTGTCGTCAATTTGATATGGAAAAACAAATTAGTTATTCGGAATTTTCCCAATTCTTATCAACTCTAAAACAGGTTAGGGAAGAAAAAATATACTATCATTACGCAAGTGCAGGCGGGCTCTATCCAATTGATATCTTTGTTTATGTAAAACCAAAACGTATAGAGGGTATGAAAGCTGGATTTTATTATTATAACCCATCAAAAAATAGTCTTGTGATTATAAACAACATTGATCAAGTAATCAAAAGTGATCATGAGTTAATTAATCAGGATTTATTTACTCAATCTGCCTTCTCAGTTTATTTGGTTTATAATGCGAACGCTTCCATCCCGAAATACGGTTCAAATGGATATTTATTTGCTTGTATTGAGTCAGGCATTATCACTGCTACCTTAAATATGGTTGCTGAGACATTAAATTTAGGGGTTTGTTCAGTTGGTCATATGAAATTTGAAGAAATTCAGCAATTTTTATGTTTGGATAACCATCAAGTGTTTCTCCATGGGCTTGAAGTTGGCTTGAAAATTAACGAGTAGAAGAAATGAATATTAGGGGGATAAAGATAAAAATGCACATTAAAGATCGAAGTTCGATTAATGAAAATAAAGAAGTAGAAGCGTTTTGGAAGGAGCAATTAACTTCCGAGGCTCTCGATTTTTCTGTATTTAATAGCAATTACCAACTAAATAAAGAAACACCTTGTGAGTACGTTCGAGTCATAGTGAATGTAGAGTTTAGTAAAAGTATACAAAAAATAAGTAGGTCTCAAGATTTATTATTATTTAGCTGGTTTCAAGCCGCTTTAAGGGTTTGTTTGGCACATTATACAGATCAAGAAAGAATTACTATTGGTATTCCTATCATTGAAAAGAATCTTGAACAAAGTGAGAATCTTAATAAGTTGATTCCTTTAGGAAGTGAAATCCATCCGCATCACACCTTTAAACAATTAGTAAATGAGATTGAACAAACGACTTTATTCGGGTATGAAAATCAGGAGTATCCGCTCTCTGAATTATTAGTTAAACACAATTTAACTCCTTTTCAAATTGTAATCGGGATGGAAGGATTACATAATGAAAATTCGCTAGAAGAATACGCAGAGAATAATTTAGCCCTATGGATACGAAGAAAATGGAATGAAATACATAATGAATTTGAATTTCAAATCGCTTGCAAGTCCCATTCATTCTCTTCTTTGCAACAGTTTGCCAATTCGTATTGTTATGTTTTAAAACAAGTTTCACACAACCCGAATTTGGCATTGAAAGATATTTGTATTATTGCAGAAGAAGAAAAAGAGTTGCTAGAAGGATTGAATACTTTTCAAACGGGCATAGACTTGTTTCAATCATTTCAAGATTTGTTTGAAGCGCAAGTATTAAAAACTCCAGATCAAATTGCTGTTGTTTGTAATGATCAATCTTTGACATATAGAGAATTGAATAAGAAAGCGAATCAATTGGCTTCTATTCTTCAAAGTAAAGGTGTTTCAAAAGAAAGTATTATTGGCGTTATGGTAGATCGGTCATTAGAAATGATTATTGGTATGATGGGGATTTTAAAAGCAGGAGCAGCCTATTTACCAATCGACCCTAACTACCCAACTGAACGAATTGAATATATGTTACAAGATAGTCAAGCAAGATATTTACTTAGTAAGCGAACAGAGGAGGTATTGCCACAATTTGCGGGTGAAGTACTGTATCTTGATAAAGAATATCTTTCCCAAGGTGAAGAAAGTAATTTAGTACGAGAACATAATCCTAATGATTTGGCTTATGTTATTTACACATCAGGATCGACAGGAAATCCAAAAGGAGTAATGATAGAACAAAAATCTCTAGTTCATTTTTTAAATGTAATGAGAGAAAAAGTAAAGGATAATCAATCATTCTTGTTTCTTGCTAGTGTATCTTTTGATATTTCCTTGTTAGAAATATGTCTTCCTTTAACGCAAGGTTCAAAAGTAGTAATTGCTACAGAGGAGCAGTTTGCAACAAAAGAATTGGCTCATTTAGTCAAAAAACATAAGGTGGATTTATGGGAATCAACGCCATCGCGAATGGAAGTGATTTTGAGTGATCCAGAAGGGGCAAATTTTCTAAAAGATTTAAAATCTATTTTATTAGCAGGAGAAGCATTTTCCATTGATTTGGTTGAAAAAATTCGTTGTATTAGTGAAGCAACAATTTTAAATATTTATGGTCCCACAGAAACAACCATTTGCGCAACAGTGAAAGACTTGAGCACTTCCAAAGAAGTTACGATTGGCAAACCTAATCCGAATTATCATTCCTATATATTGAATAAGTATGGCCAATTAAAACCATTTGGAATTCCCGGTGAACTCTGCATTGCTGGCATAGCGGTAGCACGAGGGTATCTTGGTAAAAATAAACTAACAGATGAAAAATTTGTACCGAGTCCTTTTAAGGCAGGAGAAACGATGTATCATACAGGTGATCTCGTTCGTTGGTTGCCTAATGGAGAACTTGAATATTTAGGTCGAATGGACCATCAAGTGAAAATTCGGGGGTATCGGATTGAATTAAGAGAAATCGAAACTCAATTAAGGGAATATCCAGAAGTAAACCAAGTTATCGTTGTTGATCAAGTGTATGGAAATAGGAAATTATTAGCTGCTTACTATGTATCGGATAGCAAAGTGTCTTTTGGTGAAATCAGAAAATATTTAAGTGATAAATTACCTGAGTTTATGATTCCTGAAAAAATGATTCAGGTAGAAGAGATTCCATTGAATCCAAATGGAAAAGTGGATAGAAAAAGGTTATTGGATATAACACAAACGGATTATGTATCAATTCCATACGTTGCTCCGCGCAATGAAATTGAACAAAAATTAGTGCGTGCGTGGGAAAAAGTTATGGAGATTGAGGGAATCGGTATTCATGATAATTTTTTTGCATTAAAAGGAGAATCCATTAAAGCACTTCAGGTAATTAATTTACTAAGAAAAGACTGCTTAAAAATAAGTACAACAGATTTTTTTAAGCACCCTACAATCGCTCAACTGAGTTCTTGTGTAAAGTTAGAGCATAAAGAGGAAAACTTTGAAAGTAGACCAACTCATGTTAAAGATTTGTCTAAGCCATTTTCCTTAACAGAAGTTCAGACAGCGTATATGTTAGGACGGAATTCACAGTTTGAATTAAGTGGTATTTCACCTCAAACATATTTTGAATATGAAACAGCGTTGGATATCAATCGTCTTTCAAAAAGTTTTCGAAAGGTAATTCATCGTCATCCAATGTTGCGAGCTGTAATTTTACCAGAGGGAAAACAGCAAATATTACAAAGCGTTCCTGATTACGAGATTGAAATAGTGAGTCTCATAGATTTAGATGATAGGAATCAAAATGCTCGCTTACAAGAAGAGCGTTCTCGAATGACTAACCATGTATTCCCTTTGGGGCAATGGCCTTTGTTTGAATTAAAAGCCTTTCTTTTAAAAGAAGACATGTATTTATTATGTTTTCGATACGACGCTTTATTAATGGACGGAGCAAGCATGAACATTGTTGGACAGGATTTGTTGCATTATTATTATAAACCAAATCAAAAATTAGAATCTCTATCTTTTGATTTTCAAGATTACATGTTTATCTATGATGAAATGGAACAAAGTGAAGAATATAAAACAGCAAAAGATTATTGGACAAGTAAGCTTCCTGACTTTCCGTTTGCACCTTCTTTGCTGTTAAAAAAGGATCCAGCAGAGATTGCTACTCCTAAATTCCAATCACTTACAAAAATCATGGACAATGAAAAATGGACAAAGCTACGAAAGTTAGCACAAGAGAATGAGGTAACACCTTCCGCTCTACTTTGTACAATATATGGTGATGTGTTGGCATATTGGAGTAATCAACGTCGATTAGCAATTAATTTGACTGTATTTAACCGTTATCCTGTTCATGATGCAGTAGAACAGATTGTTGGAGATTTCACATCGCTTATTTTATTGGATGTTGATGTAAAACCAGAGCAAACTTTCTTTACTAGAGTAGAAGAAACGCAATCTACTTTATTAGATGGCCTTGAACATCGTCATTACGATGGAGTTAACTTTATTCGAGATTTTACTCGTTATCATCAAATGACGCCAAAAGCAGTTATGCCAATCGTTTTCACCTCGATGTTAGCGGGTGCAGGTGCTTTCTCTTGGGAACAACTTGGTTCTCTTCGCTATATTCATGCTCGGACTCCACAAGTGTATTTGGATAATGTAGTAATTGAAAAAAATGGAGAGTTATTAATTAGCTGGAACTATGTTGAAGAGTTGTTTGATGTTGATGTAATAGAAGCAATGTTTTCCCAATTTGTTGACTTATTGGAACAATTGGTGAAACAAAGCGATATAACATCTTTGCAGATGAAAGAATCGGATCAAACTTTAATTAAGCAATACAATGAAACAACAGAAAAAATACCTTCAACTACTCTGTATCAATTATTTACAGACCAAGTAAAACGTACACCGGATGAAGTAGCAGTGGTATTTGAACAAGAATGGTTAACATACTCGGAACTTCATAAACGCTCCAATCAAATTGCCCACTTCTTAAAAGAACAAGGCATTGGTCTAGGTGACAAAGTGGGTCTTTTAGCAAAAAGGCGAGTTGACACAATCGTTAATATGTTAGGTATTTTAAAAGCAGGTGCCGCTTATGTTCCCATTGATCCCGATCATCCTTTAGATCGCCAAACATATATTTTAAAAAATAGCTCATGCAAACTTTTATTAGAACCTAGTCTTTATGAAGAAAATCATTTGTCATTTTATACAACAGAAGATATGCCCGCTATTGCTGGTCCAGAAGATATTGCCTATATTATATACACTTCAGGAAGTACAGGGAAACCAAAAGGAGTAATTATTACTCACCAAGCGGTCACAAATACTATTCAAGACATAAATCAAAAATATGAGGTAAATGAAGATGATCGTATTATTGGTATCTCTTCCATGTGTTTTGACCTATCTGTATACGATATTTTTGGAGCTTTAAGCACAGGTGCAATGTTGGTAATGATTCGTGATCCAAGAGACATGCAAGAATTAATCCGCACTGTCGAACGTAGAGGGATTACAATTTGGAATACAGTGCCTGCAATCATGGATTTGGCATTGGATCAAGTAGGTTCTCATTTTGAACATTCTTCTTTACGTTTAGTTTTACATAGTGGAGATTGGATACCGCTTTCTTTACCAGAAAAAATAAAACGACATTTTCCGATTGCAGAAGTAGTTTCACTAGGAGGGGCAACAGAAGCATCGATTTGGTCAATTTATTATCCGGTCAAACAGGTGGAATCACATTGGAATAGTATTCCATACGGGATGCCCTTGGCAAACCAAACGTATTATGTGTTGAACTATGAAAAGAAAATGTGCCCTGTTGGTGTAATTGGAGATTTATATATCGGGGGAGTTGGCCTTGCTAAAGGATATTTAAATGATGAACAGAAAACGAATGACGCATTTGTATCACATCCTGATTTTGGTCTTTTATACAAAACAGGAGATTGTGGGAAAATGCATCCTGAGGGATATATTGAATTTTTAGGCCGCCAAGATTATCAAGTGAAAATTCAAGGATATCGAGTAGAGTTAGAAGAAATTGCCCATTGTCTTCTAACTTACAAACAAGTCGAACATGCTGTCGTAATTGATCAAACAGATGAGAATGGAATAAAATTTTTAGTTGCATATGTGGTAACTGAGCAAAATATTAGTACAACAGAACTACGAAAGCATTTGCGAGATCACTTGCCAGATTACATGATTCCTTCTTATTTTGTTTATTTGGGACAATTACCCTTGACTCCAAACGGGAAATTAGATAGAAAAGCGCTCCCCACTCCAGAGAAACAAAAAAATGAAGTATTTATTGCTCCAAAAACTGAAATGGAAAAAATATTAACTAGTATTTGGCAAGAAGTACTCAAAATAGATCAAGTTGGAGTAAATGATCATTTCTTCGCCTTAGGTGGAGATTCGATAAAAGCGATTCAAGTGTCCGTCAGACTGTATCGACAAGGATTTGAGCTTGAACCAAAAAATCTATTTTCATTTCCTATATTAAGCGACATGGTTCAATTTGTTAAAAAGCTAGACCAGTTTTCAAGTTCACAAACAAATGATGTAAACATAATGAACGATAATAAAGCTACATTACTAAATGTTAAAGATAAACAACTTAATCAACATACACTTACCAAAATACAAGAAAAAATGCCGGATGTAGAAATAGAACGTATTTACCCGTTAGCACCTTTCCAGGAAGTTATTTATGAGCATGCTACGAATGAACCTGATACAAATGCATATTTTGAACAAATAATTTGGGCACTTGAGGGGGAGTTGGATATTAAACTCTTTATTCAGTGTTTCCAACAATTAGTTGATCGTCATGATTCTTTAAGAACAATAATTGTGCAAGATGAACAAGCAAAACCTTGGCAAGCTGTTCTATATGATGTTCAAATAAATTCAGAAATAAAAAACTTGATTGAGATGACGAAACAAGAACAGCAAGAATTCCTAGACCAGTGGATGAGTGAAAATTTAAGTCAAGGATTCAAAAATGATGAACTCATGAACCGTGTCTGTATATTCCAACTAGGTAATAACGAGCATAAGGTGGTTTGGAGTTCGCATCATCTATTATGTGATGGTTGGAGCGTCAGCATTTTAATAGACGAATTATTCCAGCTCTATGAAACAAAAAATGCCGGAACTACGGCGGAGTTACCTATGGTAAAACCTTTTGAAACATTCATAGACTGGACTTTAGCACAAGACCATCAGAAAGCACGTCATTTTTGGCGGGATTATTTATCAGGATACAATCGAAAGACTAGTATTCCTAAAAAGAAAGTGCCAACTAAAAGTGAAGGGTTAAACTTCACTTTTATGGATTTAACCTTAGATAAGGATTTAACTAGTCAGTTACAGACATTTGTAACTAAAAACAATATAACTATGAATACAGCATTACTAGCTGTATGGGGAATATTGCTTGGCAAATACAATGGAACGAGAGAAGTAGTATTACCTAATCTCGTATCAGTTAGACCTCCTGAAGTAGAAGGAATTGAAAATATGTTCGGTCTGTTCACAAATGTTTTACCTATCCGACTAGCATGGACAGAAACACAAACTTTTGTAGATTTCCTGCAAAAAGTACAACTAGAAACATTGAAATGTAATGAGTATGCATACTATTCATTTGTTGATATACAAAAGCAAAGTGAATTAAAAAATCAGTTGACTGACCATCTTTGGGTTTTTGAAAACTATCCAACTAACCAAGCTATCTTCTCTTCAAATGAAAACAGAAATTTTGCTATCACAGATTACGAAGTTGTTGATGAGCCGCATGTAAAGTATGGAATTATGTGCTTCCCTGAAGAGAAACTTACAATAAAGTTTGGATATGATCAAACCGTATATGAAGAAGCAAAAATACAAGAAATATTGAATCACATGCATCGGTTAATCAACATGATTCTTCAAAATCCAATACAAGCAATCGGTGATTACAAATTATAAAAAATGAAAAGGCGAGCAAGAACTCGCCTTTTTAAATAGAATAGGAGTAAACTATATGACAAAAAACTTGCAGTTATCAGCCGAAGAGATGCGTCAGTTAGGATATCAAGCGGTTGACTTGATTGTTGATCATATGAATCATTTAAAAAGTAAACCAGTTTCGGAAACAATTGATAGTAATATTTTTAGAGACAAGCTAATTGAAACGATTCCGGAAAAAGGATCTAATCCAAATGAGTTACTTCATTTTCTTAATAACAATGTGTTTAATCAAATTACTCATGTGGATCATCCTCATTTTATGGCTTTTGTGCCAGGTCCTAATAATTATGTTGGTGTAGTAGCAGATTTTTTAGCAAGTGGGTTTAATGTATTTCCTACAGCTTGGATAGTAGGTGCAGGTGCTGAACAAATTGAATTAACGACAATTAACTGGTTAAAATTAATGCTAGGGTTCCCTGATTCAGCTGAAGGACTATTTGTCAGTGGCGGTTCTATGGCTAATTTGACTGCACTTACTGTAGCGAGACAGGTCAAGCTGAACAATGACATAGAAAATGCGGTTGTGTATTTCTCTAGCCAAACTCATTTTTCTGTAGATCGAGCACTTAAAGTATTAGGTTTTAAACAGCATCAAATTTGCCGAATTGAGACAGATGAAGATTTAAAAATTTCAGTTAGTACTTTAAGAAAGCAAATAAAAGAAGATCGATTAAAAGGGAAAAAACCATTCTGTGTTATTGCGAATGCAGGGACAACGAATTGCGGAGCGGTGGACTCCCTCGATGAATTGGCTGATGTATGTGGTGATGAAGATATATGGCTACACGTGGATGGTGCTTATGGGGCTGCAGCAATTCTTAGTGAAAAAGGGAGGAAGTTGTTAAGCGGGATTCATCGTGCTGATTCTTTGACGTTAGACCCGCATAAATGGCTTTTTCAGCCTTATGATGTTGGTTGTGTACTCATTCAAAATAGCCAATATTTAAGTAAAACGTTCCGTATGATCCCGGAGTATATTAAGGATACGGAAACCAATATAGAAGAAAAAGTGAATTTTGGGGAGCGTGGAATTGAACTTTCTCGTAGATTTAGAGCATTAAAAGTATGGCTTTCTTTTAAAGCATTCGGAGTTACAGCTTTTCGTGAGGCAATTGATCATGGCATTATGCTAGCTGAACAAGTTGAAGAGTTTTTAAGGAAAGAAAAGGATTGGGAAGTAGTAACACCTGCCCAATTAGGAATTGTTACTTTTCGTTATATTCCATGTGAGCTAACATCTACAGATACAATTCATGAAATAAACAAAAAATTGGTGGAAGAAATTAATCAAAGAGGATTTGCTATGCTAAGTACGACTAGATTGAAAGAAAAAGTAGTAATTCGACTTTGCTCTATCAATCCAAGGACAACAATAGAAGAAATGCTTCAAATCATGATGAACATAAAAGCAGTAGCAGAGGAAATAAACACTTCGTCTAAACATCTTATATCTGTTTCTCAGCCTTGATATATTAGGTGAATTTTACATAGCAATAGCCGATTCTAAATAAGAATCGGCTATTGCTAATAGATAATAACACTCACAAATGTATGCTATTTATGAGTGTTTCTCTTGTAAAGATATTAAGCCTTAACCTTAGATACTCTTTTGAAACCAGTCTTTACTGCTTGTATCATTTCGTTCACAGCGTAAATAGATACATCAGCATTTGGATTTAATCCTTCAAACCAGTGATAGGCATTTGGATATAAATGAAATTCGACATCAACACCAGCTTGCGCTAGTTTGCTTACATAGGTTAATGTTTCACTGCGGAATGGATCCAATTGACCAACAAATGTGTAGGTATATGGTAAGCCACTATAATCCTCAGCTCGAGAAGGTGCTGCATAGGCAGGGATTTGATCCGTTCCATACATTTCTCCTAAATACATTTTCCAACCAGCTTCATTTGCCTTTTGATTCCAAACAAATCCCTCTTTAATTTCATTGGCCGAAGGTGTATTATTTCGGTCATCAATCATTGGATAGAGTGGCATTTGTAAACAAATCGAAGGGTATTTTCGATCTCGGGCTAATAATGATAATGCTGCTGTTAGTCCACCTCCAGCGCTTACTCCTGCAACCCCAATTCGATTCGAATCAATGTTTAATAACTCTGCATTATCAGCAATCCATTTTAAAGCTGCATAACAATCTTCAATTGGTGCTGGGTAAGGATGTTCAGGAGCTAAGCGATAGTCTACAGATACGACCACACAGCGAGCTTCTTTTGCAAACCTCATACAAGTATCATCGTTATCATCTATAGAACCTAAGATATAACCACCACCATGTATCCATAATAAGACAGGTAAAGATTTATGATTTGATTTTGGACGATAAATTCTTAATGGTAAAGGATTAGCATCTGGTCCAACAATGACTTCATCTGTTAACGAAAGGGAGTCATCAACAACGGTAGGTGGCCTCATTTGAGCTATTCCTTCTCTAATTGATTGCAAGTTTTCCGGGCGTAAATCGAGATCCGGAAACATCTCTAACCCTTGTAATAATTCTGGATTTACTCTATTTTTCATTTTAGCACCTCTATTTGTAATTGTTTTCAAATAAATGAAGTGTATTCTAAGTAGTTTAATTGTGAAAGAACACCACAATTAAATTGTAAATGGAATATGTTATAACAGTCAACAGAATATTCAGAAAATAAAACCTTTCTCAAGAAGGAGTTTCACGCAACCAATAATACAAGTAGTGGATTTAGGAACAAAGTGTTTTCATGCCGTTGTACTTATGTACACTTAGTTTTCTAACTAAACCAAGTGATGATCTTTTTTATTTTAATGACATTTTAATGGAAAAAAGATTAGCGGAATTAAACAATTTGAAAGTAGGAGACAAAGTTAAAGTGCAATCAGAGGATAAGAAGGAAACCCTTGAAGTTGAAATTATCGGTATTTACGAAACTGTGCATGTTCCTGTAAACCGCCATACACCGCTGTATAAGGGCTCTTACCAGTATAATAAGTATCAGGATTAAACGCCGCTTTAGATTCTTCAGTAAACATGAAAAATGACAAAACTGTAAGAATGCCCGAATGTTTGTAAGAAAGTTCGATGTTTTCCTTTTTCTTTTTTTATTATAGTGAAAAAGAAGAAAGAAGAAAGAAGAAAGAAGAAGGAGATGTCATGCTCATGGTGATACTTATTTTTATGAAATTTTAAAAAACGTGGGAAGGGAAGGAAGATGAAGTCTTCTCAACTCGTGTTTATAAACGTTAGTCGAAATTTACGAAGGTATGCCGCTTATTTTTTAAGTGAAAACGTCATGTTAGAGGAAGAAAACAGTACACTCACATAGTTAAGAAGCAGTTAAGTTCCATTTAACCCTTTTTTCCCCATAATAAAATTATAAGCGTACAAGAAGGTTGGTATTTTTAGATGAGTACAATAATCAAAACTATTCATGTAATGAAGGAATATGGCAATCAGTTAAATACCTTATTATAAAGGAGGGATTTGAAAATGTCTTTTTCACAATTCAATATTGATATTTTCCGAGCAATTAATGATTTAGGTAAACAATATTCATTTCTAAACTCAACCATGGTATTTTTGGCAGAATATATGGTATATATTTTAGCTTTAATTGTTTTAGCTTATTGGTTTACTAGGTCTAGAAAAAGTAGGATGATGGTTATTCAAGCGATGGTTGCTTTTGTAATTGCTGAGGTGATTGGAAAAATAGCAGGGAAATTTCATTTAAATTATCAACCTTTTGCAGTATTGCCTGATGTAAATAAACTTGTAGACCATACTGTAGATAATTCATTTTTTTTCAATTTGTTTTTCGTTTTGGGTTGTTCATAAAAAAGCTGGTTGGTTATGGCTTATACTTGCATTTTGTGTAGCGATTTCTCGTATTTGGGTAGGGGTTCATTATCCTTTTGACGTTGCAATAGGGGCTTTAATAGGATGTGTTTCAGCGTTATTTTCGTATTGGTTAGTACCGAGATTTTCTTTTATCAATCAATTAGTTACTCTATATGAAAGAGTAGAGAAACATGTTTTACCACCCAAAAACAAATCAAATGGATTTTGAGTATCCCTCTTTCGCATCCTCATTACTATTTTCCGCAAGATGCAACTATTTATATCCACAAAGGTGATAAGGAGTGGGTGTACGTCCAAGTAACAAAATATTTTACTTGATTTAAGCATGACTTTAAATCAAATTTGTGAAATTACAAATGTGTCCAGAGCATCGTTATACAGAAAGTTAATAGAAATGAACAATTAGTTAATCTTTATTCTGCTAAAGGGGATTTTTAAATGGTTAACGAAATCATTGTTATATGGAAGTTAATTTAAAGATAAAGCGGAATTGGGGGCCTCATATGACTGCAGAAATAATCTTTGCATCCAATAAATTAGGAATAATAAATGATGATCAATTACAATCGATGCTCAATAAATTTAATTTGGGTAAACTCATTTCATCGAAAAAAACAGCACATGGAGCTATGGGCCAAACTATGTTTGTCTCGTCAACAGAAGGAGAGTATGTTTTTAAAGGAAATCCACTTTATGATGGTCAATTGGTTGAGGAAAAGTTCTTTGTAGAAAATATCGATAAAAGAACAAACGTGACTGTCCCTATGCCATATATAATTGATGATTCGGATATAATTTTTGGTTGGAGTTATGCACTAATGCCTTGTCTTCAAGGCGAACATCTAAACTCAAAATATTTGAAAGCTAATCTCAAATTAAATGACAAGTTTAAAATAGCCGAATTAATCGCTAAAACATTATCTGAATTTCATAATTGGAAAGTCAACGAATTTGGTGAACTTAATACGGAAAAACTTGAGATAATTCCCTTTAAAAATTCATACACGCAATGGCTTTTCAATAGAATATTATTTTGGTTAGAGGATGCCAAAAAATACTCGAAAATTACGGAGAAGGATTTAAAATGGGTGGAAGCTTTATTAGACGAATCCAAGGGGGCTTTTGAAAATTTATCTACTCCAACTTTTGTAATGGGTGATTTTAAACCTGGAAACTTCTTAATATATTTAGGTGACAATGGATGGGAATTGGGTGGTGTTTTTGATTTTACAAATTCATATTTTGCAGATCCCGTTTCTGATCTAATAAAGATGATTACCTACTATATAGATAACAATGAAGGTAATATCGCAAAACATTTAGTTAATTTGTATTGTAAAAATTTAGAAGGGAAAGAGGATATAAAAAAACGTATTAAAGTACATATGCTTCATCAAAGACTTCTAGATTGGGGTTGTGCAAAAGCAATGAATATGGTCACCTGGGATAATGAACTTCCATTTTATGAATGGGTAGAATCGTACACGAATTCAGTAGCAGATCTTATTGATTAAAATAGAAATCCCTTAATCAAGTCAACATTTTGAATGGGCCGATATATTCAATGCACCTATTTACATCCATGAATACTTTCCCGTAAACATTTTATAAGTATTATTGCAGAATTAAACCTACAATCATAATTAAACTAAATAGTATCAACCAACCAAACGCACAATAACCGAAAATTCTAATCCATTTAGGTAATTGATTCATGTTAACTCTATTTGTTGGAACTCCTTGCATAGAAAACATCATTTTTTGATCTCTATCCCTATTATTTTGTTGTTCATACATAATATCATCACCTTTCTAGAAATATTGTGTTTATAGTATATCAGTCTGAAGGAAATTATGTACCGAATAAAAGTGGCTAGCGTGCTGAATTTAATAAAAATTGCTCACGGCTCTAAAAGCTAACCATATTCTCTTTGTACATTTAGAAAACTAATATTATATACTCATAAATAATATTTAACACTACTCCTTTATAAATACTGAAAAAGAGCCCTACATAAATAGGACTCTTTTTCTTCAATTTATTAACTTACTGGATATACATTAGAACCAAGATAACGTTCTTTTATAATTTGTAGATGATGAAGCTCATGACCAGCGATGATGTATGCTAATGCACGAACTGTAACTTCAGATCTATTCGCATTTCCTCTTTGTAACCAAGCCTCTTCATCTAAACTTTTAAGTAAATGTACGGTAGATTGGCGAACAACTATGAAGTTCTCAAGAAGATCTTGTATAGATTGCTTATCAAAAGCAGCTTTAAGAACATACATTTCATCTTTATAGCCTGGAAGTTCTGCTTTCTCGCCTCGAGCGATAGATAGCAAACGATACGCCATAATACGTTCTGTATCTGCTATATGACCAATTACTTCTTTTATACTCCATTTACTAGGAGCATATCGGAAAAGTCCCTCACTATCAGAAATCTCCTTTAATAAACGGTTCGTTTCCTGTATCTGTTGTTCTAGAATATGTATGATATTTCCGTCTGATACCAAGTTAATATACGTTGCATAATACGGGTTATATTCACTTGCCTTTGGTCTTATTTGCATACGAATCCTCCTTTGTTTTTAATCTTTAAGTACAGATTATCATAAAATGGGGTCGAATTAATCTGAAAATTTGAAGTTGAAATTAAAAACATTGTATTTTTCTAAAGAATTTACAAGCTTACGTAACACGTGGAAATAGTTTGCTTTTACATTAAATAATAAACTGAAAAAGGATTTGCGATTTAACTCTAGAATATCGTTCATTAATATTAATTGCTTTTTTGATCTGTATGGAAATAAAGAAAGGTTGTGAAATTATATGATGGATTGTAAAGCCATGCTGTTTGATTTAGATGATACGTTACTTGATAGGGATAAGGCAGTAGATAACTTGTTTTTATTAGTTTTAGAAAAGTGTTATGAGGATGTTAGTGATACAGTCAAAAACAATATGTTACAGCAATTCAAAGAATATGATAAAAGGGAATACGGCATAAGTAATAAAACGATAGTTTTGGAATCGTTGTTTGATGAATTCCCGCCGAAGTATAGATTGCCACGCAATTATATCCAAGATTTTTGGAATGAAAATTTCCCTAAATGTTTTTCAATAGACCCAAATACTATTCATTTCTTAAACCATATAAAGAGTCACTTTAAAATTGGAATTATAACAAACGGCTCAACGCATAGACAAACAGCTAAAATAATTAACACAAATTTAAACAATTACTTTGATACGATTATTATTTCTGAAGAAGTAGGATTGAGTAAACCTGATAAACGTATATTCGAACTAGCATTAAATAAGCTAAATGTACAGTCGGAAAATACTTTATTTGTTGGGGATGACTTAGAAAAGGATATTGCTGGTTCTCAAAATGCAAATATAAAAGGAATATGGTTTAACCCTCATAGAATCACAAATAAGACTGAAATAAAACCGTATTCTGAGATTGATACTTTTGATAGTTTATTAAGTTATATTACCCCACAATATTTTTATAATAAGTGAAAATATTGTGGGGTAATAATTACAAAGATTTCATTTACCGTAATATAAATAAAAAATAAAAACAAAGAAACACTTAAATCTCTTTCCACTGCAAATATTAGTATTTTAAAATGTACTAACAAAGCATGATAAGAAAATTATGGAGGAGTGATACTATGGAAATAAAGAAAGTAGTAATTAACGGAATAAATATTGCGCTCATAAAAAATGATAAAGTACTAATATCCGATGTTCAAACGGCATTGGATCTTATGGCAACAGTTCAATATGAGATGGATGCGAAACATATTATTATTGACAAATCATTACTAAGCGAAAGTTTCTTTGACTTAAAAACACGCCTTGCCGGTGATATCCTTCAAAAGTTTATAAACTACAAGGTAAAGATTGCTATTATTGGAGATTTCACTATGTATACTAGCAAAAACTTAAAGGATTTTATTTATGAATGTAATAAAGGGAAAGACATTTTTTACTTAGCAACTGAACAACAAGCAATTGAAAAACTAAGTACATTATAGCAATAATACCTCAGTAAAATATTCCTCTTTTTCACTTCGCTTATTATTTACAACATATAAGAACTAATGTTTGTGATAAAATAAGAGATGAATAAAGGGGGAGTTTTTTTGAACAAATTTAATGATGTAATCCAAAATTTAAACAATATAATTTACAAACCTAACGAATTAATAATTACGAATCTAAAAGAAGAACAGCAAAACGCAGAATATGCGGGATGTTTATTTCACTTAAATCATAAAAGCATTCGTTTTAGAATATCAAAAATTACCCCTAATAAAATTGGGCAATTTGTTTCTTTTTGGGAGAAAGATGACAATATGCATAATCAAGCATTTTCTTTTGACGCTGCTCCTGACCTATTAGTTATCACTTGTATAGGTGAAAATAAATTAGGACAATTTATTTTCCCTAAAGAAATTCTACTTAAAGAAAAAATATTGAAAACTCAAAGTCAAAAAGGAAAGATGGCTATGAGAGTTTATCCAGTTTGGGATACTCCTGTTAGCAACCAAGCTAAAAAGAGCCAAATGTGGCAACTTCAATATTTTGTTGATTTAAGCAATCATAATCATTTACCTATAGATAAACTATTACATTTCTATTTGTAGCTTCTTTTCTTTAGTAATCTTGCGAGTTAGAATTTTTGTACCGGTACAGTTAAACGAAATGTAAATTGTTTCAGTACTCCATCAAATTTACAATCAGCATATACTATTTTAACTTATACATGTTAAGGGGTGCTGACTATGACAAGTCTACGAGAAAAGATGTTTACAAGATTGCATCTTGCAAACCGTACTGAAGTGAAGTTTGAAGAATTAAATACAATTCTCTTTGCATTTGCACACACTATACCATTTGAGAATTTAGATGTTATAGCACGTAATGCGAATACAATTACTACGGAAAATTTACAGAATAAAATTTTAACTATATCCCGCGGAGGACTTTGTTATGAATTAAATACTCTTTTTTACTACTTTTTACAAGATTGTGGTTATGATGTACAGCTTGCACTTGGTACTGTATATAAAAATGATATAAACGCATGGGCACTTGAGGATGGGCATATAACAATTATTTTAAATCATGATAACGTACGATACTTAATTGATGTAGGTATTGCTTCTTTAGTACCTTTAATCCCTGTACCTTTTACTGGAGATTCTGTTTCCTCTAAAAACGGTACGTATCGAGTGAAAAAACGAGACACGAGTAAAGGAAATTACGTTCTAGAAAGAAAAGATACGAACGGAGAGTGGAAAGTTTGCCATGCTTTTTATAATCGTATCATTGATGAGGCAGTAGTGAATGATGTTCAAAGAAGAGTAATAGAAGATGAGAAATCTATTTTCAATAAGGGCTCAATCGCAGTCAAATTAACGGACTCTGGCCATGTCTCTTTAACAAATACTAGTTTAACTGAAATCATTCATGGTGAAAAAGTGAAACGTGAAATTACAGAAAATCTATATAGAGAGCTTTTATTTACTTTATTTGCTATTGAGTTGTGATGTAACGAATAACTAGCCGGTTCTTATGCAGAATCGGCTACTTTATTTTAAAACTACTATTAAAGTTTGATTTTCTTAATAGATATAATACACTAGAACAGTATGAACAATGAATTTTGAATGTAAAGGAAGATTTTTATGTCAATTATTGATAAATTGAAACTTAATAAGTATACAAATATGGTCGTAATTAATGAACCTAGTGATTATGACATTTTTACAGGGGAAGAAACTGCATTTTCCATAGGTCACGATGCCATTTTTGTTTTTGTAGAAACACTTAATGAAATGGTGAAACAAACGAATTATATTGTTAGTAATGATGAATTACTAATTGAAAAAGGCTATATATTCTTCGCGTATCCGAAAAAAGGTAATTCTCGATATAGTACGTTTATTCACCGTGATGAAATGTTTCCAGCATTAAATGTTGGCGAAGATGGGTATGTAGGACAAAGTGATATTAAGTTTACACGAATGGTAAGTATGGACGATGTCTTTACTGTTGTAGGTTTAAAGCGTGAAAAGAAAAAAGAGAAGAAAACGCCTGCTATGAGTCAATGTGTTGCCGATTATGCAGATCGTATTAAAGATGTTGAAGCACTATTGGCTAATCACCCAAATGAACTTACGTTTTATCAAAGTTTAACACCGGGATATCAAAAAGATTGGGCACGTAATTTATTTTCTGTAAAACAAGAAAAAACACGCGATAAACGTCTTGAGAAAATGATTGAAATCCTTTCACAAGGCTATAAAACAATTGAACTATTCCGTAAGAAGAAAAAATAACGATTAGGAAAGTCACAATGACGCAACAATTAATTACACTTAGCACATTGAAAAAAGAATTCCTTTCAGTATACTAAAGTATGTTCTTATATTTAAATAATTAGCAAAAGAGAAAAGGTGTTTGAAATGAAATCGTATATTGTAGTTGGAGCTGGAATTTTAGGGGCGTCTACTGCTTATCATCTTGCTAAAGCAGGTGCGAACGTTACTATCGTGGATCGCCAACAATTAGGTCAAGCAACTGATGCAGCAGCTGGTATTGTATGTCCATGGCTTTCACAGCGTCGTAATAAAGCATGGTATAAAATCGCTAAAGGTGGTGCGCGTTACTATTCTTCTTTAATTCAGCAATTAGAAGAAGACGGTGAAACGGATACAGGTTACAAACGTGTAGGTGCAATTAGTTTACATACGGATGAGAAAAAGTTAGATAAAATGGAAGAACGCGCTTATAAACGACGTGAAGATGCACCAGAGATTGGAGAAATTACACGTTTATCAGCTGAAGAAACGAAAAAATTATTCCCTGCATTATCAGAAGAATACAGTTCTGTTCATATTAGTGGTGCTGCACGAGTAAATGGAAGATCATTACGTAACGCATTAATAAGTGCTGCGAAAAAACATGGTGCAACTTTTATTAAAGGTGATGCAGTATTAGTCCGTGAAGGTAATCATATTACTGGAGTAAAAGTAAATGACGAAACAATGGTAGCAGAAAAGGTAATTGTAACTGCAGGCGCATGGGCGAATGAAATATTAAATCCATTAGGGATCAATTTCTTAGTTACATTCCAAAAAGGACAAATTGTTCATCTGCAAACGGAAAATACAGCAACAGAAAATATGCCAGTTGTTATGCCACCAAACGATCAATACATTTTAACGTTTGACAATGGTCATGTCGTAATTGGTGCTACCCATGAAAATGAAACTGGCTTCGATCATCGTGTAACAGCAGGTGGTTTACATGAAGTATTCCAAAAAGCATTAACAGTTGCACCTGGTTTAGAAGATGGTACTATGCTTGAAACGAGAGTTGGCTTTAGACCATTTACACCAGGATTCTTACCTGTTATTGGGCCACTACCTAACTTTGAAGGTATACTCGTTGCGAACGGATTAGGAGCTTCAGGTTTAACTGCCGGCCCATATTTAGGATCTGAATTAGCTAAACTAGCACTTGGCCAAACAATTGAATTAAATTTAAACGATTATGACGTTGCGGGTGCAATTGAATAATAAAAAAAGATTAGGATTCGCTCCTAATCTTTTTTGTTTGGAGTAGCACGACATACCCATCAAGCTAATATTTTTAATTACTCCCATTAAAAATATGCATCGTTGACTACAGATAAGATGGTTATGTTAATTGAAGACAATTGATTTAAATCGCGAAATTTATATAAAAAAGATAAAATGGAAGAGTGTTTGAAATATTTAGATGAAAAAGTGGGCGAGATATGATGAGTATAATTGGGGTACAGCCGAGATACGTGTAAAAATAGGTCATAGACTTATATTTATTTCCATGTATAAAATCAGCTTTTTCTTAATTGTTAGGGGGCACCATACATTGCAATCAAGTTAAGGAGACGAATTTCCCTCAAAATGAAAAAACGTTTGCAATAAGATTTATAATGAAATTAAGTTCTTGATATATCCCGTCAAGGACATATTATGAAACAGTGCTTAAATAAAGGAGTTGTATAAAATGAATGAAAAAGATACAGAAATAAAACGCTCTTCAAAAGCAGAAAACATTCTATCTCAGATCAATAGTAAAACAAAGCTAGGCGACTTACGAAAAATCGCGAAGGACATTAAAAAAGATCACGAACTAGCTATGGAACTTTGGTCAACCGAAGAGTTTTTGCCCAGGCTATTAGCAATCTTAATTATGGACAAAAAACTTCTTTCACAAGATGTGCTAAATAAGCTTGATAAGGGGATGCAGACTCACACTTTTGATGAGCGAAATAACTTAATGGATTGGTTAATGGCTAATCAGCTCACCAAAGACAAGAAGAAAATTGCATTGATGGAGTCATGGGAAAATAGTCCTTCTGCTCTTCAAAGGCGAGCTTTTTGGTATTATCAAGGGCGATTGAGATGGACTGGACAAACACCGCCTGATAACACCGCAGACTTGCTATCTGCATTAGAAGCTAATATTACGCAGGAAGAACCGGAAGTTCAATGGGCTATGAACTTCACCGCAGGCTGGATAGGTGTTTATGATGAAAAGAATCGTGCACGTTGTATTAAACTTGGTGAGAAAACAGGTCTTTACAAAGATGTAATAGTAGCAAAAGGGTGTACTCCCAACTATTTGCCGGAGTTCATTACGATTGAAGTTAACAAACGACATAATGATTAAGTTACCTTTGAATAATTTATTAAGGTTTAATGCAAAAAAATAAAGGAATTTAATACCTCAATAATTGTATTATTTCTATAATACTATGCATCTCAATAATGTATAGTATTATAGAAATAAGTAATATAAAAAGAGATTGTATGACACATATTAATCATTAAGAAAGGAACGATCACAATCACGAAAGTATCGTATAGTGGTTTAAAATATGGGAAAAGTGATGAGGAGATAAAATTATTGGTGGATATACAAAATGATTGGTTTGAGGTAACGCATACCAAGGAAGTGTCTCAAGTAATGAATACATCAACAAGTAAATATATTATAGTAAATCGAAATACCTTGAAATGTGAGTTTGTTTCATAATATAAAGAAACTGTGAAACAACTAAATTTTAAACAACGGACTAATTGGGGGGATGAAAATAAAAAAAATTTATAGTTAGTTATTTAGTATGTCTCATATTTTTTCTATACTTACACCTAATTGGGAAATAGAAAAATTAAAACCCTTGCTGCATATGAAGTGTAGCAAGGGTTTTGAAGTTGTTTAATTCTTGTTTCACTTACGGCTTGGTTTGCTAATACTGTAATTGTTTTAATAACCTTTTGTTTAATTCCCATAATGCTGTTTTGTTACTATCCCACTTTAAAAGCGTTACTGCTTCCTCAAAGCATAACCATTTATAATTGGAGTGTTCTTTGGATAATGAAATATTTTTTGTAGGAACTTTAACTCCAAAAGAAAATTCTTTTATTACATAAACATCATCTCCCCAAAGAAATTCTCCAACTACATCTTCTACTGGTAGTGAAGACACAGAATCTAATTTTATATAAGGGAATTCTCTTAAAATACCAGCCTCTTCAAACGCTTCCCGTTTTGCTGATTCAGAAGGAGTCTCACCATCTTCTCCGCCACCAGCTATTCCTTGCCAATAACCATAATCACTTCGATTAAAAATAGCATATTGAATAGAATCATCAGTTATTATATAAGGAAATATTAATACTTGATATGGCGCTCTCATTGCATAACCTCTTCCCGGAAATAAGCTTTAAATAAATTTGAGTCAGTTATTCTCTATCCTATTGATTTAGTAGATGAAGAGCCGACATCACTATTCTCCATTAATAATGTAGGTTTATGATGCCGGCTCTTCATTAAAAAAACTGTTTTTTCTTGTCAAAATTTACTTTGCGTGTTTTTTCTCCGAAATGCTGGCGATACGTCTATTTATATTTAATTACTATATGAAGTGGGGGTTCTTTTGAATAAAACCACCACTGATAAAATAAAGATTACAGCCTTCAAACTTCCCCAATATGGATAAACAGTATGATCTGTTAAACTAGCATATTGAAAGATATTCTCTAAACCGAAAATCCCTATCATGACCGCTAAAAGGAATGTAACTGATCCATAAATTCCATTACGATAGAGGGTAAAAAAGTATATTGCACATATAAGTGGTACGACGATTTGTAGTAAGATTGCCATGGATTGTCCCCCTAATTTATATTTTATAGTTATATCATATCAAAATATGTAATAAAAAGGAATGTAAGTTAATTGATGCTAATTAGAAAACAAACTTGTACAAACAGAGACATCACGCTTTCAAGTCTATAGTTTTGATACTAATTGAACTACTTTAATCATATTCTTCTATTAAAAAGAATAAAAAGGGGTGTACAGTTAATTGACAAAAGTCAAAGTTCGTTTACGGCCCATCGTTCATAACATAAATTTACCAACTGTAATAAAAACAGCAATACTTCCAGGTGAATCAGCTGAAAGACTATTTATCGCAACCCAATTAGGCGAGGTTTTTTACATAGGTGACGGAGCTATAAAGACATTTTTAAATATTCGTCACCGAATTATTAAACTAGGCACATTTGAAGAAGGTGTTTCTAGTAGCGGGTATGATGAACGGGGCCTGCTCGGACTAGCGTTCCATCCACAATTTAATGATAACGGCTTATTTTATCTTCATTATTCAGTAGCCGGGACCCAAGGACCAGGTGCACTTTCAGAACAATTTAAACCGAATCCGTGTGACCCAAAAACTCTAAACTTAAAGTGGACAAATAGAGATACTCAATATGATCATATTGATACGATTGAAGAATGGATTTTACAATCAAATGGTAAACCTCAAAAAAGAAGAACTTTACTTAATATAAGAAGGCCATTTTTTAATCATAACGGCGTAAATAGTTTAAACTTTTCACCTGAGACTGGAAAACTTGTTTTTACAAATGGAGATGGTGGTTCTGGCTATGATCCTTTTAATTTAAGCCAAGATGATTTAGAAATTGCGGGTAAAATAATTGAAATCGATATAAGTCGAGATACATCCATAACCAATCCTTCAGTAGTTACACGCTTTAATGAACTTCCTTTATCTCTACAAGAAACACTTACAGTAATTGCAAAAGGCGTTCGGAATATAACAGGTATTTCATTCCAAAGGCTTTATAATCAATATATCAAATATGCCGGGAATGTCGGACAGGATATAGTAGAGTCTATTTTTTCATTTGTTCAATACAAACCAATACCAGTTACTGAACTTGTTCAAACCCATTTAATAAGAGATATTCCTGAACAATATAGATTGATAAATTTTGGGTGGAGGGGATGGGAAGGAGAATTACCTACTTCTTTTATAAGGCACTGTTCTGAAAATGCTACTTTAGATGAGAGAATTATGGCTTATTATAATGAAACAATAGAAACATCCGCAAAGCGTATTCAGCCACTAATCAGTTATTTTCATAAAGATTCCAGACCAGATAAATTTGAAGGAACTTCACTTACTGGAGTTCAGCCGTATATGGGAACTGCCATTCCTAGTTTGACGGGTAGCATTGTGTTTACTGATCTGGCTAGAAAAGAAAAATCTCAGTCTTCAGTAAAAGGTGCGTTAGCTTTTTCTAGGGCTGGTACGCATGGTAAACATACTGACTTTCATGTTATTGAAACCCATTATAATTTCGGTGAACAGGCAGCTTATTATATGAGTTTAGGAACAAATTTGGATCAAACTAGATTATATTTAGGAGTTTACGGTTCTATGAAAGTAACTGATTTTAACAAAGGTACTATTTTTGAAATCGTTCCTTAATATAAAATAAACTCTCAGATTTAGAAGAAGGTAACTAATAAGCTATAAGTGTATGAATAAAAATAGAAAGTGATAAATTAAGTATCTTTAGGGGGATTTTGATGAATCACTTTAGAAACTATTGGTATCAACCGATGATTGCGCATGAGATGAATTTTGTTCATAAAAGAAAGATGACGCCCGCAAAGAGGCTAGTCATTACAGCATTACTCGGTTCACTTGCTGCTATTTTGCAATCTGCTGGGAACTTAATCCCTGGTATCGGCTTATTTATTAGTCCTTTTGCGACGCTGCCTATATTTTTCGCTATTTGTTATTCTACTCGCACGGGAATACTTTCTTATATTCTTACTATTCTCCTATTATTTATTATTGAGCCAAGTGAACTAATTGTTTTTCCCTTTACTACAGGTTTATTAGGTATTGCGTTAGGTGTATCCTTTATACAATTTAAGAGGAGGATTTGGATTGTTGCCTTTTCGGCGATATGTTTACTTATAGGAATTATGGTCGTTCTTGATATTTTTCGATTTCCTGTATTAGGTCCTACTGTTCATACGACTTTGGATATAAAAATTATTCTATCGATATTTATAATGAGCTTTCTATACTGTTGGATTTATGCAGGCTTTTGTAGAATAATGTTGAATAGAGTATATAAAGTATGGACTTAACAATTTCTCATATATTTTCAAAGATTGGAGATCTAAGTCGTGTATAACGTTAAAATAAGAAGGCCAAATTCGGATGATGTAGATGAATTAAATTTGTTTTTTCGTCTTGTTATTACTCATACATTTAAAAATGAGGGGTTATCACAATTATTGGATGACATAGAAAATGAAATACATACGAAAAAACAGTATTTGAAAAATGATTTGGAGAGTAACGGAGAAAGTCGTTATTTTTTATTAGCAATTGATACAAGTAACGATAAAATCATTGGAACAATTGAAATCGGCCCAGCAAGTACATTGATTCATAGTTGTACAGGTGGTGTTCTTAAAGATTTATATGAAATAGGAACAGTATTTGTACTACCTGAATATCAACAAAATGGCATAGGTAATTTATTACTAAACGCAATGTATATTACGTTACTTAGCAGAGGGATAACAGAATACTGTTTAGATAGTGGATATAAAAAAGCGCAAAGTATATGGGCGAAGAAGTTTGGAGAACCTAGTTATGTACTGAAGGATTATTGGGGAGAATCAAGTGATCATATGATTTGGAAAAAGAGTTTACATGATACTCCTATAATATTTGAATTATAAAATGAAATATGCCTCTGAACGTAGCTTTTCTTACATATGTATGCTATTATTTATCTTTATAATAAAAGAGGACGTGAATGAACTTGATTAAAATTAATATTCCTGAAGCTGATGTTTCAATTACTGAACGTAAACAAGTTATTAAAGGAGACGAGCCAATAATCACTCCAATTAATGGTTTTATTGATTTCCACTTGTTCCCTAGAGATAAAGGCGGCATTTTTATGTTTTATAATATTAATGACGAACTTCTTTTCGTAGGTAAAGCTCGTAAAATTAGACAACGTATTAAGAAGCATTTTGAAGACAATGTTTCACCAATTAAAAATCACCGTGATGAAGTGTACCGCATTGATGCATGTATCGTAG
This sequence comes from Bacillus sp. F9_6S_D1_P_5, assembly GCF_054823925.1. Lineage (NCBI taxonomy): Bacteria > Bacillati > Bacillota > Bacilli > Caryophanales > Bacillaceae > Bacillus > Bacillus sp. F9_6S_D1_P_5. Next base: position 117,551 of record NZ_JBTREW010000008.1, on the reverse strand, counting down.
AAGATCCAACAGAAAGAGAAATTTACGAAACATATATCATTAATGAATACAAAGCAAAATATAACGTTGATAAAGTATTCTATAAATAAGTAATAAAAAAACAATCCTAGCACATATACTGGGATTGTTTTTTTATTTAAACTTAGTCTTCATACTTTTCTCCTTTTTTTAAATGATTAGCAACAATAAAACAGCATACACCTATACATATAAGTACAATTCCAATTGATTTATGTTTTCCCTCAAAGAAAGGAATATCAGAAATAACATTTGTCATACATAACCCTATAAATACAAGGATAGGTCCTGCCCACAGTAATACATTGCCGAATTTCGTATGTTGCCACATAGTAACCCTCCTTACCTCTTTTTACATATATATCCATAAAATAAAAGTAAATTCATAGAGAAATATAGTTTTTTTCATATCGAAAATTTAACCTTCATATATTGGTACAAGCAAACGAGAAAGGGGACTATCATGAATTGGTTAGAAGCTTTTATTTTAGGGATCATACAAGGTTTAACAGAGTTTTTACCGATAAGTAGTACAGGTCATCTTTATTTAGGAAGACATTTGTTTCAATTAGATGAAGCAGGATTGTTTTTAGATACGATGCTGCATATTGGGACTTTATTTGCGGTGTTTATTTATTACAAAAAAGAATTTATATATTTAATTAAAAATCCATTTTCAAAACTCATGCTACTACTTATTGTCGGGACGATACCTGCAGTCGTAATCGGATTGTTATTTAAAGACTTCTTTGAGGATATTTCAAAAACAGGTATTACGATTGGTTGGGAGTTTTTAGTGACAGGATTCTTTCTATATATGGCGGATAAACAAAAGAATGGTCGTAAAAAAATGGATGACATTACATATAAAGATGCATTTATCATCGGTTCCTTTCAAGCGGCTGCTATTTTTCCGGCAATTTCTCGTTCTGGTATGACAATCGTCGCAGCATTATGGAGGAAATTAGACCGCGAAACTGCTGCTTACTTTTCTTTCTTATTATCAACGCCAGCGATTGTCGGAGCTATCATTTTGCAATTTGCAGATGTTTTTCAAGGGAAAGCAGAATCTATTTCTAGTACATCTTTAATTGTCGGAACGTTATCAGCAGCATTTTTCGGTTACATAGCTGTTTCATGGATGATTCAATACTTAAAACGTCACTCTTTAAAAGTATTCGCGTATTACGTATGGGGATTAGGTATTTTAATTATAACGTTGCAATATACTCATGTGTTTTAATTATAATGGTAAAGAAGTTAATTAGTTTAAGATCCTGTTTCATTCATAAAAGACAGGATCTCTTTTTATTAAGGAGGAAAATATGTTTAATAAAGCTATTGTTATTGGCGGAAGTATCGCAGGAAAGCTCGCAGCAAAAGCATTATCAACTTCTTTTAAAGAAGTAATCATTATAGAAGCAGGTGAAAGATGGGATGGAAAGTCCTCGAGAAAAAGAGTCCCACAAAGTAATCATCCTCATGTGTTATTAAAAGGTGGAGAAAAAGCCATTGAGGAATTGTTTCCTAATATTACGAATGAATTAATAGAAGCAGGTAGTGTCGTAAATAACTTTACTCGTGATTTAAAATGGCATCAATTTGGTTTATGGAAACAACCATTCACAGGAGAAGTACATATGATTCAACAAAGTAGATTTTTGCTTGAATGGCATATTCAAAAACGAATAGATCAGGTTTCTAATATTACTATTAAATATGAGACATGGATTGAAGGGTTATTAATAGATGGAAAACGTAACAAAGTATGTGGAGTAAAAGCGAAATGTTTAGAGACTGGTACACAAGAAAAAATTCAAGCAGATATAGTTGTTGATGCAAGTGGATTCGGTTCAAAAAGTATAGCATGGTTACGTGAATATAATATCGAAGTGCAAGAAGAGAAAGCGCGTATTGATTTATTTTACACAACTAGAATGTTTAAACTTAAAGAAAATGAGAAATTAGACTACTGTAATACGCTAATGTCTCCAAGTTTCCCTGACAATCCGTATGGCGTTCTTATTCAAACGATTGAGGATAATCGTTATTTTGTTACTTTCAGTGGATATGCAAATGAAAAAGCACCACAAACAGATGAAGAATTTTATAATTTTGCTGAAAACCTATCAATCTCTAATGTTACTGATTTTCTAAATAAAGCTGAAGCCATTTCACATACCAAAACGTACAAAATTCCATATCAAGTACGTAGGCGATTTGATTTAGTGGATAATCTACCCGAAAGATTGTTAGTAGTTGGGGATGCACATTGTCGTTTCGATCCTGTTTTCGGTCAAGGTGTTTCAGTTGCTGCTATGGAAGCTCACCAATTACAGTTACTTTTACAAAAGAAACAAAAGCTTGATAAAGCATTTACACAGCAATTTTATAAAGAGACTGCTCATATCATACAAACTCCATGGGAGATGACTACAACGGAGATATCGCGTCATCCCCAGTTAAAAAGAGAATTAACGATAAAGCAAAAATTTCAGCTATGGTATACGAAACAAATATATCAACTATCTGCAACTGACTCTGACGTTTATATTCGATTAGTAAGAGTGATGAATTTAATTCGTAGTCCATTGCACCTATTTCATCCGAAAGTGCTACTTGCTGTATTACTGAAGCGAAAGAAATAGAAGGAAATTAATTGATTGAAAAAGAATATATAACAGTTAGTAGATATAGAAGGAGTAATCGAGATGAAAATATACATAGAACAATTAAAGAAACACGATGCTAATGATTTATTTACGTTTGAACTTACAAATAAATCTTTTTTTGAAACAATGGTACCAAATCGTGGCTCGCAATATTTTGAATTTGAATATTTCCAAAAACTACTAGATAATTTATTAATAGAACAGGCTGATGGAGATTCTTACTTTTATTTAATTCGTAATGAAGAAAAAGAAATTGTAGGACGAATAAATTTAGTAGATATAGATACAGAATCCCGAAGTAGTTCACTAGGCTATCGAGTCGGAGAAAAGTTTACTAAAAGAGGCGTTGCAACAGCAGCTGTAAAATTAGTTTTAGACGTAGCGAAAAATAATGAAATCACTGAAGTACACGCTAAAACAACTACTAATAATTTCGCATCACAAGTTGTACTAGAAAAAAGCGGATTTTCTTCTTATCAAAACGAAGCAGATACAAATTCTGTAGAATTAAACGGGGAACATGTGAAGTTTGTACATTATATATGGAGAAATACTTCGCACTTATAATAAGGGGGACTTATACATGAATGATTTACGTTATCCAATTGGCCAATTTACATACAAACGTCCTATAACTGAAGAAATGATTGATACATGGATTCAAGAAATTGAAGATTTACCTAATGAACTAGCAAAGGCAATTAAAGATTTAGATCAGAAGCAGTTAGATACACCGTATCGCGTTGGTGGATGGACAGTTCGTCAAGTAGTTCATCACGTTGTTGATAGTCATATGAATAGCTACATACGCTTTAAATTAGCATTAACAGAAAAGAATCCAACAATTAAACCGTATAAAGAAGAGAAGTGGGCGGAACTACCTGATTCCAAATTACCAGTAGATGTTTCATTAGTAATGTTAGATTCATTACATAAAAGATGGGTTAACCTTTTATATTCTCTAGAACTTGAAGATTTAGAAAAGACATTTAACCATCCAGATACAGGTGAAACAAAACTCGCTGCTGCAATTGGGTTATATGCATGGCACGGACGTCATCATACAGCTCATATCACTTCATTAAGAAAAAGATTAAATTGGTAACATGGAGATTATTTTAGAGAAGGCGATAGAAAATGATGCAGCAGCTATATTTCAAATGCAAATAGACTCGTTTAACTCTTTATTAAATAAATATAAAGACTACGCAACAAACCCAGCAAATGAATCTATTGAAAAAACGATTATAAGGATAAATAATCCCAGTAATAACTATTATAAGATGATAATAGATTCTAACCTTGTTGGAGCGATATGCATATCCAAAAAAGAAATACCTAATAAATTTTGGATCAGTCCAATGTTTATTCATCCAATCTATCAAGGGAAAGGAATCGCTCAGAGGGTACTTATTTTAATTGAAGAGATGTTTCCAGAAGCACGAAGCTTTGAACTTGCTACGATTTTAGAAGAAGAAAGAAATTGTTTTCTATACGAAAAGATGGGGTATAAAAGAACAGAAGTAATAAAGAAATTAAATGATAAAACAACACTTGTTTATTACAAAAAAGAAAGGTAAAGCATTTGAAATACGCTTTACCTTTTTCTGTTATTTTAGATTAAATATACAAAATTGATGAATATTCTTCCAAAATACTCGGGTTAGTAATTTCAGAAATGAATAAACATACGAAAAGACGTTATTTTGTCGTATATGTTACTAACGCTTTTTGAATGCTTAAAACACTATCGTCACCTTTAAATTCTTTCGTAATTGGCGTACTCAAACTAGATACCCAAATTTTAAGCTCAGCATCTAAATCAAAATGCCCAGCTGTTTCAATGCTAAATTGTGTAATGCTTTTATAAGGAATAGAATGGTACTCTGTTTTTTTACCTGATATCCCTTGTTTATCTACTAAAATAAGACGACGATTTGTAAATACGATTAAATCACGAATTAATTTATAAGCATGTTCAACTTTCTCGTCATCTAACATAATCTTCTCTAAATCACGTTCTACACTTTCTGTACTCGCATTTGATGCATTTCCTAAAATACCGCTAAATAAACCCATATGAAATTCCTCCTCCATTATTTATGGATAGTGTTACTTATATTGTACCATGATATTTACTAAGAGATTATGACATTGCTTTAGTAGTTTCTGGTTATATATAACCTCATCTTAAAATCTTGTGCTAACATATAAGTAAGAAAAAAGAAGCAGAGGGATATAGCATGAAAAATATCGGTTTAGTGTTAGAGGGCGGAGGAATGAAAGGATTATATACTGCGGGCGTACTCGAATATTTTATGGAAAAGAACTTATACTTTCCTTATGTAGTCGGTGTATCGGCCGGAGCATGTATGGGAGCAACTTATTTATCACGTCAAAAAGGAAGAAATAAAAAAGTAAATACAGAGCTCGTATCAGATCACCGTTATATATCTTATCGAAATTTCATTCAAAAACGTGAATTATTCGGAATGGATTTTCTATTTGATGAAGTACCGAATAAAATTGTACCATTTGATTTTCAAACTTTTTTACACTCAAATGAACAGTTTGTAATAGGGACGACGGATTGTGATTCAGGAAAAGCAGTTTATTACAATAAAATAGAACACGGTAATGACATATTAAAAATCATTCGTGCATCAAGCTCGGTCCCATTTATAGCGCCTGCTGTAGAATATGATAATCGAAAATTGCTAGATGGAGGGATTATTGATCCTATACCAGTTTTAAAAGTGCAAACTGATGGTTATGAAAAGAACGTCGTTATTATGACAAAGCCAGAAGGATATGAGAAACAGCGAAATAAGTTTTCTGGACTAGCTAAAATTTTATATAGAAAATATCCGAATATCGCACAATCTTTAGTAGAACATTATCGTTTTTATAATGAGACGATATCTTATATGGCGCAAATAGGACAAAAAGATTATTTTTATGTTATTCAGCCTAGCGTGCAGCTTCCTATAAGTGGAATAGAAAGAAATAAAGAAAAGCTCGTCAATCTATATAACCTTGGCTATACAGATGCTCAATATCATTATGAAAAATTATTAAGTTGGATAGAGAAATAAAGGGGGTGGAAAGTTGCTATTAGGTAAAAAAGTAATTTTTAATGAATTGCAGAAAATGCATAGTCCGCTACATAAACCGTTTCCGTATCGTGCTTCAGCAAAATTGCAGCGAGACTTAAAAAGTAAATTTACCGAAGATGACTGTATAAACGCTGATTTTAATCATTATTGGATGCATACAGCCGGTACTTTAAGTTCTGTACTAAATGGAAACGAACAGAACATTACGTTTCAACAAATAAAGTGGTTAAGGAAATCGTTTTTTGAATGGTTTCCGCAATATCGTTTTATTGAAACGGAAATTGTGAAGTACCCCATTTTATATCGAGATTTCATGAATTATGAAAAGACACGAAAACTATTACTATATTATCTTACTGAATAAAAATAAAAACGTACAAGTTATGCTGCTTGTGCGTTTTTTGTTCATAAAAAATACAATTTTAATACCTTGTTTAAATAGGGATTCTAATAAGAAAAAAGAAGTACATATAGAATGATATAAGGGAGGGAGAGGCGTTTAGATACCGTTTTCCTTTAATCCATTATCCAACTCGAATATAGTTAGTTATTTATGATAAAATATTTCGAGTGAATTCAAGTACTTATTATATCCAGTATTTAATAAGTTAATCTAGGAGGGACAACATTAAAATGGAAAACGTATCAAATATAGATAAATTGGAATCAATAAAATCTTTACAATCAACAATTCGTAAACTTGAAAATGCACTAACACAAATGACTCAAAAAGGTGCAAATACTACATTAGTGAAAAAACGACTTAAAGCTGTTAGCGTAGGATTAGCAGTGCTAGAAAACATTTGGAATCAAGAAAGTCACCAGTATAACCAAGAAGAGTTAATAGAAGCTCGTAATGTCCTTGCTGGTTTACTTCCATCAATTGAGAAGGCTTATGATAAATCTAAAACTGGAAGTCCGCAAAAAACGCTTTTAACAAGACGGATAAAAGCATTGGAACTTTCTATTCAGGCAATTGATAAACTTTCTAATAAATAACTCATCTAAATACATAACATCCTACCTAAATTTTATAAAAGCAATATTGAAAAGAAATACAAAGGAGGAAGATCGGTGACTCCGATAATTAGTCCTAAGTTAGAGGAGCTTAATAATCAATTAAAGAATGGAAACGAGAAAGCTTTTTATACTTTTTTGCATGAAATAAAGTCGAATAGTACGCCACTAGTAGAACAATGCCCTGTAGATAGTCAGTATAGGCTTATAACGTATATATGGTTAGGGGACCGAAAAACTGAAAATGTTTATGTATTCGGTAGTTTTCCTGGTTGGGATCTGTCTGTAAATCAACTACAACGGTTGTTACAGACAGATATTTGGTATGTAACGTTTAGGACAAATGAACGATTTATTTCAACTTACTATTTTTCAGTAAACGATTTTTTCGAAAATGACTGGATAAAGCGTAGTGAACTGTATCAACTAGACCAATTTAATAAAAATACATTTGAAGAAGATGCCAATAAAGCGTCTTTGTTAAATATAGGAATGGAAGTACAGTATAGCAGTCGTTTTCCTTCAAACCATTATCCATCCGGAAAAATTGAAACATATTCTTTTCATAGTTCAATTTTAAATAACACACGTAAAATTCATATTTATACGCCTCATGATTATTCTCACATTTCACATCTTCAAGAACTTCTCATTATATTTGATGGGAATTCATTCATTAATAACCTTTCAATCACAAGAACACTTAATTATTTAATTTACGAAAAAGAAATCCTATCGTGTATTGCTGTTGCTATAGAACCAGTTAATCGGCTAGAAGAGCTAACTTATAACGATAAAATGAATGCATTTTTAACAGAGGAATTACTTCCGTGGATTCAGGCGAAGTATCGTGTGCATCAAGAAGCGAACCATACAATAATTGCCGGTTTCAGTCTGGGTGGCTTAGCAGCTTGTTATGCAGCGCTTCAAAATCCACACATTTTCGGGAACGTGTTGTCAATGTCTGGATCCGTACATTGGAAAAAAGATGGTTATGAAAATAAAATTCCTTGGATTGAAAATCAAATTTCATCTATAGATTCAAATGCGACCCAACCTCATTTTTATATAGCAGCAGGAGAACTTGAAAACAAACCTCTTTTAACGGCTAATAGACGTCTGTATAAAGCTTTAAAAGAAAAGGAATACCAAATTACTTATGAAGAGTTTCAAGGCGGCCATGACGGTGTTTGGTGGCGAGAAAAGTTATTTGATGGGTTGAAAGCTTTAAAACTTACAAAAAAAACACTATAAAATAAAAAGGAGAGAGAATCTATGAATCAAGAAGAACTAGATAAAAAACTAAAAAAGCAAGAGATTTTAGTAAAAGATGAGAAAGTTTGGACCTTTACGTATGAGGACCATATTAGTTCTATCGTGAAAGAAGCAGAAAAGAAAGGGTCTTTTGATAATTTACCTGGTAAAGGGAAACCTTTAAATCTAGATAAAGATCTTTCGTACAATCCTGAAAAGCAACTGTATAGAACTTTGAAAAATAATCATGTATTACCTAGGTGGATTGAGCTTTCAAAGGAAATTGATGATTTAAAAGAAAAGCTAAAAAAAAATACAAATACTGCAGAAGCAGCGAATTTAATTCGAACTATTAATAAAAAGGTTTTAGAACATAACTTACTTTGTCCACCAAGTGCGCAAAAAACGAGGGTGAAAACGGATTTTTAACGATTTTTAATGAAGCTATCTTTTGCTATATAATTAAGTAAGGCATTTTCAATTCATTATTAAAGGGAGGCAAATGCAATGAAGAATACGTATCAACTTCAAATTCCGAAAAAACTAGAGCAGTATCGTAGTATTTTAGAAGAAAGTGTGAAACCATATATTAACGTGTCTGGAACATTAGCAGAGACAACGCTTTTTGAGAGTAAGTTTGGTGGTTATCCGTATTTACCTATAGATCAAGAGCATCCTAAAGATTCAAATGGACAACCTATGATGTTACTTGCGCAGCTAAACTTTGAAGAAATACCGCATGTTGAATATATGCCTCAGGAGGGAATGTTACAGTTTTTCGTAAGTGCTGATGATGAGCTTTATGGAGCCGATTTTGATCATCCAACAATACAAAAAGACTTTCGAATTATTTATCATTCTACAATTATAAAAGATTTAAATAAGGTAATTACTGATTTTAGTTATTTAAACACTTTAGAATTAGAGGACTTTATTATTCCCGAAGCAGCGAAATTAAAGTTTGAATTAGGTTATCAACCAGTAACATCTAGAGATTATCGATTTGAAAAGATGTTTAGTGAGGAAATTGATTGGGAGGAAATTGTTGATGAAGAAAATAATACAGAATTAGGCGAACTGTATGATGATTTATGTGAAGATCAAGGACATAAAATTGGTGGTTACCCATTTTTTACACAGACAGATCCAAGGGAATGGGATGAAAAATACCAGCAACATGACATGTTATTGCTACAAATCGATACAGACGATTCATTAAATATTATGTGGGGAGATTCTGGTGTTGCTAATTTCTTTATAAAGAAAGACGATTTATTAAATCTAGATTTTTCCAATGTTATTTACAATTGGGATTGTTATTAAAAACTTATAAATGAAATACTAGCAAGCTAAAAAATCTTCCTGAAGGTGAGGGAGATTTTTTTATGTTAAAAATAAACGTTATGTTAACTAGAATAAAAAAACGATGCGTGTAATGAAAGTCAAGCATAAATAACAACAAATAATACAAAGTTATAAAACGTGTGCAAATAGCAATAAATTCATAAAGTAATACATAAAATAAAAATATAAATTTATATTTTGTATAGAAATAATTTTTCTGTATTAAAATTTCTTGCCAATCAAAAATGTTTTTGATTCGTAAAATCGTAAGCGATTATTAATTAAGATTTGCTGTGATGAATTTATAACAAATAAAAACGATAAAAACTGTAGAAATTTGTTTAGATACGATTTTGTGTGAATCTCACTAAAAATCTCCGTTTCGTCTCATTAAGTATAGTTTACTTGGTTTTTGATACCTGATATCACTTTCGTTATATAACTGCCTATAATATATATTATGTTAACTGATTTAAAATAATAAACTTATTATATGTTAGTTGAAAGTTGTTAGGCTCCCCTTTTTACGAGATTCATTCTGTGTGATCAATTATGTAATGATTTGTTATTTTATAAGTTGTTAATGATAATGTCTCTAGATATTAATGATATTTAAGACAATAAAAAATACAATTCGTTTAATGCATTCATTTTAAACGAATTGTATTGATATGATTGCAAATACGTTTTTAAAATTAGTTTGCTACAACAATTGCTTCGATTTCAATTAATAAGTTATCGTTAATTAACTTTCTAACTTCTACAGCCGAACTTGCTGGTGGATTATTAGTGTCAATGTATTGATCTCGTATATCTCTAACTATGGCCATTTGAGAAATGTCTGTTAGGAAAAATGTTAATTTTACTACATCATTTAATGTTTAGCATATATACGCCTGTTTTCTTATTTTGATACAGTGGCTGTTTGGTGTGTAGTTCTTGTTTTATATCTTCTAAAATGTAACTTTCTTTTTGAGATATACTGACACATTGATTTTCTTTCTGTATAACACCATCTGCTGCTATAAACCCTAATATATAAGCCATGTTATTTGACCACGTTTTAAAATAATCTTCTGCTATTGCATATTTCCTCTTCCAACTCCCTATAGCACGCCTTGGAACGTTATTGTCTGTTAAAACCATACGAATATACCTAGCAGACACATTAGCAAGTATGGCGATTTCTGAGGTGCTCTTCCCTTCTGCATATAGCTGCGTTATTTCAGATTTTGATAGTTTACATTTTGATTTCTTTTTTCTCTCTATTTGCACTTACATCCTCTCCTTTCTTTTAATAATTAGAGACGTATTTTCTTCTATAACATATAACGAAACGTATGTTCTTTGTTACTTATAAGAAAGTATTTACCAAATTAAAACAATTTACATTTGCTTTATATTAGTTTTAACTGCTGCACGATTTGTTTTTTGTATATAAGAATAATGAATTTAAAAAATTTACGAAATGTACTGCATTTAAGATGAAAGGTAAAATGATTTCGTTTAAACTACAATTAGCTACAATAACAACATACGTATATTGTTAAACGTGAAAAGGAGAACGAATGAAAAAGAAATATGTAAATCAAATTCATACTGAGGTAAGTTTTAAACCGAAAGATATTATACGTTTAATGAATGATTACTTTAAAATGAAAACAAAGCTGCGTCCTGTAAAGAATTTACCTATTGTTTTATCAGATAAAAATAATAAGTCTTTAGAGAGTGTTACATGGTTTGGGCACTCTGCTTCTCTTTTAAAAATAGAAGGTAAAACATTGTTATTAGACCCGATGTTTGGAGATGCCTCTTCCCCATTTCCTCTGTTTAATAGTAAACGTTATAGTGGTGTTTTTTCTTTAGAACGTGAAGACCTTCAAGAAATTGATGCGATTATCATTTCTCATAATCACTATGACCATTTGAATTACAAGAGTATTCTGCAGTTGAAAGATCGTACAAAGCACTTTTATGTCCCAACTGGAGTTGCACAATATTTAATTAAATGGGGAGTTTCATCTAGTAAAATTAGTGAGCATAATTGGTGGGACGAAATTACGTTTGATAATATAAAATTAGTTTGTGCACCTGCAAGGCATTTCTCAGGACGAAGTATGACAGATAGAGATTGTTCTTTATGGTGTTCATGGCTTATTCTTGGACAAGAGACTAAAGTTTTCTTTAGTGGTGATAGCGGGTATGCCCCTCACTTTAAGGAGATTGGTGATAAGTACGGTCCATTCGATCTTACGTTAATGGAATGCGGGCAATATGATCCGAGGTGGTCTGCTATTCATATGTTGCCTGAAGAAACGGTACAAGCCCATATTGATGCTAAAGGAGAACTCCTTCTTCCAATTATTAGCATTACACGAATGGAGTGATCCGATAGAGCGTGTTACGAAAGAAGCTAACCGTTTAGGAGTTAAAATTACAACGCCTCAAATTGGCGAATCTATTACGTTAAAATCTACAGACTATCCATCATCTACTTGGTGGAGAGAAATTTAATTATAAATAAAAAAGAGCGAACTCTCTTATAAGGAATTCGCTCTTCTTCTGTATTTAAACTTATTTCACTATATTTGCTTTCCCGCTATCTAAAATTCTATTTGTTGATACGCTGGACATTTCAATCACTGTATTCATACTCTTATCAGTTAGTTCAATGAGTTCTTTTTCGTGACTGATTTTCTGTAAATCCCACACCATTCCACTGAACACGTTATGCTGTCCACTTACTCTTAATATATTTTTCGTTTTACTGAATGGCTGTATTTGTAGATTTGTAAATTGATTACCACTAATTTCATTTGGAGTAGTTACATTACTATCCATATAAATCATATTTACACAATCTTCGAGAGAGAAGTTCATAAAACGGTTGGCATTTATCCATGCATGTCCAGATTGTGGTTTCTTTGCTACTAATTTCACCCCAGTTTCCATTCCTACAACTTTTATATTTTCAAAATTAATAAATGAAATTTCATTTTCCTTCCCACCAGAATACAAAGAAATGCCGGTACCTTTATTCGTTTCTGTCCAATTAATAATATTTATATCTTTTATTTGAGTCTTGTGCCACGTGTTATAATATTTATTTTTGCCGTCTAAATATATAACTTCAGAATTAAATGTAGGATCGTCTATAGCTATATAGGCTCCTTCGATAGAAGCATTTTTTTCTAATTCTAAAACTCTAAAATTACCTTCGACAACAAATTGTGTTCCATACCCAAATAATAACTTTACACCTTGTTTCACTGTAATTGGTGAGGTGATTTTGTACTTCTTATCATCCAGCAATACTGTTTTAATTTTACTAGATTCTGCTTTATTAATAGCAGATTGTATTTTGTTTGAATCATTTTTGCCTTTAAAGTCTTCTACATACACCTTATCATTTTTAGATAAACCATCTTTTTTGTTATATTGATAAAAAGCAAAAGTAATTAGAACTACAGCTATGAGTAAAATAATTAGTTTCTTCATTACACTCATCCTCATATAAATTTTCTCCTTAGCTACTCTTCGAATCATTTACGTTAAAATTATTTTGCTGTGTATGATAGATTACAATTCCTGCTTTTTATAATTGAACTATATTATATATAGAGCTGTCCTGCTTAGCCAATTCTTCATTCCTATAATCTATTAGTTTATGATTAGATAAAATAAAATTGTGCTCTAATATTAGTTCATTGTGGAGTACTTCATATAAAAATTTTGGTATCATCTCTCCTACGCCGTAATTATAGTCACTTAGAATCCAAGAAATCTCTTTCCAATCTAAAATTCCTTCTGCTACTTTTTTAGGAGTTTGATATGTAAATTCATTAAGTATCTCTACTAGATAAATATACATGCCGCCAGAATATGAAGAGTCCTCCCACTTAATAATCCCTTTAAATTGAATTTGGTCATGCGTAACTTCTATATTAGTCTCTTCTTTTATTTCACGAATTGCATTTTCTAAAGGTGTTTCTCCCTTTTCGATCTTTCCTCCTACCCCATTCCACAATCCTTTTACAGGGTCATATTCTCTATTTAACATAAGTATCTCTTCATTTCTTTTTATAAAACATAAAGTATGCTTGTACATAATGTGATTCCTTCCTATGGTTTTAATAAGCTCTTACTGGTGATATAAGATGTACCGCTACAGATGGTGTCCCTGCTTCAATTAATATAGGTCTCATCGAACCGCTAAAGCTTAAAGTAACCGTTTCTTCTTTTATTGCTTTTAAAGCATCCATCATAAATCGTCCATCAAAAGATATGTTTAATTGTTTTTCACCTTGAATCGTATCTATCTGTTGTGTCTCGGATATTTTTCCAATCTGAGAAGCATTAGAAGAAATTTTAATTGTTGATTCGTTTATGATTTCTAAGTTGACATTGTTATTTGCCCATTCACTTGCTAATAAGCTGGATCGATCTACACCTTGTAAAATCCTTTTTCTATCTACGTTAATAACTGTCTGAAATTCATTTGGAATTAAACTAGATATATTAGGATATTTCCCTTCAATTAATCTTGAATATAACGTAGTTGTGCCGAATGTAAAAATAATGTGACTTTCTGAAAGATAGATGTATACGAATTCTGAATTACTACTCATTAATTTTAGCAGTTCACTAATAGTTGCACTTGGTACAATACAACTTGCTTTCGCAAACGAAGAAATTATCGTTTCGCGTATAGCAAGTCTATGAGAATCAGTTGCTACGCAAATTAACTTATTATAATCTAACTCTAAATGAACGCCAGTAAGAACAGCTCTAGATTCATTTTTAGCTACTGCAAAGACAGTTTGTTTAAACACTTCAATCAATTGTTCTGTTTCTACTTGTACCTTTGCATGATCGTCTATAAGTGGTACATTCGGAAACTCATTTGTTGGAAGTCCATTTAAGTTTAATATGATTTCTTCTGACTGTATCGTGATAATTTGCTCATCCTTACTTGTTATTGTTATATTGCTTGGCATTTTCTTTATAATTTCAATAAAATATTTTGCAGGTACTACAATAGTTCCTGCTTTTACTATAGTTGTAATTTGGTCATCTTCGTTGGAACTAGGGATGAATTTTTCAATGAAAATATTTGAATTACTTGCGATTAAAGTAATTCCAGATTGATCTGCGGTTATTTTTATACCAGATAGTATAGGGATTATAGCTTTGCTAGATATAGCTTTACTTACTTCTGAAAGTGCTTGAGTGAAATGTTTATGATTAACGATAAACTCCATTTTTTCCCCGCCTTACATGAAATGATAATGTTATGAAGATTGATGAATGATTGTTCCGTTAAAAAAGTAAGGTGCTGTTTCTTTCCTTTGTAATGTATTTAATAATTGCTCTGGTATACGTAAATACGGTGCTGCTCTATGTGATTCCATCCAAATAATCTCTTCGATTTCTTTTGGCCTTGATATATATGTCTCTCCACTGATTATTTCGCCTAAAAAATTAAAGAAAATTGCATGATGTCCTCTCTCTTCGAAAAAAGCTTCACTAATGTAACAAATACCGTTTACAGTTATATGTAGACCGGTTTCTTCTTTCACTTCCCGAATGACTGCCTCCTCTAACGTTTCCCCAAATTTAACTGCGCCACCTGGTAACGTGTAATAAGAACCATTTTTCCCTTTGTTTTTTACCATTAAAATCTTTTTATTTGTTTTATCGTATAAAAGTGCATATGTAACATTTACTTTTTTCATCTAAGTCCACCTCTAATAACAGGAATTTTCTGTCTTTGTTACATTCTACCATTTAATTGTTTTAAAATATAAAAAAGTTAATAGAGTAGTTCATTTATCTGCTCTTAGTAAAGTTAATAATCGATAACCCCTCATTGCTATATAAAAAAGAACGTATTTTGAAAGTGATTATTCAACGTACGCTCTTTTTGCTTTGATTTATTTTGAGATTCTATATATTTTCTAACCTTTTTTCTAAATAATATCGATTGTGCCCTTTAGGGTGACCTCCACTTACTCCAATTACTTTATATCCATGCTTTTTATAAAAAGCATGCGCTTGAAAATTAAAAGTATCTAAATTGATTTATCTACACTCTTTTTCAATTGCAAATTCTTCAATAAGTTTTAATAACTTGCTTCCGTAGCCTTCGTGTCTATACTCTTCAGAAATCCAAAGGAAATCGACATGTACGTGGTGCCAAAATATAATTCCAGTTATTCCGCCTACAATTTCTTCCTTTTCATTTCTCACTATAAAACTAATTTTTTATGAAGGCTTCTTCTCTTCATCTGAAATATGTTTTTGGTTATATTCAATTACTTTTTCTCTTATGTAATCACTATCTTCTTGGACCTATTGTTTTACTATTTTCATTTTCATTATCACACTCCTTTTAAAGTATCTATTCAATTTAATAACCGTAATATCCTGTCTAACTTAATAGTGGTAGAGCACTGTTTCATTTCGCTAAAATAAAGAAAAGCCGTACTACATTTTATCTGTAATAAGGCTTTATACGTAGTTCGATTCATTTAATAAAAACTTCCGTAAGTTCAATATGTTAGTACAATAATTCAATTGTATTACTACGCAAAAGAATGAATATTCCTAAACCAACTAGAACAATTGGAACGATTATATGACAGTTTTTCTCAAGTACTTCAGCTAAAATAGGGGCTCTTAACAATTTGTAACTAATAAAACACCATATTGCTATCATGCAAAAAAAGATAACTAATGTAACAATATTTGTTTTAAGATTTTGACTAGCGAACATTGGTATATAAATTGAAATATTGTCAGCTCCATTAGCTAATGTAATCGAGGCTACTTTAAATAACGAACTAGAAGCGTTATCAATGACTTCATTACTTTTATAAGAACGAAGTGACAACAGTCCTTTCACTCCCATATAAATTGGCACGAATCCTAATAACCCAATCCACGATATAGGAATGAAAAAAGTGCTTAAAGAGCCAATGATACTTAGTAAAATAATTACACTAAACCCTAAATATTGTCCAACAACAATATAAAGTTCTTTCATCTTAGTTTTTCCCCGGACAGCTCTACCTTCTTTCTTAATTATTCCTGTCTTTACTTGTGAAAATAAAACAAGGAGTATAAAAATGTCATCAATATTTGTTGAAGTGAATGCAATAAAAGAAGACATTATGGTTGTAACCAATATAATCCAACTACCTTTATAATAAAATAATGGTATACAAATGAATTGCATATCTAATAACAAAGGAGTTTAATGTAGTTTTATAACATGACTTCAGTACCTTTATAAAACAATATGAATATTTTACTAATCTGCTACTTAGTTCGTTGAGAAATAAATCACTTTATTACTTTTCAAATTATTTTACTTAGAATTAAGTAATTCTTTTCTTCCTACACGATTAGTAAAAGCGGAAAATCAAATATTTTGCAATATAAAAAGAGCCCTATATAAGGACTCTTTTTATATTTAAGCTACTTTCCGATATAAATGTTGCGTTTCTTTTTTCTTTTCTGCTTTTGGTGGACGAATTAATATCGAAATAATGAAGGAAATAACGCTTAAAACACCGATTATAATAAAGGTCGGTTGAAATCCACCAAGTAATGCTCCAATGAATGCTCCTGCAAGTGCACCAAACCCGAAACCTTGATATACAATCCCGTAATTTGTACTATGGTTTTTTAATCCGAAGAAATCTCCAACAATTGCTGGGAAGATTGTGATATTACCACCAAAGCAAAAGGCGACACTTGCTACACAAGCGAAATAAATACCGTAATTTAGTGGAATGAAACTTAAAGTAAAGACTGACAATCCAATTATAATAAACGTTGCAGAGACAATTTTCATTCGGCCAATTTTATCTGATAACGTTCCAAGAACGATTCTACCTACCGTATTAAAAATTGCAATCATTGCAACGGCATTAGCTGCAGTTGCTGCACTAAGTCCAACGAGCTGCACCCCGATATCTTTTACCATACCGATTAAATATAGACCGCCCATACACGATGTGAATAGCATAAAAAACAAAAGATACACTTGTTTCGTTCGCATCATTTCACGAGGCGTATAATCATTGTGTAACGTCTCAGTTACAGTATTACTCACAATTGCTTCACGTAAGAAGAACGATCCGGTTAATACTAAAAGTAAAACGATGATACCCCAATATAAAAATGCTTGTGATACACCAAGGCTATCGATGAGACTTCCGTTTATATATCTAAAGATTAGGCTGCCCATTCCATATGCAGAAACAGATATACCAGAAATAAGTCCTTTTCGATTTGGAAACCATTTAATTAAATTAGATAATGATGTAATATAAGCAGTTCCATCAGCATAACCAACTACTACACCAGCTAATAAATATAGTAATGGTAAGGAAGAAACTTGTGAACTAAGTATTAAACCGAGTCCCAGCACAATCCCTGCAGTAGCGATGAGTTTTCGAAGCCCTAATTTTTGCTGCAACTTTCCTGCAAATAAGGTTGAAAATGATAAAGAAAAACTTGTTATGGAGAAGGTTATTGCAACTGCATTGAGATTCCATCCAAACTTACTAACAAGGGGCTGATTAAATAAACTCCATGTATAAATTGTCCCAAGGCCAATTTGAACAATAATTGTACCTAAAACAATTAGTAATGGATTTATAGAAGTTTGTTTCATACTAACTGTCCCCTTCTTTTATCATGACATGAATTTTCACAGTTAGTATAACCATCATAAAAAGCAAGATACTGTACGGAAAATGGAAATTGAATTCATGTACACAAAAAGACACTCCATAATGAAGTGTCTTTTTGCAGGTTATATTAGATTTACTTAAAGAAAGCTTTGTTAAGATAAGACATTTTCAAATGCTTATGTAAATAGAATACCAAAAGATTTCAATCATGTGATGGGACTTAAGATGTATTTTTCATTCATCATATAGTCGGATGGACGAAAAATTAATATTCAATTTCATCAAAATCTTTCGGCTGCGGTACCGTTTGCATATTAGCTGCATCTTTCGGATCGCTATAAATCGCATTTTGTTCTGTATTTACATCTTTGATATTTTGCTTTTTGTTTTTATTCATTTTATCTTTCACTTTCTCTCACTCCTTTTCATTATAGGAGTAATTATGCCCTATTACCGTTACGAAATGTATCAGCGACTAAATTGCTAAATTCACGTAAATAATATAAATAATTATCACCGCCATAGTTATATCTTTTATTATACATTTTCGCAACAACTACTTTATATTCAGGTATTACTAAAAGAGTCGGTCCTGTAATTCCTAGTATTTCATACGATCCTTTTGGAACTCTTTCACCAAGCTCACTTAAAAGCGAAGGTTCATTTTGGACGAACCAAAACACCCCATTTTGTGGTAGTTCTTTGTTTACAAATGTTGGACTTTGCAAACTCGTAGCAATTTTTATAACTTCTTTCGGAACAATTTGTTTACCGTTTATCATACCTTGATTTAAATGAAGATTGCCCCACTCTGCAAATTCTCTAGCTGAGACAAACAGATTTTTTTCAGTACCATCATCTACTGTACCAATTTCACTAATCGCGTCTTCACTTGGATTATTAACAACTTTAACTAATTTTTCATCTTGCTGAATTCTCCAACCTGTTTCTTTGAAGTTAGCTAGATCAAATACACGCTCCTTTAACAATTCAGGAAAACTTTTGTTATATAGCTGATAAATCAGATGTGTCATCATTCTTACATTAATATCTCTATACGCCCAAGCTTGTCCCGGTTCAAATTCACGAAAAATTGTCCCGTCATTCGTTTCTCCTAAACCGTGCGAATGAGTTACTAAATGCCTTATCGTTGTTTTACCGAGCAATGCAGAATCAAAGTCTTTAACATACTTTATCGCTGCATCATCAATAGAGTTTATTTTCCCTTCGTAAAGTGCGTATGCTACCATTAAACCTAAATAACTTTTTCTCGCAGAAGCAACGTTGAATTGTGATGACGCGGTTACTTTTTTACTTGTAGAGGTATTTGAGTGGTAACCACTATAATGCTCTAGTACAATTTTATTATCTTTTATAATGCTCAGTGCTGCTGCAGAACTATGATTTTCTTCTTTTATATTTTCTACCCAAGAAATTAACTTATCATATGTATACAAATACATCCCCCTTAACACGAATAAAAAATTACCGCATGAAAGAAAAGTATAAAATAATATTTACACCTTTCTTTCATGCGAAATATTATTGATTTTCTACACTTATATGATCCACCAGTTCCAGCAGTTCCAGCAGTTAAAACAACCGAAACAACCAGCGCATCCTACACAACGACCACCACAACCTCCGCATCTTCCGCCGCCACATCCACCACAGCGACCACCACAACCTCCGCATCCGCCACAACGACGTGCATCGTCTTGGATGTAATAGTATGGATATTGATTTTGTTGTAGTTGATCCCAATACACAACATTACCAGATTGATAATCATTAAGATTTAATGATTGTAGTTCTTGTTGAAACTGATTCATTATGAAACCCTCCATTTATAAAAATAAATTCCGTCCCAATGTTAAAGTTCGTATATTTTTGCAAACAAGGTAGAAACAAGACTATAGACTAAATGCGTACATCAACAAAATATGAACTTACACTAGGTGATGTACCTTGTTTTTTAGCCTATTTTCTTACTTTCCTTTCGGTGGACGTATTTACTATTAATAGAGGTATTTAAAAATTACTAATCCAACAGTTTAGTAGTTCATCGCTTAATTTTCTTTCTAGCAACTCTTTAACTGAAGGCGCTGGCATGATTTTATACGTATGTAAAGCTTCTTGATTATAATCTATCCAGTGAAATGCTAAATGAGACTCTTTAGATTTTGGTATGAAGTCATTATGTAACTCTTGTGAATCTATTTCAAAAATGTGATTAATTTCATGATGAAGAACTTCTCGGTCTTCCCATTTGTTTTCTATTACACCTAAAAATTGTTTTATACTACAGTTAACTCCGAGTTCTTCTCGCAATTCTCTTATTAATGCATTCTCAGCCGATTCGCCAACTTCAACATGACCACCTGGTAAAAAATAATGATGGCCAATATACTCAGCCACTAACAATTTTTTATCCTTAATCATAACAGCTCGTACAATATGATGAAATTTAGTTTTCAAACGCTATTCCTCCCAGTCATTTACTTTATATTTGATTAACAAATAAACGATACACTTGCTCGCCATCATAATCATGTCCCAATGATTGAAAACCGTAACATTCATATAGTTTCCTTGCAGAAATATTATCTTTGTGTACTGTTAATCTAATTTCTTTACACGCCTTATATGTATTTTTTATTAAATCGATGCTCTTCTGTAATGCTGCTTTTCCATAACCATTACCTTGCTGCTTTTGATCGATAATAAATCCATTTATCCAATACATATCTGTTGTCTCTTTTATAACAGCATGCATAACAAAACCGACCATTAGCTCGCCGTCGTATATCGCAAATGGTATGTATTCTACATGGTCACCATCTGGTTTTATATATACTTTAGCAAGTGAAACTGCTACGGATGGAACAAATTTTCTTTGATCTTTTTTAACTTGTAACTTTAATGCATCTTCCCAATTTTCTCTCGTAACAATCTTTAACTGGACATTCAATATTTTAGGCTCCTTTATAAATAGGTTGTATTTTTATATTCAACAGAGTGACATATTCTCCCTTTTCCGAAAACAACCTACAACATGATCTTATTAAATTTTTCTTTATTTAAGTGTAAAGCTGTATTGCTTCACGAAATATTAAAAAGGAACTAGCATAGTGCTAATTCCTTTTACTAAAAAGAAAACCCTGTTATTTATCTTATCCTTTTTGAGTTTCATCATTTATTAGGTTTTCTATTTTCTTATCATCAGGTACAGGTTTCCACCAATTTCCTGTAATAAATAACATGGTTAATAAATTATAACTATCACTAAAGTAGCTTTCTTTCTTATTCTTCATCCAATCCCAACCGCTATTTACCCACTTTTGATTATTGCTATCCGTTATACTTGCAGCAATAAATGGCGAAACGAATACAGCAGTTGGATAACTACCAATATTAGACCCGTTTAATTGATAACCATCCACAATTTTAGAAGGATTTCCATTCGTTTTATTTTGAATCCACGAAGAGACTTTATCAGAAATGACTTTACTTCGCTTCTCACCGTACATCGCATAGTCCATTACAATTCTTAAAGGTACTCGACTAGCATTATAATAATATGCATTTGTATATTTTGACTCATCTAAGAAGCCTTTAGGTGCGGGTTGTGGTGGGTTTTTTACAACGAAATCTGAAATAAGCCCTGTATTTGGAGAGTACTTATTACTAAATTGCGTATAAACATCGTACAAATTATTAATAACAGTAAGCCAAGTTTTATCACCTGTAAATTCATAAAATGCTCTAAGGTGTGACATCATCCAATCAGATGGCCTCGTATCAAGTGAATTTTTAGAATCCCAATCTCCTAAATTTAGTCGGCTATTATTTGTAACATTACTAGCTTTAATACCTTTTGTAATCATGTCTTGTGCTTCTTTTAAATAATTAACTGTTCCATTTGATCCCCACTGCTTATGAGCAAGAAGAAGAGAATACGCAATATCTAAATCCCCATCAGTAGCAGAATCAAAATGACCTTGTGCTTTTTTACTATCTGCGACAACCCATCCCATTAAATTAGGATTTTGAGAGCTTTTAAAAGTTCTTGCTGTTTTAAATAAACCATCATAGATTTTTTGGGCATTCGAATCGTAACCAGCCATTAATACTGTAATTATCATCCCATACCCTTGACCTTCTGAAGTTCCAAGTGGCTTAAACCCATCCGCATCACCCGTAATCTCTCCTTTTACGTAATAACTACCAGGTAAAGAAGATAAATCATTTTTCAAATATTTCTTTTTCCAATTATCGTAGTAACTTCTTACAGAAGCATTTAAACTTTCCTGTGTAACATGAGTAGGTTTTATAACACCTGCATAATTAACTTGCTGGGGAAATGGTTTCATTTCCTTTGCAGCAGCTACTTGTTGATTAACTACGGGAATAGAATTTTGTACTGAATTGTCCGTTACATTTGCTGCGAAACTAGAATTAGAAAAACTAGCTAGACCGATTCCTATAATAGAAATACATGTGAAAATATTTCTTTTTCCATTCATTATGTTGTCATCTCCTTTTAAAATGCTTACTACATAAAATGTAACATACAATATTTAACTGAAATACAAAATATTATATTTATCAACATAAGAAAGAAACTATATGAAAAAGTATCATAAAATTATTATTGAATTACGTTATACGGATTGATTATTTGCTAAATTCCTATGTTTTTCTTTTCTTAATACTGGTATATGAGCAATCACGATACCAAGTATAGTAATCCCTCCGCCAATTATCGAAACTAAAGTTGGCACTTCTCCTAACCATAACCAAGCAATAAAACATGCAGTTACTGGCGTTAAATATAGAGAACTTGTTGCCTCAGCAGCACCAGCATGAGATATGATATAGGCCAATGCGATATATGGGAGTACTGTTGGAAATAAGCCTAAATATAAAACACTCACATTCACTTCAAGAGGAGCTGCTAGTATTTCTGTATACATTCCCGGTAAGAAAATAAGCATACATACAGTACTAGATAAAATTGTATATATGGTAAATGGTAAGAAGCCGTACTTTTTTAAGTAAGAAGTTTGAAAAACAAAATATAGGCTTTCTGAAATCGCTGCTAATAATATAAATAATCCCCCACTATTCAATTGAATAGCATCTCCTTGACTAAATGATATGAGAGCAATTCCTATAAAACTAATTACACCACCGATCCAACCATTTAATTTCATTTTTTCGTTTAAAAATATAGAAGCAAGAATTGCCGTTACTATAGGTGTGACCGAAACAATTAAACTTGCAGAACCAGCATTTACTGTTTTTTCGCCGTAGTTTAATGCAATGTGATAAAAAGTGAATCCTAAAGCACCGAACATAAAAATTGCTGGGATATCCTTTAAATCCGGTAGCCGTAACTTGTAGATAAAAGAAAACAACAGAAGTATAAATGAAGCGATTAATAAGCGTAGTAAAGTAAGATGCTCAGGTGTATAAGATTCAAGCCCCATACGAATTGCCGGAAAAGCAGTTCCCCATATAAGAATCGTAAACGCGTGTGCATATATAATGCGTAAATCCCATTTTTTATTATGCATGTTTTCTCTCCCTTTCTAATAAACCAACCATTTTTAAATTACTAATTATTTCTTTTCATCATATTTAATAGTTGATACAATGTCTTCAACCAGTTATTTATCGTAAAAACCAACCACTTGGCATTTTTAAATTGAACGAGGGAGTTTTTTTATGACAACGAATAAAAAACTGCCTAAATATCGGCAGATAGTAGATTATATGAAAGAAAAAATCGAAAACGGAGAATGGCCGATCGGAAGTAAGATCCCTAGTCAAAGGCAGTTAGCAAAATTATTTCATGTAAATCGAAGTACTGTAATAACTGCGCTCGATGAACTTATGGCAGATGGCTTAATTCAAGGGAAAATCGGAGCAGGAACAGTTGTAACAAATAATACATGGTCATTATTAGCGACGAATCCCCCGCCTGATTGGAGTGAATATGTAAAAGCTGGTATTCATAAACCTAGCAAGTTAATGGTACGAGAAATAAATGAAGCAGAAGCAAATAAAACACTTATCCATCTTAGTAAAGGTGAACTTGCACCTCAAATTTTCCCGCTAAAAACGATGCAGTCCATTATGAAAAACGTAAGTGACGAATTAGATTATTTCGGATACGAAGAACAAAAAGGTTTTTTACCGTTACGTGAGGCAATAAGTAAATACGTAAAATCATTCGGAATACATGTATCACCGGGTTCTATATTAATCGTCTCTGGTGCATTACAAGCATTGCAATTAATATCAATTGGTCTTTTGCATAGAGAATCAACTGTTTTACTTGAACAACCTTCTTACTTATATTCACTTCATGTATTTCAATCAGCAAATATAAATTTATCTGGTATAGCTATGGATCATCACGGTATTTTACCTAACGAATTATTAAAACGCATTAAATACAGTCAAAAGAAAAACATTTTATATTCTATTCCTAGTTTTCAAAACCCAACTGGGATATTAATGTCTCAAGAACGAAGAAAAGAAATAATAAAGATATGTGAAAAGGAACAGTTACCTATTATTGAAGATGATATTTATCGTGAGTTATGGATTGATGAACCCCCTCCAGCTCCTTTAAAATCAATAGATAAACATGGACATGTATTATATGTTGGTAGTCTATCTAAAACACTTAGCCCAGGACTTAGAATTGGATGGATTATTGGACCTGAACCAGTTATTGAAAGATTGTCAGATATAAAAATGCAAACAGACTATGGATCGAGTTCGTTATCCCAAAGAGTTGCTGCTGAATGGATAAAAAAAGGTTTTTATGAAGAACATGTTGCAAACGTAAGAATTCAACTAAAAGAACGAAGACAAATCATGATACGGGCTTTAAATAAGTATTGTGCAGATATTGCAACGTGGGATATTCCTAGCGGCGGATTCTTTATATGGCTAAAGGTTGTACCTAGCATTCCGATGAAAAAATTATTTTCAGAGGCACTATCAAAAGGAATTCTTTTAAATCCAGGACGTATTTATGAAGAAGAATCAGAACCGTACATTCGTTTATCATATGGATATGCTTCTCCAGAACAAATGACTAACGGGGTTAAATTGCTGAGTGAATTAATCCGTAAGCTAATAGCATAATAAAAACTCCTCTTTTTCTATAGAGGAGTTTTTATGTATCTTATTTACCACAACCGCATTTCCTGCCCCAACACAATAAGTCCTTCATAAGGATCTCCTTCAATGTTTAATACTTGAGCAAAAGCAGGTTCTGTTTTTATACCGTTCTCTTTTAAGCGAAGAATTTCTTCCCTTATATGTGGATGCTACATTAATAGCATGTGCTCTACTATCATATGTCTATATGCATTTTGGTTACGCACTGGCTTAGGCTGAGCAAATAATTCAAATTCAAAACCTTCAAATTCAAAATTTACCTGTATCGATTCTGTATTTTTAATTTTTTTCTTTTTTATTTTGAATCCTTCATAAGAACCATATAAAGATCTCATTTCCTGTTCAAAAACATAAAAGTTATGTACTTCCATTACTATATCTAAGTCAGATTGAAGAGTATCAATTCTTATAGGGATTGTCCCGCAAAGAACGGGACTATATAAAGCTAAATCCTCCATTATGTTTAGTTTGTTCAAAACATCATATACTTTTTGTTGCTTTTCATTCCCTGATTGTAAATATGTAATAGATGTAAACATGGAAGTCTCTCCTTCATTTCACGTAATACGTGTCTCACTAAATGCAAGAAAAATTTGTCCGTTTAAACTTGTTCTTGGAGTACCTTTATTTCAATATATTAAAGCGAATAAACAATATGTTTCAACTTTTCTCCTATACTGCAATACTATAACAATAAAAAGGGAGGAATTATTATGAGCATTTTCAACATTCTTTTAACCATCCACATATTATTTGGAACGATATGTTTAATCACTGGGATAATAGCGATGGTTGCTCAAAAGAAGAAAGGAAAACATACAGAATGGGGTGAAATATATCATGCATCCTATGTTGTGATCACCCTTACTGCAATTATATTATCCATTATAAACTGGGATAAAATCGCATATTTATTTTATGTGGCAATTTTCTCTTATTCATTTGCGATCTATGGATACCTCGCACGAAAAAAACGGTGGGAAAATTGGCTTCACCACCATATTAGAGGTATGTTAGGCTCTTATATCGGTGCTGTTACCGCACTTTTGGTAAACGTCGGTATTCATATTCCCTTAATTAATTTACTGCCACCTATATGGTTTTGGTTTTTACCTACATTAATCGGTATTCCTCTCGTAGCCAGTGTATCAAAAAAATATAAAAAGCGTAGTTAAAATTCATTACATTTTCGTTACTTTCTGATGATTATTATGAAAAATCATACTCAATGTAATATTTTATTAATAAATTCAAAATCGTATTGCTTTAAGTTAATCACTTAGAGCTAAATAAAAAGAATCCAATAAAAGTATTGGATTCTTTTTCGGATTTCATTTCAATATCAGTTCTATGTACTTAATGATGTAACCATCTGGCTGACGAACTATCATTGTATACTTGTGGATAATTAAATTATTGATTCAGCGATAGTTAAAACAATATATTTTAAGATTGTAATAATGAGTGTAATCGATCCGGGTAATTCGTAAACATCCCGTCAACACCCCATAAAAGTAATTTTTTCATATCTTTTTCATTATCTACAGTAAATGGATGAACTTCTAATCCATGTTTCTTTATTCTCTTTACATAAGCTGAATCAATATATCTATAGTTCATCCCAAGACCGATGCAGTATGTTTTATACTTTTTTATCTCTAATTCAGTTAATTGAATTGCCTTTTTGTAAGGTAGTAATTGTAGTACCTATTACTATAAAGGTGCAAAGTATTGTAATAATATATATCTTTTTCATAATGATGTATTTACTCCTACATGTAAGCAATTTAGCTTAGATAATTTATTCAATTAAATGTCGATTTTCAAATACAGTCATTTGTCCAACAGATTGAAAACCAGCCTTTTTATAAATATTAATCCCATCAGGTGAAGCTTGTAATACACATTGAGCAACGTTTAATTCCTTTGCTTCTTGCAGCAAGTAATGAAACATAGTAGAGCCAAATCCTTTTCCTCTCATTTCTTCTTTCGTTGCTATATCATAAATACCAATACTATCTTTTGTGCACACTAATGAACCAACCGATACAACTTCATCTTTATAAAGTCCTAAGTATAGTTTCATATTTTTACTATTCCATAAGTCGAAAGAAGCAGTTTCATTGTAGAATGATTGTACATGTACACATTCCTCTGATGTACCAAATAAATTAGCTAAAGTTTCTCCAAACTTTTTAATTTGTCCTGACGAAGATGCTTTTTCTATTATAAAACCTTCTGGCATGTTTATTGTTGGATGTATTGTTTTTAAGTCTGCTACCATCGCAATATTTTGTTCTGCTTCTTTTAAGCCAAGTTTTATTAATTCGTTTTTTATAGCCTGTTCGTGCCTATCATCCCAAAGCCAAACACTCATTGGAAATTTCTTTTGATTATAGATGTTTACCACTTTATATAATTTCTCAATACCTTCCGTTAAATCATTGTTTAATAAAGTAATGATATTAAATGTATCTGCAGGTAAACCGCAGTCAATAGCAGTTTCTTTTACATTCATTCCATGTAGCTGCCGCGCAATATATGACGTTTTATATGTGAAGTTATCTATTAATAACTGTTTATAATTCATTCATTTTTCTCCTTTCATAAAAATTCGTATTCGAATCGTTCAGTATTAAATATAACATATATGAAATGTGCCCATTTCTATAAAAATGGCTCTATACATCACTCTATTCACCCTAAAAGAATTAAAAATGATATAACGTTGTCGGAATGAAAAAAGTGGTATATAATAAATATTAACATTACTAGTAATTATTTTAGGTATTCCTAGAATAAAGGAGCGATACATATGAAAATTACTATTTATTTCGGAAGTCATGAAGATCAAGATGTTCGTACTATGGACTGTCATTTAGATGTAGAAGATACAGAAGAGATTGTCTCTGTATCATAATATAAATTGTACGGATGAACCCTCTTCCCTACAGCGTTTAAGACACCTTTTACAGGTGTCTTTTTTGTTGTTTTTTTCGTCAAAAACCCTTTACTTTAGAGCGTTTTAATAGTAAAATATAAATATACGAACAAACGTTCTTTTTATTTTAATTGTACATGAAGGGATGATTTTTACAATGGCTCAAGCAAAGCGCAGAGGAAGAAAAAAGCAAACACCTATTATTTCAAATACAGGCTTTATCGGCTCTGTCTTTATTGATACATTGGAGTTACAAAAGAAATCCTATTATTTCGCTCGTAAAAAACTTCAAATTGTTCATCACGTACTGGATGGCCTCTCTGGGGCAACAAGTTCTCTATTTAAAGAACATAACATTTCAGCATACATGTCATGTGTGTATTTACATAAACAAAAGAAAATCGGCTTTGTTCTCTCAACGAAACCATTCGAACAAAGTGATGGTGTGGCTTACTTTATAAATTATTTAATCGAAAAGAATTTTTACGGTAACGAAGAAGTAGATTATCAAGAAGTATTTAATACAGGTTTTATCGGTGTAGTATTCGCTGATTTATGTAGCATAGATCGCTTTAATTTCGAGTTTGAAATGGGTATGTTAACGAAATTAATGAAAGATATGATTATTCCGGTTAAAGAACTCTTTTTACGCCACAATGTACCGGCCTACATCTCCACTTCTCATTTAGAGGAACAAAACAAATTAGGTTTCGTTCTATCTGTAAAACCGTATGATGAACGTGCAGAAGCAGATTTATATTTTGAGGCCTATTTAAAAGAACGCGGTTTATTTATCGGTGATGAAGAAGATGATATTGATAAGATTGTTATTAGAAAAACAGCTGAATTACGATAAAAAAGCGCAGGATGATAATCCTGTGCTTTTTATAATTTATGAAACCGATTTACCAAATAAATTTTCATTTTATAGTATTTGCTTTTCTTAGCTTGAAAGAAGTAGCAGTATCCATTCTAAAAATAATCTAAGAATCTATTAAGCACTATAATCTTTCGAATGAACCTCTAATATGAAACGATTTGATGAAACTTTAATTACTATTAAATATAAGAATCCCCCTACAATTGGAATGGTGTACGCTGGGATATAATTTAATAATAGACCGGATAGTGCCATTGCTATAGGGAGCATCATTTTACCTATACTTAATCCAATGCTGAGAACCCTTCCCCTGTATTCATCGGGAATCTCATTTTGCATGAAATAAATTAAAGGAATATCAATTAGCGCTATAATAAACCCTAAAAAGATCATAACAAAACAATACGTAATAACGAATACTAAATCATTCACTTCAAAACTTTTGAATAAAACTGGAATTCCTAAAATAATCATAAAAACTGACAACATAGAACTTAGTTTTTTCAAAAGATAAGAGTAAGAAAAACGATCAGTTATCTTTTTTACTACAATTGCACCGATTATCATCCCTACTGGAAAAGTCCCTTGAATGATACCAAATTGCTTAGAACCAAGATTGAGTACTGTGTTAATAATGTATGGCAATGGAACAGTTACAGCAAAGCCTAAGAAGAAATTAAACGAAATTAAAATATGAAACGTATTCTTTAAGCTTTCCTTTTCAAGTAAGTAAGAAAACCCCTCTTTTATATCTTTAATAAAATTAACTCCTCTTTTTGAATTTCGCTCATTTATGTTGTACTCGAACAGTCTAAAATGAATAAATAGTAATGCTATCCCTGAAAGAATAAAAGAAATACCGTTTATAATTATAAAAGTTTTAATATTAAATATTGAAAAAACGATACCACCTAACATAGGGCCAAGAATTAAAGATACAGAATCGATAATTTTACTTATAGAATTAATACTCATAAGCCTCTCTTTAGAGACGATATTCGGTTTCGCAGCTTCTAACCCTATTCCAAAAAAGGTTGTAAATACCGTCATAAGAAAGGTAGTAGTATAAATGATGAATAAGTTTAATCCATAGTGGCTGCTTACTATATAAACAGCTATTAATAAGCAGCCACTAAGTAGATCCATACAAACGACGAGTTTCTTTTTATCAACTTTATCAGCAATGACACCAGCAAATGGATTCAAAACAATCATAGGAATTGTTCCTAAAATGAGCGTAATCGCGAAATTTAACGCAGATCCGGTTATTTGTAAAACATATAATCCTAATGCGAAACTATAAATAGAGCTACCGAGTATTGATACTGTTTTCCCAATGGAATAGAGACAAATATTTTTTAGTTCTTGGTTGCTTTTTTTATTTTCTATATGTAATCGTAAACTTCCCATCACTTTTCCCCCTGCCTAACTATATGTTACGTACATTGTAAGTTCTTGGGTCAACCCAATAGCAATATGTACAATTTGAAAAGTTTTAAGGGAAAATAAATAAAAGATAGGGTTAACCCCATCTTTATCAACTAAAGATTTTTGTCGTTCTCTATGTTGGTAAAAATAAATAATAGGATTACGTGTACAAATACAAAATTTTTTATTGAAATATAGAATTTAATATGGTATCTTCTATTACATTGATTAATTACATATGAGAATCATGTATAACTCCAAGAATATGGCTTGGAGGTCTCTACCAGGAACCAATAACTCCTGACTACAAAATGCGTATTATAGCGTTTGTAGTCAGGAGTTTTTTGTTCTACGGTAAATAATGACGAGAAGGGAATACATAAAATGAATTTCAAAGTATTTATATTAGTTCTAGCAACAATAGCAGTAGGACTTGTAGAGCTTATTGTTGGAGGAATATTGCCAGACATCGCTAAAGATTTTAATGTTTCATTAAGTTCCGCTGGGCAATTAATTACAATTTTCGCCTTTACTTATGCAATAGCAGGTCCTGTATTATTAATTTTCACAAATAAAGTGGAAAGAAAAAAATTGTATGTTATTTCACTTTATATTTTTCTAATTGGTAATATACTTACGTATTTCAGTCCAAACTTTACTTTTATGATGATAGCAAGAATTTTAACTGCTATGAGCACAGCTTTAGTTGTAGTACTTTCCCTTACAATTGCAGCAAAGATTGTTAAACCCTCTTACCGAGCAAAAGCATTAGGATTAATTTATATGGGTATTAGCTCTTCACTTGTTCTAGGAGTACCACTAGGCATTTTAATTTCAAACACATTTGGCTGGAGAGTTATTTTTTTATGTATTACTATTTTATCATTGGGATCCATCATCTTAATCTCAGTATTTTTAGAGAAGATACCTGGAGAGGAAAATCGAATTCCTTTATCTATTCAATTAAAGGCCGTTTGTAGTCCAAAACTAGGCGCTGCTCATCTAGCTACAATGTTTATGTTAGCGGGACACTATACTTTATATGCTTATTTTACTCCTTTTTTAGAAGATAAGTTTCACCTAAGCCCTTATTGGATTAGCATATTTTATTTAGTGTTTGGTATAGCTGCAGTAAGTGGCGGAGCGTTCGGCGGTATTTTATCAGATAAAATAGGTGCTCCAAAAAGTATTGTGATAGTTATTACTTTATTTGCTCTAATCTTATTTATATTACCGTTCACGACAGTTTCTATTATGCTATTTATTCCTGTTATGATAGTTTGGGCTGCATTGAGTTGGGGGCTTGCACCACCTCAACAAAGTTATTTAATCCAAACTGCCCCAGATACGTCAGATATACAGCAAAGTTTTAATAATTCAGCTCTACAAATAGGAATTTCACTCGGCTCTGCAGTTGGAGGTATAGCATTAAAACAAGTACATAATGTCGCCAATATGG
This sequence comes from Bacillus sp. F9_6S_D1_P_5, assembly GCF_054823925.1. Classification (NCBI taxonomy): domain Bacteria; kingdom Bacillati; phylum Bacillota; class Bacilli; order Caryophanales; family Bacillaceae; genus Bacillus; species Bacillus sp. F9_6S_D1_P_5. The sequence continues at coordinate 85,520 of NZ_JBTREW010000008.1, read as the reverse complement.
CCTGGGTTGGTGGATCTCTAGTTTTATTATCTTTAGGTTTGGCTATCTTTTCTCTTACTAGACATACACGAACAAGAGACTGTCCAGTGAGTGCTAAACATTTAAATTAACATTCTCTTTTTCTTTTAATCACTAAAGTATAAATATGTATCGTCATAAAAAGTTCAGTTATAAAAACGGACTTTTTATGACAGGTTTAACCTCATCTTTTTCCAAAAAATGAATATGTATAAATTTCTTCTCCTTCAATAAAGAAATTCTCGTACTTTCCACCTCGTTTCAAATAGTTTGAAGTACTTTCATCGATGGATTGAAACTGTAGATTTTGAATTTCTTTTGTTACTTTTGAAAGTGTAAAATTTGCTCGAAAGCTATTTGTAATTTGGCTATTTGAGCTGAAATTTTTAAATAAAATAAATAAACTTAATAAATAACAATCCGTTTTAAAAAGTGGATTTAATTCGTGAAGTAAAAAATTCTCATGCTCAAAACTATAATTGCTCGTACCAGAATGATCAATTACAATATCAACAGACTTGTTCTGAATAGGGATGTTCAAAAAATCAGCACAGATAAAGAGAATATTTCTTTTCGGATTTCTACTCGCTAATACATCCTTTAAAAATAAAAGTTTATTAAAATCTCGATCCACTGCAATGTATAGGCAATCTTCTGGCAGTTCTTCATAAATGTTTCTCAAAAAGAACCCAAGTCCCGATCCTATATCCAATATTAATTTGTTATTTAAATTTAAATGTAATAGTTTCTTTTTCGCCCATTGCCCTTCTCTATGCATATTTTCCAAATACGCATTATCAGTTTCATGAATATAATCCGAAATAGTATTTTTATGTGTCGGTTGCTCATTTGCTTCGAATAATTTACTAGCAGTTATTATTCCTGAGGTAATTATATATTCTTCCCCACAATTACAAATTAACTTTCCCTCAGTAATTTGATTGTTATTAATAATTCCATCTTGAAGAATTAGTTTTTGTCTACACTTAGAACATGTAAGTAAATGTAGTACACTTAAATCTATCCCTATAATTGAATTAGAAGTTTCATTTGTTAATAATAAATCATGTAGTACTTCTTTTAATTTATCCCGTTTCTTCTCCAAAAGTTTTATTTCCTGTTCCATCTTGTCATATTTCAGTTTAAACAAAGATTGGTAAAAAGTATCTTTTTCGTAATTCATAGATTTCGCTAAATTTTTATAAAAAAATAGTTCTTTAATTTCATTCAAACTAAATCCTAGCTCTTTGTATTGTAATATAAGCTCTAAATCAGTTTGACAATACTCGTCAAAAAAATAGTGACCTCCCTTTTTTTCAGGAATAATGAGACCGAGATCCATGTAATGTCTAATTGTATCAATACTTATGTTATTTAATTCTCCAAATTTACCTATTTTCATCCCAATCACTACCATTTACATTTTTATTTTTACATACTTCTTTTTGTGGAAAAGTAGGCTCACAAGAAACCAGAATCTTCACCATTTTTCATCTAGTTTATATCTAAGTTGTCACAGTACCATCAATATTGTATAAAACAACAACTTATTCTGGTAGGTTATATGTTTCTCTAAATACTTTTCTGTGGTGAGAAGTAGACAAACCCGCGGAAGCTGTCTACGATTATACAAAACTTTCTCCTCATTAATCCTGAATTTCAATTCCAGCTTTTTTAAATGGCTCTAATACTTTCGGATAGCACATTGAAATATATTCCACTGATTTTAAATTTTTTAGAATCTGAAATCCTTCAACGGATATTACATCAAATAAACTGTCTTCACCATCCCAATCTGGCTTTAAAATATGATAAATTTCATTACCTCCATCAAAGCAAAGAGATTCAATCTTTTCCAAATCACTTAATTCTAAAGTCAACTCTTCTAAATACTCTCTAATTTCAACAATTGATTCAGCTCCAGAATACCACTTGAAATTATTCGTATACTTATCTATTATGTCTGTTAATTCTTTTAGAAATAGTGGCTCTTTATCTAATAAAGCTTCGATTACTACTAATTTAAAATTAAAATCTTTAAACATCTCATTCTTTCCCATGATAACTACCCCCAGTATTATCTTTTTCTAGCCTTTTCACTATAAGAGAGTCTTCTGTAAAATATCTAATCCAGCGATCACTACCATTTCAATTAAGTATCGAAATAAATATTAAGAACAAAAATACTTGCAGTTTAACACTAACAAATTATTACAATTATTACGAGTTTTTTTAGCTTGAAAGCAATGTATTAGTCCCCTTTTTCAATTTAATTAAATAAAAAAACCCGCGAATCATTCACGGGTTTCCTATTAATAACTAATTGCTATTGTACCTTCACCTGCATGAACCGCAAACGAAATAGGTAATGGATATAGTTTAAAGTCCATTTTAGGGAATGCTTGTCTAATATCCGAAATCCATTCTTCAGCTCCATCTTTATCGTTAGCATGGAACATGTGAAGTACTTTTGGTAATTCTTTTTCAAGTTCATTTTTAATGTATTCTCGACATTTTTGGATTTTGCGAACTTTCTTTTCAAGTAAAAGTTCTCCACCTTTTACTTCTAATATTAAGTTAACACTTAATAAACTTCCAAGTAAAAATTGAACTCCTTTTACACGTCCACTTGCGTAAAGGCCTTTTAAACTTTTCGGGAATACGTGGAAAGGTCTTCTTTTTTCATCTACTAATGTTTTGTGTATATCTTGTAACGTCATACCATCATTGTATAACGATTTCGCTTTTCTAATTAGTTCATCCATTGGATAACTTGTTGTTTCACTATCTAATACTGTTAACGGGAAACCTGCCATTTCTGCAGCTAACTTCATGTTTTGATAGGTTCCACTTACTTTTCCGCTAATAGCAACTGCAAATCCTTCTTCATATTCTTCTTTACATTTCGAAAATAAATCTACCATTTCCCCTATGTTAGGCTGTGATGTAGTGACAGTTTTACCTTCGTTCAAAGCATTATAAACGCGCTCACGCACACCTTCTTCACAATCTTTGTACGACACACCATCAATAATAACTTCAATTGGGATAACAAAGTTATCTCCTTCTGTTTTAAAACTCGCAGTTGTACTATCAGTAATCCAAGCAACACGCTTCATGTTGTTCCTCCCTTAATTCAATTCCTCTTTTCTGACTTTTCTATATATTTATGTTACGAAAAGAGAATATCCCTGTAATAGTAACAGGACTTTATTGTTTTGGCTATAGTAGATGCATATTAAATGTGAATATTTTTTGTCATTTTCACGAAAAAAAGAAGAAAATCGAAGTATTTACCCAATTTTCTTCTTATCGTGCATTATTTAAAAGTTTCATTATCTAAAATTACAACATAATCATTTGTCAATCGACCTGCTTCCTTCGTATAACTAACAAGTCTTTGCACGTTATCACAGCTAAGTTTTGCTCCCCATATGAGTAATGGTACACCTATAAAGTCGATGTGGAACCTTCTTGAAAACAGTCCACCGAAAGTCATCGGTAAAGGAACTGTTGGTGATGTATTAGAAAAAACAATCTTTTCCTGATTTTGATAATGTTTTTGCAGAATCTCTCCTAAATGCTTCATCGCAGGTACAACGACTTTTGATGCGCCGCATCCAATTGTATAAACCGGATTATCATTTTCATCTATTCCATGAAAAATGATTTTCCCCATATCTTCTGTTTTCAATTTATTAAAGTACTCTACATTCAAAATTTCTTCTTTCGTTAACTTACGATTAGTTGGTAATTTATTCAAATGATAAGCTGCAGCAAGTGCAGTTGAATGTGTTCCTCCGAAATCTGTGTAAATGAATATCATATTATCATCCCTTGTTGTAAATGTTCAATGTTATTTAGTATTACCGTTCACAGTATGGATAAACAAGGAATGAATGTATTTACACTTTTTTTATTAATTCATTATATATTATTGGGTTATACTAGCATCAATTTATAACAGTACATAATGTAATAGTCATAAGCATTATTTATAAAAGTAAACAGACGTACTTTTGACTCGTACGTCTGTTAGCATCTTTATTCAAAACAAACATATCTATTAACCCGAATGAATTGTTAGTTATCAATAGATTATATACTTTTAGGATTAGTCCTATGTAATACTTGAATATTAAATTTACTAGCTAGCATTAAAGTGATTTTATAAATAAAGGTTTTCTAGTTAAATAAAATACTTTTCAAAACAAAAACAATCATGAACCCGCTTAAATTGATTTCTTATGTTTTCTTTATTTTCACCTGTATAATGAGCAAATGTTTGAACTGGATATAACTGATCAATATTACTTTTCATTACACCTTTTATCTCGTCTGTATGATCGGAGTATACGTGTAAATATGAATCTACGTTTACAAATCCGTTCTTTTCATACCATCCATGTACCCATAGGTTGTCCCTTGTCCATGCTTCCAATCGATTTAGGTTAAGTTCTTTCACTAACTTCTCTGCTTCATTTAATAGTTGATTACCAATTTTCATTCTACGGAAATCCGGATGAACAGCAATATGCCAAATCATGCCGCCACGACCAGTCCCTCTTGAACAGACTGTACGTTCTTCTAATTCGTATTCAATATCTATTAAACCCACAATTTTATTTTCAAATACAGCTACTAATTCAATAGCAGGATTTTCATATTTTTCTTTCTCTCTAAAAACGTTATCGTAATATGCTGTATCTAAAAAAGATAATACACGGCAACGTACCCATCCTGTTTCATCAGATTTTTTATACGCTCTAATTTCTATATCCATATAATTAAAAAGCTCCTTCTATTTCTGTCATTAATTTTTCGGGTCCTGTCCCTTTATTTGATGGGATAACTAATGTAATTCCTAAGTCTGGATATACGGCCGAGCGAAAACTGACTCCTGGATCATATCCCATTACATGATATTTGAATATCTTGTTTTCTCTCGTTTCAATCCATACTCCATAGCCGTAAGATTGATTATTATTTACTTGAATATGTGGGGTTAAAAGTTTCGTTGTATATTCTCGGCTTACGATTTCATAGTTAAACAACGCTTCCCAGAACTTCAGCATGTCTCGCGCAGTAATAAAAGCTCCACCATCAGCTCCTCCTATTACTGGTATAGAATAGATGTTTGTCCTCCAATTTTGATTTATTTCATCTTTTATATAACCGATAGCTGTGTTCCTTGGTAATGTATCTAAAGAAAAATAGCCAGAATCGTTCATACCAATTGGTTTAAATATGTTTTTTTCTATATACTCCGTAAATATAAGTCCTGTCTGTTCTTCGATTATTAATCCTAGTATGATAAAACCTGCATTGTTGTAGTGAAACTTACTTCCTGGCGCAAACATCATATTTCTGTTTTGGAATAATGGTAAGAAGTCTTTTAAACTTTTTAAAAGATACATAGGTGTTTGTTTCCATAGATTTTCGAAGTTATCCATAATACTTTCATCAAAATAATCTGGAATACCCGAACTATGCGTCAAAAGGTGATGTATTGTAATATTTTCATTGAAGTTCGGAAAGTTAATTCGTAAACACTCTTTTAACTTTGTTTGAAAAGTAATTACCCCTTTTTCAACAAGTTGACAGATACCGATAGCAGTGAATATTTTACAACCGGAGGCAATTCCAAACCTTGTTTGCAGCGTATTGTTTATACATTCATTTCGATTTGCGTAGCCAAAAGCTTCTTCATATACTATGTCTTTTTCTTTTTTCACTAAAATTACCCCAGAGAAATCTATATGCCGATGCATTTCTTTTACAATGCTCTCTATTTGATCTTTTGTTTTCATTACAAAAACCACCCTCGTTTATCAATAATTGTTCACCCTTCTTATATTTCCATATATAGGAGGGTGAACCCTCCTATTGAATAGCGTAAATCAAAACCAAGAGAACTATTTTGAATTGATTGACTCAGAGGAATACGCCTTAGACTGTGATGGCAATAAAGTAAATACACACAATATGATAGTTATAAGCAGCATTACTAAAGAACCTACAATAACCACAAGTTGTATAGAAATAAATTGAGTGGCAACTCCAAACAAAATCGTAATTAAAATGGTGATACCTGCAATAAATAATCCATATATGCTCCCAATCCGTCCCATTATATGGACAGGGACATTATTTTGATAAAAGGTATTAAACCCTGTATTTGCATATGCCATAGAGAAAGATAAAATAAAGAATCCGATAGTAGCTATTAAAAACTCATTTGAAAAAGCATAAATTAAATAACCGATTGCAATAAATAATGATCCTATTCCAATTAAAAATGAAGGTGCTAATTTTTTTGATAAAATTGTATTTGTTATAGCTCCTAAAATAAACCCGGCTCCGCCGGTACTAACTAAAAAGCCATATTCACTATTTGTTAACAATAAAACTTCTTTCGCAAATGACAATTCAAGTGAATCATTTGCGGCAGCTAAAACCATCATCCCTTGAAATAAGAAGTATACAAAAACGATATATAAAGATTTTTTACTAAATTTTAAAACGATGTTCCAATCTTTTTTGAGTACAGCTAGAGATAACTTGTCATTTGATGTATGAATATCGAATTTTTCATCAAGATTAGGTAACAGTAATGTAATTACTCCTGATATGAGAAATGCTATAGCGTTTATATATATAGCAAACTCTGGTGTACTTGCTATTAACAATACTCCCGCTATCGCTGGACCAATTAAAAATGCACCAGATCCTATTAAACTACGTAATGAGTTAAAACGTTGTCTTTGCTCAACTGGAATTAATTTCGTCATATACGTCATAGCAGTTGGCTCATAAATTGCACTGGCCATACTGATAAAGAATACGAATACATAAACAATCCAAAGTGATGGAAGTAAAGGTAAAATAGTGATAAATACCGCACGATATATATCGAGGTGAATCATTAACTTCCGTTTATTTAAACGATCAATCATACTTCCTGACCATGCGTTTGTAAATAAAGCGGCTAATGGTTTAATTACATATAAAGTAGCAACAGCTAAGGCTGATCCTCCCATATTATAGACAAGTACATTCAGTGCTATTAAGTAAATCCATGCCCCTAAATTCGCAATACCAACTGCGGACAGTAATAATAAAGGATATTTCCAATCTTTAAGTAAGTTTTTCATTTTAGGCCCCCGCTTTCCAAATTGTATTGAAACAATAAAAAAATCCCACCCCCAAGACTTTTTGTCTTAGGGACGAGATTTATCATCGCGGTGCCACCCTAGTTTGTTAATATGTCGCCATATTAACCTTATTAGGTACTGCATTATAAATCATGCTTATACCATAGCTCTATAACGGGAGCTCCCGTCACACCACCCCCTAATAAAAGGTTCCGATGCGCTGCTCAGAGGCTTGGTTCAATAAAGAATTTTTACTCCTTTTCAGCTAAATGGAGCTCTCTGTGAAAAATTCATTTTATTTACTCTTCTCTTCACTGCATTTGATTTTTTCCATATTATCACAGAAATATTTAACTGTAAATAAAAAATAATCAGAAATTTAATAACGCATTTCTGTTAATTCTTTTATTTATTATTTTTTCTAAAAATTACGGTGCGTGAAATTACTTAAACCTATAAAATAAAGAGCCTATTGTATATAGACCCTTCACTTTGTCCGAATTAATTTGTATTCGCCTCTACTAACGGTTGTAAAGGTGGTTCTAAGTTCAGTTCTAATGCATCGCCTTCTTGTATATCTTGTCCCTTTTCAATGCTTTGACTCGTTATATAGCCCGTACCTGTAGTTTTTAAATCTAATTTTAATAGCTTAGAGAAATACATAACATCACGCATGGACCACCCTTGTAAATTAGGCATTTTTGCGTTGTTTCCTAATAAAAATATACGATCTCCTTCACTCATTACTTCACCAGAATGCGGATATTGTTTTTTTATTTTTCCTTCTCCTAAAACTATCGGTTGAAGTTTCTCTTTTTTTACACTATTCTCTACTGTATCCATTGATTGATTTACATAATTTTGTACTTTTAATTGGGATCGTTTCGTTGCATCTGCCATTTGTTTTTCTGTATATGGTTTCACTTTTAAATATTCAAGGCTATTTTTCATAACTGGTTTAAATATTTCAGCGAGCGGCTGAGCTCCATACTCATCTCCATTTAACTTTGGCTGCTTAATAGCTAAGTATACAATTAACTCTGGGTCATCAATCGGAGCCATACCTAAAAATGAAAAAATATAATTTTCTTTCCCCTCCATATATCGTCCATTTTCAGGATTCGGTATTTGCGCTGTTCCAGTCTTACCTCCTATTGGATAACCCTCCACTTTATACATTGTACCAGTACCTTTTGAAGACGTAATAACACGCCCCATTAAGTCTCTTACCTTGTCCGCTGTCTCTTTTTTTATTGGATTCCCAATTTCTTTCGGTTGATTTTCCATAATAACTTGTTTATTTATTGGATTTACAACTTTGTCAACGATATATGGTTGCATCATTTTCCCGTCATTTGCTATAGCGGTAGCAGCTTGGATTAATTGAATAGGAGTTACTGTAGAGCCTTGTCCGAAAGAAGTTGTGACTTGTTGAATTTGTGTATTTAATAATAAAGTATTTTTACTTTCACCAGGTAAATCTATTCCGGTTTTTTGATTGAATCCAAATTTATTCATATATTGCTTAAATTTATTTGGTTTCAATAGCTGATCTTCTAAAATAGAAAATGCTACGTTAGATGATCTTTCAAAACCTTCATCAAACGTAATAGATCCCCATCCAAATCCACCGTTATGATCTTTAATATCTGATGAACCGACTGTATATTTTCCAGATTGGAAATATTCTTTCCCGTTATATACACCTTCATTAATTGCGGCAGCTAACGTAAATATTTTCATGGTTGAACCTGGTTCATATGCATTTGCAATTGGATCATTTAAAAAATATTCGATATCGCCTTTATTAGGATTAAAACTAGGTTTACTAGACATTGCTAAAACTTTCCCTGTCTTTGGATCTGCTATGATTCCTACTAACATAGAAGGTTCATAGTGCTCTTGCGCCTTATTCATCGTTTCTTCTAAAAAACTATTAATTTGTTTATCTAGCGTAAGGTATACGTTATTCCCATTTTTAGCGGGTTCTATTTTCCCTATATCATTTGTAAGTGGGATCCCTCTTGGTGCTCCCACATATTCTATATTCCCGTTTGTCGAGCGCAAATATTTATCCAGACTCTTTTCTAGTCCAAATTTCCCTTCTGTATTTCCTTTATCGTCAGGTCTCGCAAAACCAAGTATATAGGATGCAAAATCTTCATTTGGATATACTCTTGCTTTTTCTGGCATAAAAGATACACCTGGGATTTTCAATTGCTTTATTTGTTCCTTTACTTCTCTAGATAAATTCCGGCCAACTTTTCCAATCTCAACTTGCGTGCGTCCCTCATGAAAATTTTTTAATACATCTTCTTTATCAATTTCAAGCGCATCAGCTAATCGCTCTGCAGTTTCCTCTTTATTTTTCACCTTATCTGTACCTTTCAAATTCACAACAACACGATACGTTGTGGAATCTTGGACTAGCACTTTTCCCGCTTGATCATATATTGTGCCACGATTTGCTTCCAATACACCATTTTTATTATGTTGTTCGTTTGCTAGATCCTTTACATCTACATTATGTACGACACCAACTGCCTGAATATAGAAAAATCGCAAAAGCATAATAAGAAACAAAACAATAAAAGCAACCATAAAATATCGCGCGCCTTTATTCGTTTGAAGTTTATGCATGTTTATCTCCTTTCTTTCACAATTAATTGCTGCGATGGTGTGCTATAAATTATGTAGTTTTTTGCTTTCAATACTATATGTTTCGAACTTTTCTTATTAATTCCTTTAAAACAATGTAAAACTAATTATTGTTATTGCTAGTTTATTTATGCACTTAAAATACAGTACGTGAAATTTTTAGAATATTTATTCTTTTGTTCTTACTCCATGACATTCAAATTCTTATTGCAAATAATCCATTCACTTATATACAATAAAAAATCCTCCTCTGGATTTCCAAAGGGGGATTTTTTTCCCTAATCTATAAAAGACTAGTTATGAAATTTAAGCTACATGATTATATTTTTCTAAAAAGGGAATTCGTTTTGCTACGAGTGCATACATTTTGAAAACAAGTTTTGCGATTGGTTCAAATATACGTTTTTTCTGCAACAATAAACTGCTTGTTACAATTGTTATTATAGCCGCACCTATTACATCTAAAGGAAAATGAACACCTACATACAAACGTGATATACAAACTAAACCCGCCCATAAAAGTGCAATATATCTTAACTTTTCTCCTCTAAGAACAAGAATGAATGCAATCGATAATACAAGTACAGAATGATCACTAACAAATGATGAGTTTTCTGCATGAGGTACTAATTGATTCACATCATATGATACAAAAGGACGTGGATGATAATATACTACATGAATAAAAACATTTACTAGTAATGCAATTATTACTGAAAGTGTCGCATACAACACTGTATATTGTTTCCTTATCGCATTCTCTTTCTTTCCGTTATGAAACCATAAGATAAACATGAATAGAATAGCCACATATGCAGCGCTATTTGTAATAGCAATCATAATCTTATCTAAGAGCGCAGATGTACCCGCTAAATTGTTTATCCACTGAAATACTGTGTAATTCACGTTACTCTCTCCTTATAATTTCTTATATTACTTGAAATAAAGATACAAGTTTACTTGATTTACACAGTATACAACATTTACACATATTTAGATTTTCACTTTGTTCATTTTACTATTTTTCATTTGACAATTATGTAACTATTTACATGAATTAAAGATATATAATGTTAAAAAACCTTTTAAATCAAATGATTCACGAACTATAAGTGTATATATTACATAACATATCTATATAAAAAGATATGTTATTAAATCATATTTTTATTCCATACGTAAAGCGATATTACCGAACTGTTCTCCCTGTTCCATACGTTTTAATGCTTGAATAGCCTCTTCTAACGAATAAACTTTATCCATAATTGGTTTAATCTTATATTTCTCTATAAACGTAATCATTTCATCAAATTCCTCACGGCTACCCATAGATGTTCCCATTATATCGATTTGATTATAAAATAATGCTCGTAATGGTAATTCAATTTTATCTCCTGAGCTTGCACCAAAATTAACAATTCTCCCATTAGGTTTCAATACATCAAAGTATTTTAAGAATGTTGCTGATCCTATACTATCAATTATTAAATCTACTTTCTCTCCGCGTAAACTCTCTTCCCAATTTCCAGAACTATTAAAAGAAAAGTCTGCGCCATATGTTTCGGCAAACTTTCTTTTGTTCTCAACTCTTGAAGTAACACTGACTTTTGCGCCAATTGCTTTCGCAAATAACATGGCAAATGTCGCTACACCGCCACCTATTCCTGGAATTAAAACATGTTCTTCACATTTCAATCTACCCTTTGTAAAAAGCGCTCTATATGCAGTTAATGCCGATAAAGATAATACGCCAGACTCTTCCCAAGTAAGATATGACGGTTTTGCCACTACATTTTCAGCTGACACAATGACATATTCAGCAAACGTTCCATCTTTCGGTCCCCCTAACACCTCTGGTAACTCTGGTACTTCGGCAATATTATCCCATCCAATGCTAGGATTTATAATAACCTCGTTATTTAATAAATGATTTGAAACGCCTTCTCCGATTTCTGTAACAATTCCTGAACCATCTGAGCCTACTACTAACGGCAGATCCATTTCTTTTCTATTGTTTATAATAAATAAATCCCTATGATTTAATCCTGCAGCTTTTAACTTTACTTTTACTTCACCAGCATTAGGATTTATTTCAGATGACAATCTATATTCTAATCCTTCTACCCCTTTTTTATATTGATGTATAATAGCTTTCATTGCTTCATTCCCCCTTAATATTTTCAATGTACTAGATATATCAAAATAAATAAAAGAATCTGCCTCCAATAATTAGAAATAATGTATATCATTGTGATAAAAGAAAAAATCCTTCCCTATAAATAACATAGGAAAGGCAAGGGATTTTTAAGTTTTAGCCAATTCTAATATTTTTTGAATAAACGGCGCTTTGGCACTTGTATATGAAGCACGATCAAATGGATATGTAGCTGCAAGTGTCTCTTTTAATTCACTATATTCTTTTTGTGCCCATTTATGTTCTATAAGAAAATCACGAAATAAAATGTTATTCTTCCACTCCTCACTATTATAAATATAAACATGTAAATGATGAGTACCAGCTCTCCATTTTCCCTTTCTAAAAAAACGCCAATTAGGTGTTTCTTTTGGAACATACTCATACCCAATTTTTAATAGCGCTTCAATCCACTTTTCGGTAATTTGCAAATCCGTTACACCAATCATCATATCTATTAGAGGTTTCGCTCCTAATCCCTCTACGGAAGTACTTCCTATATGTTCAATAGCAATACAATCTCCTCCGAATAAAGAAATAAATTTCTCTTTTTCTATTAAATACTCTTCATGCCAGCCTTTTTCATATGGTTTAATGACGATTTGTTGATCCATTTTATCCGCCCTCTTAAAATTATTTATTATTATATTTATAAAATTTCATGTGATTAACATAGGATTTTCACAAAATATGTCGAATACTGAGATATACAATTTAATTATAATAAATGCGAGGTATATTATGAAAGATATTCCAGTTAAAATTCAGTTGAATCAAGTTACATTCCAGTTAAAAGAACATCATAATTTTGATTGGCTATTGAAATTAGGAAACGTATTTGCAGTTTTTGACCAGCAAGATTCAGGTAATCTATCTTTCGGTGTAGAAAAAGATGGGCGCAAGAAATTTATTAAATATGCAGGGGCACAAACACTTGCATATGAAGGAACTATGAAAGACGCTATTGAAAGATTAAAAAATTCAGCTTCCCTATACGAGGAATTAAAGCATGACTCGCTTATAAAACTAATTGAACACTTTCCAGTTCATTCTGGATATGTATTAATTTTCGATTGGTTTGATGGTGAATGTCTTCATTCACATTGGAGTTTCCCGCCTCCTGAAAAATATATTAACCCAAGCTCTCCATTTTATAAATTTAAGCATTTATCAGTTATGGAACGAATTCAATCATTACATTCCATTTTTTCTTTCCATACATTTGTTGAAAAGAAAAACTATGTAGCAATAGATTTTTATGACGGTAGTATTTTATATAATTTTCATACAAATGAGACGAAGATTTGTGATATTGATTTATATTGTAAAAAACCATACGTGAATAAAATGGGAAGATTATGGGGCTCCTCGCGTTTTATGTCTCCTGAAGAATTTGAACTAAATGCCATGATTGATGCAAAAACAAATGTATTTAATATGGGGGCAATGGCGTTTGCTCTCTTGGGCGGTGGAAAAGATCGTTCCTTTACAAAATGGGAAGCAAGTGAAGATTTATATGAAATAGCGTATCGTGCTGTAAATGAAAACCGGAATGAACGATATGCGTCGGTTGAAACGTTTTATAGAGAGTGGCTAAACGTGGCTAACTCTGAAAAGATATAAACTTATATTATTAAAAACAAATAGTTTCTACTATAATCATGTATAATATATTTGAAATGGAAATTCAAAATAATGAGGCATATATTATGGACTTTGTTTATATTAATCAAAACGTATTAAATAATCTTCTATACATTTTAAGTAGTCTATTTATTTTTTATTTTATATATGATAGCGGTCGCTATTTAAAAAAATATAAAAAACTCCTTATTATACTTTGTACGAGTATCCCCCTTATTTTATGTATGCGCTATCCTATCTATATGGATGAAAATTGTATTCATGATTTAAGGCAAATACCCGTAATAATAGGTACGCTTTATGGGGGATTCCCTGTTGGTATAATCTTGTTTGCTATTTTACTAATTACAAGATTCACATTTTATGGTTTTAGTATGTTAACAATATTAGTTTATGGCACAATGTTTATCATTACAGCATTCGCATCTGCAAAATTTAATAAGTATAACAGAAAAGTTAAAGTAGCTTATGGAATGTTTTTAACATTTTTTCTAGCAATATTTACAACTGTAATTGTATTGACTTTATCAGATTTTGAAGTAAATAATTTATACATTAATTATTTCATAATATTACCAACTATTTTGATGTTGTTTGTAATTTATTTTAATGAAGTTTTAAAAGATGCAGTATGTATGCGATCGAAGTTAATTAAAATGGAAAAAATGGAGATTGTTAGCCAACTCGCTGCTAGTATATCGCACGAGGTAAGAAATCCCTTAACTGTCGTAAAAGGATTTACTCAACTTTTAAAAACACCAAATTTAACTGCAAAATCAAGAGATGAGTATATTGAACATATACTTGAAGAGTTACATCGTGCCCAAGGAATTATTGATGATTATTTAACGTTTGCCAAACCTGCTTCAGAAAAATTAGATCATATTTCAGTAGAACAAGAGTTAAATCGAGTTATTAATATGATCTTACCTTTATGTAACATGAACACAATACATATTACCAAAGATTTCTCAACGGCAACAATTGTAGGTAATAAACAGCACTTTCAACAATGCTTTTTAAACTTAATAAAAAATGGTATTGAAGCAATGCCGAATGGTGGTACTTTAAATATCTCCTCATCTATTAGTAATAATAAAGTTATTATACGAATTGAGGATAGCGGAATTGGTATGTCGCAAGAGCAAATAAATCGATTTGGTGAACCGTATTTTAGTACGAAAACGAAAGGTACAGGATTAGGTACTATGGTTGCTGTTAAGATCATTGAAACAATGCAAGGTAGTTTAAAAATCCGCAGCACCGTTAATAAAGGTACAACTTTGACAATTACATTGCCGAAATGTAATGTGAATTCATCTGAAAACAAATAAAAAAGGAGCAAATACGCTCCTTTTTTATTTGTTTCGATACATAAGTATCTTCTATGTTTTTTTAGTTTACATTTGTGGAGACTAATTCGTAATTAGTACCCTCCGCCCCAGCAGCTGCATCCAACGATAATTAACAAAATGAATAACACAACTAATAAAGCGAAACCTCCACCAAAACCACAAGAACCACCGTAACTCATATTTTCTCCTCCTTTTGGTTTGAAAACTAATAGGTAGTTGATCATTTTAACTGGTTCGTATTATACATTATGTAAATATCCCCTTTTTGAGCATGTCTATATAAAAATAAGTAAAAGCACTCATTTGAGAGTGCTTTAAAATGGATACCAGAAGTTTTGAAATACATGTAATTTTAAATACACAGCAACAATTAAAATAACAACACCTACAAATAACGAAATGAAATCCACGCTTTTCGCTTTATTTGTATAAAACCACGTACGTGTATCATTCTTTCCAAACCCTCTTAAATCCATTGCATTTGAAACTGTATCGATTCTATCTAGAGAATGAATAATTAAAGGCCAGAAAATTAAGACACGATTTTTCATACGAACCCATAGACTTGCTTCTCCTTTTTCAAAAGCTACTCCTTTCGCCTCTTGCGCATATTTTATAATTTTATATTCAGACTGTATATCAGGTATGTAACGTAATGCAATATTTATCGCATATATAATCTTATAATGAATTCGAAATTTACTTAAGCTACTCACAAATTCGCTTGGATTAGTCGTATAAATAAAAATAAGTGTAAATGGTAATAACGTAAAATATTTTAATGAAAGTGTAGCTGCATAAAATAATGTTTCATAAGTTATTGTTGCATATCCAATATGTAAAAATGAAGTATATGATTCGGTTAATTCAGATCCATGTGTTGGTGTAATAAATAAGATCATGACAGAATTTAATAAACTAAATGTAAATATAACAGTAAAAACAATAATGATTTTACGAAATGGAATTTTAGCAATTAGAAGTCCGATACATCCAATCATAAATACAAAAAACAATACGCGAAAATCAAAAAATAAAAAAGTAAGCGTCATGCAAAAAATAAATAACAACAATTTCACTGCTCCATCCATACGATGAAAATATGTATTATACACCTTCCTCCCTCCTCATAATATCAAAATAAAGTTCTATAAATCTTTCAGGATTTGCAATACCACTAAATTTAACTAGTTTGAATAAAGAACTCTCCACTAAGTGCGCTCTATGTAAAGTTTCTGAATGCCCTAATACAGTAGAGGCGGTATTATTCGCAATAATTTCTCCTTCATGTAGAACTATCACTCTGTCTGCATATTCTAATGCGAGATTCATATCGTGAGTAATAAAAATGAAAGATATTCCCTTTGCAGCTAGTTTTCTTATAAACGTCATAAACTGTTTATAATGATAATGATCTTGTCCCGCTGTCGGTTCATCTAAAATAATAAGTTTCGGATTTGTTGTTAGTACAGATGCAATCGTTACTCTCTTCTTTTGTCCATAACTTAATGCCTGGATTGGCCAATTTCGAAATGGATACAAGCCACAAATTTTTAACGTTTCCTCCGCTCTATGCTTAATTTCTTCCTTCGAAAACTTTTTTAATTTTAATGAAAATGAAACTTCTTCTATAACAGTAGATTGTGTAATCATATGATTTGGATTTTGCATCACATAACAAATAATCTCACTGCGTTTACGAATAGACCAAGAGTTGATACTTACTCCATCAAATAAAATCCTATCATTTTTTGTTTTGTTTATCCCTATTAAACTATGAGCTAATGTTGATTTTCCCGCGCCATTATGGCCCAAAAGTGCAACAATTTCCCCTTCTTTTATGGAGAAATTTATATTGTCTAATACTTTTTGTTTATTAGGATAGGAGAATGACAAATTTTCTACTTTCAATATTTTTTTGTTTTTAGGAGTACTTTTACAAAAAACTTGCTTCTCCACCCACTCATTTATTGCGCTACAAATACGTTCTCTTTGAAGATTTTTAAGTGGGTATATTATCTCATTATTACTATCAAACTGTAATCTCTTTAATCCTTCTATGTACATAGGTTCTCTTAAACCGATTGATGGTAATATATTTGACGCTAAAATCTCTTCTGGTGTCCCTATCGCAACAATTTCCCCTTCATCCATTAAAATAATTTTATCTAAATCCAGATTTAACATTTCTTCTATTCGATGTTCAATAATTACAATTGTTTTGTTATATTGTTTATGTATATCTTTAATAAGATCTATCGTATGTAAGCTACTAGCTGGATCTAAATTTGCTAACGGTTCATCGAATAATAATATATCAGCATTTGTCGTTAACAGACCTGCTAAAGAAACAGTTTGTTTTTGCCCTCCAGATAATTCATGCGGACTTTGTTTATGAAAAGAATGCATCTTTACCTTTTTTAATGATTCCGAAACAATCTTTTTCATATCGTTTTGATTTACACATTCATTTTCTAAAGAAAAAGCTACATCTTCTTCTACTGTAAGACCAATAAATTGAGCGTCTTGATCTTGCAAAATTGTTCCTACCTGTTTACTTTGTTCAAAAATACTCCCTTTCCTCGGATCTTTTCCCGCAATAGAAATAGTTCCAGTACTACTCCCTTCATAAGAAAACGGGATTAGCCCATTGATACAATGAGCTAACGTTGATTTTCCTGAACCACTTCGTCCAGCAATTAATACTTTTTCACCAGGATATATATGAAACGTAATGTCTTTTACAGTAGGCTGCGCCGCATGCTTATATTGAAAGCTGAATTGTTCAAAAGAAATAATTGGTTGCATGTTAACATCCCTACTTTTCAATTTTTAAGTGTGTATGTTTTTTATTAGATTTAGCTAGGCCAATCGTAATTGGCAATCCAAGAACTAAAAATACGATAACATCAGCAATTGTTGCACCTAATACTTGTATTACAATTTTGTCAAACGGTTCTCCCATGACAATAATATCGAATGCACCCGCAAATATGATAGCAATGACGATACCAATTAACCCAGTAATAGCTAAATAAGAAATATCGCCTTTATTATACGTCCCGTTTTTCACACTAAATCCAACTCTTTTTTGAATGAGTCCCATTGCAAAACCGATAATGCCTGAACTAATAACCCATCCCCACCAAATACCCCATCCAGCGATTGTATCTGTTACGGTATGACCGATAAGTCCTATTAACAGTCCTGCCACTGGACCGAATAACGCTCCAAAAACGGTTAAAATAGCTAACGCAGGTTTAATAAATGTATTTGGTGCAATAGAAAAGCCCCAAAGTCCTAATATGCCGTACAATGCTGCTCCAATTCCGATTGCTACTACTAACTTTGTTGATAATTTGTTCATTACAATTCCCCTCTCATATTAGTCAACTTTTATTACTCTATATTTATTTTGAAAATGAATTATGCATCGACACTCCCTTTCTATACAACAAAAAATGACCTCTTACATAAGAGGTCATTTTCTTTCACGTTCAAGAATCCTCTTATCTTCCAAAAAACACATCGTGTCCTCTGCGGAATTAGCACCTTCCTACAAAATTACATAGGGGTTGCTGAGGTTTCATAGGGCCGTTCCCTCCACCTCTCTGGATAAGTATTAATTTGTAATTCGTATTATTGCATTAAGATGAATAAATTTCAATACTTTTCTAATTATTTTAATTTTTTATTTAACATTACATTTAAATCATTGTATTCTTATTGGAATTATGAAATGATGAATTCAACATAGTTACGGGAGGAATGTACGATGAAAGTAATCGGTTTAATTGGTGGACTAAGTTGGGAATCTACATCATTATACTA
The DNA here is from genome assembly GCF_054823925.1 of Bacillus sp. F9_6S_D1_P_5. Taxonomy (NCBI): domain Bacteria; kingdom Bacillati; phylum Bacillota; class Bacilli; order Caryophanales; family Bacillaceae; genus Bacillus; species Bacillus sp. F9_6S_D1_P_5. Next base: position 66,666 of record NZ_JBTREW010000008.1, on the reverse strand, counting down.
TAAACATATTAATACACTTACACTCTCTCAATATGATCAAAATGCAAAGCTTGTTTTATATAGCATGGACTTTGGTGAGGTAACTACTTTATTACAAAATCATCAATATGAAGAAGTGAAAAATGAATTAGTCACAGTTGCAAAAAAGGTTGAAAAATCTGGAGCTGAATGTTTATTAATGTGTTCCAATACGGTTCATTTATTTGCTGAAGAAGTAGAAAATGCAATATCCATTCCACTTCTTCACATCGGTGATGTAAGTGCTAAAGAAATGGTAGACCAAAATATAAAGCGTATCGGACTATTAGGTACGAAACAAACGATGGAACAAGACTTCTACAAATCACGTCTAGCGAACTATAACATTGAGACAATCATTCCAAATGAAGAGGAAAGAAATTTTATCCATCATGTTATTTTAAATGAATTAAGTAAAGGAATTATTTCAGAAGCATCAAAAGAAAAGCTATTACAAATTACAAAATCATTAATTCAAAATGGCGCAGAAGGTATACTGCTAGGCTGCACTGAAATACCATTGCTCATTTCCCAAAACGATCTTACTGTTCCTGTTTTTGATACCGCTTTTTTACATGCAAATACTGCTGTACAGTTTGCAGGATAATAATATAAAAGTATAAAGGTAGTGCCTCTATGCTTTTATATTGTCTAAACTATTTATTTAAAAGAGATGTAATTACTGCAATCGCTTCTTTTGGACCACCACATTCTAAAAAACTATCATTCAGTTTTCGTATTCCATGCTTATACTTTTCATTTGAAAGAACATCTGATACCGCTTCTTTTAACGTTCGCACATTAACATTGTCTTTCAATAACCTATGGGCTGCTTCAAGTTCAGTTAATCTTTGCGCTATCATTGGCTGGTCTTTATCATGTGGAATAATGACAAAAGGGACTTTAAAATAAATAGCATCGTGCACACTATTCATGCCGCCATGTGTAATAAAAACATCTGCTTCACTTAATATTTCTGATTGGGGTACATATGAAGCAATTATAAAATTGTCTGGCGCTTTCTTAATTTTAGAACTATCATTTCTATCACCAATTGCCATTACTACTATCCCATCAAAATCTGAGAAAGTATCAATGCACGTATTAAAGAATGGTTCGATCCCTTCAAGCAGTGTTCCCATTGAAATATAAATAACTTTCTTATCTTGAAGTAATTCTAGTGGAAACTCTACATTTGTTTTACGCTTTGAAATACTCGGCCCAATAAAAATGTTATTTTCTCCGAACGCATCGCTATTCGGTTGAAAATAACGACTTGTGTACACAAGAGTAATATCTCCCTTGTTATGCATAAATTGAAGATTATTTTTAGGCTTTACTCCAAATTCATGTTCCATTTCATATAGTAACTGTTCAGAAATTTCATCAGGTTGAAATGGTATTTCTGCATTTGGATGAAAAGGTAATGTCTCCAAAAATTTTGGAGGAATTAAAAATATAGGAGAAGAAACTATGCCAGGAATTTGTAAATACTCCTTTACTAACTCACCAGCGCCAAATATATCATAAATTACGAAATCAAAATGTATGTTTTCACATAATTTTTTCGTAATTTGTAATATATCTAAAGAAGTTTGAACATGTACATGAAAGAATGAACTCAGCCCATCTCGAGTTTCAGAATCAATAGAAATTCCCTTTAATAAATCTGGATGTGTATATACAGTAGCTCCCAAATCTTCAATTCTTCTTTTAAATTGCTCTGTTGTAATATAATGTACGTAATCACCCTGTTCAATAAAAGCTTTGACTAAACTTAATGTAGGATTTACATGTCCCTCTGCAGGAAAATTCACCACTAAAATATTTAGCACTTATTTCTCACTCCTTACATTTCAATTCGCTTACTAAGCATACTGTAATTATTACCTTCAATCTTCACCTAATAGTCCTAATATGCTTGCTACTTTAGGTTGATAAATAAATGGTTAATGATTAAATTAAAAAAGGCATCTACAAAAGTAGATGCCTAACCGTGATAAGGAGTGTTCTGTGAGGTTAGAATAAGCTTTTCAGCTTGTCCTATGCTATCAATATATGATTTATTTTATAAAACGTGAATAATTGATAGAATGATTTTACCTTTCTATCACCCATTTTGAATCTATTCCTAAATTAAACGAATCTAGTTTCTATACTATTTCATATGTTTTAACCTTCTTGAGAGCTATCTACTTTTATAGTTTCTCCAGTCAATCTCTTATTTTTCAAATCAAAATAAGCATCTAAAACTTCTTTTCCAATATCAGAGTTAATACCGGATTTATCATTAATAACCCACGGCACAACTACAGAGAATGCTACTTCAGGATTATCATATGGCGCATATCCTGCTAAAGTTAAATTATAACATTCTCTTCTCTCACCCTTTTCATTTCTTCCAATATCACTTTCTCCACCGTAAACTGTCTGTGCTGTCCCTGTTTTACCTGCTGGTTTATAAGATGCTTTTTGGAACGCCCTTACTCCTGTTCCATCCCCTTCCTGGAATACCCTTCTAAATCCTTCTTTTACTTGATTTATATATTCCTCTTTCATATCTATTTTATTTAAAACGATTGGTTCTACTGCATGCACCACTTTACCAATCTCATCTTTTTGCGACGTTTGCTCTCTTACCTCTTGAACGATTTGTGGCTTCATTCGATATCCACCGTTTGCAATTGTTGAAATATATTGTACAAGCTGAAGTGGTGTATACGTATCATACTGGCCAATTGAGTAGTCTAATAAGAAACCAGGTTGATTATCTTTTTTACCAATTTGTCCAGCTGTTTCATTCGGTAAATCGATACCCGTTGGAACACCTAATCCAAATTGTCTGAAATAATACCTCATTTTATCAAAGTACTCCTGTTTAATGTTTAATGAACTATTTTTCACATAATCCACACCTGCAATTTTTAATGCTGTATGAAACATATAAACGTTTGAAGAGACTTGTAACGCTCTTAAATCATCAATATTTCCAAACTCTTTCCAAGACTTTTTTTCCTTAGTTCCTTTAAACTTCATTGGTGCATCATAAAAATAAGTACCTGGTGTTATAGCTTTCGTTTCAAATCCGGTTAAAACTGTCGCACCTTTCACTGTTGATCCAAGCTCATAAGAACTAGTCATTGTGCCTAATGCATAGTCTTCAACTTCTGTTTTTCCGTCTTTTTCTACAAGTCTTTTCCCAGCCATGGATAATACTTGTCCGTTTTTTGGATTCATCATCACAACGAAAGCACGGTCCAACATGGATTCTGACCCTTTATATGCCTTTAATATTTTTCCAATACTTTCTTCTACTTTCTTCTACTTTCTTCTGTAATTCCATATCTATTGTTAAAGTCAAATTCTTACCGCTTTTCCCCTCGGAAACAGTTTCCGTTCTAATTGTATTACCTTGTTTATCTGCAACGCTTCTTACTTCTTTTTTTGTACCATGAAGTACATCTTCATATTGCTGCTCGATATAACTTTTTCCAACCCTATCATTTCGGCTATAATCACGTACCAAGTAGTAATCTAATCGTTCACTCGGTAATCCTTCATCGGAATTAGAAACATTTCCAAGAACAGATCGGAATAATCCATCATTGACATATACTCTCTCCCAATCAACCGATACGTCTACACCTGGGAGATTCGCTAAACCTTCACTAATTATAGTAAATTCCTTTTCACTAACATCTTTTTTAATAATTTGAGGAGCCATTTGATAACCAGAAATCATCTTACTTTTAATAGCTAACACTTTTATATCTTTATCTGTTAATTCCTGAAGATTTTTATCTGTTACACGCTTCCTTTTTAACTCTTCTATTTTTTTATCTAAATTTTTTCCGGTAATATCTTTATCTCTGAACTGATTTATTTCTTTTTTAGATACTAACTTTTCGGTAAGTTTCGGATTTAATTGCATCCAAAAATCTTTTTTATCCGTCTCAGTTAGCTTATCTATATCTTCTTGCGGCATTTCAATTATGTCTGCAAGTTGTCTTGCAGTTTTTAATATTTCTTCAGATTTTACACCTTTCATCTTTGTATATGTAATTGTACGTAAAGATTTATTATCAACTACTGGATTGCCTTCTCTATCAAATATTTTTCCGCGCGGGACAGAAAGACTTACGGTCGCATTTTCTTTCTTCTCTACTTCATTTTTATACGTTTCTCCATCGATAATTTGTACTTTACCTAATTGTATGATCATGGCAGAAAATAATAAAAATACACAAAAGAATAAAATATTTAACCGCGTCGGTATTGCTCTACCTGTTGTTTTCTCTCGTTTTTTCACTTCGTCTAAATCTCCTCCTTACAATATTTCAAATAATATTTGTTTTCTATATTAAAAGTAACGTACAACTTCCATACATTACCTTGCACAAATATTAATATAATATTTAAAACTTAATAGAAATTAAAACAAATCTAAAGAAAAGGTAAAGTTTACTAAATTAAATGTAAAAATACCCAATAACCAAAAACTAAGCTTTTGGTTATTGGGTATTTAGGAATTAATAATGGGCCGCATTGATTCAAATCTATCATCATAATTTGATAGAGATTTTTCACTCTGAGCTTTCGGCAAGTAAATCGTTACTGTTGTCCCGACTCCAACTTCACTCATAATACTTATATTCCCTTGATGACTTTCAATGATTTTATAACTTAACATTAATCCGATACCAGTACCTTTTTCTTTCGTACTATAAAAAGGCTCACCTAATCTCTTAATTCTTTCTTCAGGTATCCCTATTCCTTCATCAATTATATGAATAATGACACCTTCATCGTTTATCTCTTTAATATGAATTGTAATTTTCCCGCCATCCGGCATAGCCTCGATTGAATTTTGCAAAATATTAATAAACACTTGTTTCAATTGATTTTCTGAGCACTCAATACTTATATCTTTTGTGTCTGCATATAATTCCACTTGAATATTCGTCATAATTGCTTTTGTATTCATTAACGAAACGACATTTTTATAAATTTGATAAATATTTTTTTGTTCTGTATTTATTTCATCTGTTTTAGCAATTGATAAAAACTCTTGAAGAATCGCTTCTATTCTTTCAATTTCAGAAAGCATTAAATCAAAATATTTTTCTTGATCTTCTTTATTAATTTGGAATAACTGTATAAATCCTTTAATGACTGTTAGTGGGTTCCTCACTTCATGAGCAACACCAGCTGCTAATTGACCGATTGCTGCAAGTGTATCTGACTTATTTAGCAATTCTTCTGTCTTTTTTCGCTCTGTAATATCACGTACAATGATCATAATTTTATCGTGTAATAATGGTAAACATCTAGCTTCAAAGAAATCGATACTACCATTAATTGTAAGTGGATATTCAACAATTACATTTGTTGCTTTTTCCTTCACTTGATGAATTGCTTCCTGAAACTGCTGAGCCACTGGAGATGGTAATACTTCGAAAAACTTTTTTCCCATAAAAGCTTCTGCCGGTACGTAAAATTTCGAAGGAGATCCTGCTTTATAATCTATAATTGTGCCATCATCTTCTGTTAAGAAACATAAATCTGGTAAAGCCTTAAAAATTAATTCCAATTCAGACGTTTGTTGTTTTAACTGCTCTTCTATCGCTTTTAAATGTGTAATATCTACACCAACTGCCCAGTAGCTATATCCTGTTACAGGAAACTGTTCTGATATATTGGACCACATAATTGTTTTGGTTTCACCATTTTTACATGTTAAGTGCATTTCCCAATCTCTGAAATTTTTTCCACAAGTTAAAAATTTCGATTGTATTTGGTGACGATAATTTTGATCAGGGTACAATAATTGAAGCGCATTAGGATTCCCTATTATTTCTTCAGCTGTATAACCTGTTACAATTTCACACTCCCGATTCCACAAAACAAAATCGCCATTATAATCAAGCGCATCTACCATAACAGGCATGTTTTGTAAAATCGTATGAAGTTCCTCCTCTTTTCGAGAAAGCAACGTTGTATTTTTACTCTGAAATACTTTTTTTGCCCCATCAATAATTAGATTTGCAAGCATTTCAAAGTATTTTTGACAATTGAAAATTTCACTTTTGTTTGACCATACTACAAAAGATCCTAAATGTTGATTGTATAAAAAAATGGGGATTTCAATTTTGGGAAGTTTACATATTTTCGTCTCATTTATTCCAAAAGAAAATATACATTCTTTTTCAGCATCAAGAAGTTGATGTGATATGTTGGTTAATTGATAAAATTGTTCTGCCATGGTTTCTATTGTACTCACATCAATAAGTTCCATTAGCCGCGCATTCATTCCTTTTTCACCTCAATATGTAAAATTAATACAAATTCAAAATTTATACTTCTCCATTATACGAAGAATGTGCCTTTAGGTATATAGCTGTAGAATAATTATTCGAACAAATTTTATTTTTCAATCAAAAAAGAGAAATATATACGTATAAAACGAAACTATTATTAATACATATTTTATTCATCAAACACCAATTCTAATATGATAAGCATCATAAAGCGTGCCCTCATATATACATTTAACTATGAAATTAGCATTATACACATCATTTATAGCAGTATAAAAATGCAAAAAATATAAAGTTCATAAAATTTTCACAATTATCATGAAAAATTTAAACATTTATTCCAATATATTCTATATAATAAAGTGTAATAAGGCTTCTATGAATCTCATAGAATACCTTACCCCTAATAAAAAGAAAAAAAGAATCTATTTGGATTCTTTTTTTCTTTTTATATTACATTACATATTTATATAAAGCATGTGCAACGCCGTGTTCTTCATTTGATAAAGTTTCGTATTGACACATTGCTTTTATTTCTTCGACTGCGTTCCCCATTGCAATTGATATGTTTGCTTTTTCCATCATAGATACATCGTTTAGCCCATCACCTATCGCTACAGTATTTTCAACCGGAATATTCAGATGTTCTGCTAATGTATATAAGCCATTTCCTTTTTGAGCATCTCGATGGTTAATCTCTAAGTTATGCCAATATGAAGATGTAATTGCTAAATCAGTATTATGCAAAAACGTTTCTTTTAACTTTTTTAGTTTTTCTATGTCATAAGAAAATGGTAAAAGCTTATGCACATGTATATCTGTTTCTACAATTGGTTTACAACTTTCTGCACTAAGAAATGCTGTATGTTCAAGGTATAATGCAGCAATCGTTTCTAACTCTTTCAAGTCGATATTTTCATTTAAATTTTTCACGTACTCGATTTCATTACGTACACTCTCCACTCCATAATCCGGTACGTACACACCTTTATCAGTATAAAGCTGATAATATAAACCATTCTCTTCAAGATAGTTCACAATCTCAAGTGCTTGCATATTTTGAATTGGATATCGTTTCATCATTTTTTTATCTTTATATATAAGCGCACCGTTTTCTGCAATAATTGGACACTCTAAATTAACTTCTAACAATAATCGTTCAATGTCGACGATAGAACGTCCTGTACAAATTGCTACAACGTGGCCTGCTTCCTGACATTTTCGAATCGCTTCTGCATTCTCTTTACTAATCATTTTATTTCCCGAAAGAAGAGTTCCATCTAAATCAATTGCAATTAATTTCATTATTTCTTCACCACTTTCTATATATACACGAATTTATATTAAACGAAAGGTATCGTTTTCATACTGATTTCGTGAAGTACTCCTTATTTATAATTTATGAAAAGCGTTTCAGGTCAAGAAATAATTAAAAATAAAATCAAAAGCTTTTCTTTTTAAAGAAAAGCTTTTGATTTTAATCTATGAACTATAACTAATATATTTCGTCTCACACATGTACACATTCTTTTCTTCAGTTGGGACATATATTTTAAACTTTTCTAAACGTTTTCCGTAAATATGAATAGTGACAACGCTTTCATTTTCGGCTATTTCAAGAATATGACAATCAGCTGGTGGAATGACTTTATCTGTTTCTCCTTCTCCCAAATAAAGATTTCCTGTATGTGTTAAATAAACAAGTGAATTTTCAAGCTGTTTAGTTTGTATAAAGTTTTGCACCATTATCCTTCCTCTAAAAACACCTTCTACTCCCCATGTACCATCATGATCATGTAAAGGTGTAGATTGTCCATCTTTCCATACAAGAGCTAATACTTCAAAACGATTAAAGGGATCTTCATATAACAAGTGTCGTGCGTATTGAGCCGAATTCGCCTTCTGTTTTTCTAACGGAAGCCATGTTTTCTTTTCTAAAAGTTCTTCTAGTAATTTTTCAATCGCACAAACAATTTGATTTTCTAATAAATTACTATCCATTAAATCCGTTACACCTTTAATGAACGTTTGAAACGTTTTACTTCCATTACACGTTAACATAAGCGTCCTCCTCCATACTAAATAACCAACCAAAAATTTACAATTGAGAAATAAAAAACAAGGTACAGTAAATTTGTACCTTGCTGAGCGATTTACCTAGTTTTCAAAAGAATAGGTAAGTAATTTAACGTTTGTTCATTTTCCAATAGACATTTTTCTAAATTGAACGATGGAGATAACTCTATTTTTTCAAAGGCATTTATGAAAGTTCTTAATGCAATCTCAGCTTCTAAACGTGCAAGTGGTGCCCCTAAGCAAAAGTGAGCACCTTTACCAAATGTTAAATGCTTTTCATTTCCTATTCGGTGTATATTAAATTTAGAGGCTTGCGAAAACTTTTTCTCATCTAAATTTGCTGCACTTACCCACGCAACAATCATTTGATCCTTTTTCATAAAAGGTCCAAATATATTTGTATCCTCTGTAATCCTCCTAGCTAACGTAACAGGAAAGCGATAGCGCAATACTTCCTCAATTGCCTTTGAAATTAATTTAGGTTCTTCTCTTAATTCTTTATATGTTCCAGGTGAATCCACTAAAAAGCAATAAAAGCTATTAATAATTAAATTAGTAGTTGTTTCATTACCTGCGGCTAATAAACCTAAAGAAAAAGTTACAATTTCTTCATCTGTTAATCTTTCGCCTTCATATTCAGCTCGTATTAAATCCGAAATAATATCATCGGTTAAATGGTATCTCTTTCCCTGAACAATCGGTAGAAGATATGCTTTAAATTCATTTAGTGCTATACCCTTTTCCACATCCAGATCATTAAACTTTTCTTTACTATACGGCATAAATAAAATATCAGACCATGCTTTAATTTTTTTACGGTCCGTTGTTGGCACTCCTAATAAATCGGATATGACGGTAACAGGTAAAGGTGCAGCAAACTCTTCAACGTTATTAACCTCACTATATTTTTCGATATGTTGTACAAGTTCATTTGCGATAGACTGATATGTAAATATAATAAAAAACGAATGATTAATAGAAATATTCTACGCCACTCGTTTTTTATCGGACTTCTTTTTACTGTACTTTTATTTTCTTTATGAGTTATTAGAAAAATAATTGTCTATATAAGTCTTTATTTTTTCAAAATCCTTTTCCATAAATAAGATTGCTGGTACTTCAATTATTGGAAGATTATTTTCATTATCAAAAGGTGGACACGGTTTGGGAACTACCAAATAGTCAACTGAGTTTTTATCCCTAATATAATTAATTGAAACATCATAATAGTTAGAAAAATATCCCTTCAAATCATCCTGATTCCTTAAAAATGGTAGAGAAAATATTGAACCATAATTTATACCAGCGTCGACAATTAATACAAAGCATATTTTTTTCATGATACACCCTCCTCGTATAATAAGTTTTAAGTTAATAACTGTTCCTTGAAAATTAAATAGTTTTTATCTTCAAGAGCTACATCAAAAAAATGATGTATGGGTAAAATTTAGTCTTGGATAAGGTAACACTGATAAAAACAGGTTTCCTTTTTCTTTATATTCAATTAAATTATACCATTATTTTACATAAATTTTCAGACTTTGTTTTTTTTATTTTATTGGTAAACTTATGCTTAGCATGAATTGGAGGGATATATATGATAGATTATAGAATAATTTCAAGAGAAAACTATTCAAATAAGATTGGAGAGCTTGTAACAATGCTTGAACATACAAGAGATGTTACATTGAGCGAAATCTCCAATTTAAACCAAAGTGATTTAGATTTCTTACCAAACGGTAGTTCAAACACTATTGGTTCTCTCTTATCACATATTGCAGCGATGGAGTTTGTTCATCAAGTTATCTCGTTTGAAAAAAGAGATTTAACTGAAAGTGAATATCTAAAGTGGCGAATTTCTTTAGAACTTGGAGACAAAGCAAGGGAAGGAATAAAAAAGCAATCTTTAGATTATTATTTGAATGAATTATCACAAGTTAGAGAAAATACACTAACATATCTGAAATCAAAACAAGATAGCTGGTTATTCGAGGAAAACAAGTGGGATAATGGTGTGCCTTATAATAATTACTACTTGTGGTTTCACGTTATGGAAGACGAAATTAATCATCGTGGACAAATAAGAACAATTAAGCGATTGATGGGAATGAATAAATAAATCTTATTCAACCAAAGGGTGCTTTACTTGAGAAAGTCACTAGAAGAGTCAAATGATAACTATGAACTGCCCCAATTGCTAGGTTTTGTTTAACAATTGGGGGCAGTTCATTTATAGCGCATAGGTAATCAGCTTTTTGTTAATCATGAGGTAGATATTTTTAACTAAAAAACCAATAATGGAAATATATTACAGTTCATGACCCGTTTTTACACGTATCTCGGCTGAACCCCATAATACACTGTATCCCGCTCTTCGGCGCTTCGAAAATATGGGGGCTATAATTAAACAAATACATAAACAAGTCGGAAAGCCGAATCGAAATATGTACGACATAACTGAAACAGGAGAAGAAATTTTTTATGAAATGTTAAGAGAGTTTCCCGAAAAACTCGCGACAAACAATGCAGAATTTCTTGTTCGTATCGCACTATTTGAAAAACTTGATTACGAAGCTAGGAAAGAAATTTTAACAATACGCCAAGACGTACTACATAAACAGCTTACTGCTATTCAATCTTTAGATGTTAGCTCATTTTTCATTACAGAAGTTATTGAATTTAGTAAATCACGTATTGAACATGAATTGCTTTGGCTTACATCACTTATGAAGAAAATATGAAAAAATAAAAAGAAAAGTTAAAAACAATGAATGAAAATGAGATTTATTATCAATACTATAATTAATAAAAGGGCAACCACGATTTGGCTACCCTTCAAAATTTATACTTCTGGATCGAAAGTTTTGCAATCTGTTTCTTCCGTAGTAGATGCTTGTTTCCCTTTATGACTTACTACATAAATTGCGTCTGCGCTACATTTATTGCCGTTAGCCCAAAATTTACAGTTGTTTACTTCACATAAAACGTCTTGTGCCATAGTATCACACCTCCTTGTTCTATTATCATTAACAAAATTCGGAGGTATGATACTCTTTGTCATACATTTTTTATTACCTTTTTAGCTTTCTTAATGGTTCAATATCTCCTTTTACAATAGCATCTATATTTTCAGTTATTTTTTCAATGTCAAAATGCCACCATTGAATTTGCAATAATTCTTCTATTAATGCATTTGTAAATCGTTCTTTTATTTTATTTGCAGGGTTTCCACCAACAATTGTATATGGTGCGACGTCTCTAGTCACAACAGATTTAGCTGCAATGATTGCACCATCCCCTATTTTTATTCCAGGCATAATCGTTGTATCCATACCAATCCAAACGTCATTTCCTATTACTGTATCACCTTTGTAAGGTAAATCAGACAAACTCGGTGTATACTTCTCCCACCCATTTCCAAATATATTAAATGGATATGCCGAAAATCCATCCATCCGATGATTGGCTCCGTTCATAATAAAGGTAACTCCATTTGCAATACAACAAAACTTTCCAATAGTAAGATGATCTCCAAGAAATTCATAATGATGTAATACTCGATCTTCAAATGTTTCTCCATCTTTCGCATCATAATATGAATAGTCTCCAACGAGTATATTTGCTTTCGTTATTGTATTTTTTATAAAATGGACATTTTGATTTCCTTCAATAGGATATTTAACATTTGGATTAGGATTCATGTTGTACAGCACTTCCTTTACCATTTATTTCACTCTCTACCGCTATTACTGGCTTTAAATTGTATATAGGTAAAATAAATAATAATCCAATTATAAAAAGTAAAGCGGTCCCTTCATACATCATACTTAATGAAAACATCTCCTTTAATGAGCCAGCAATACTCATCGTTACTACCATTGAACCGGTAAATAACGGACTTAAAATGCCATTTACACGACCAATAAAATCAGTATCGCTATTTTGGATAATGAGCGTATTAATACCTATTTGGATACAAGGAAGAGCTAACCCACTAAAGAGTTGTGCTGTGAGTGTTACCCATAAATTTGTGGAATAACCTATAATACCAATACCGATTGCCTGACCGAGCATACCGATAATTAACATCTTTTGCGGAGCTACGTTTTTCGCAAATACCATCGCTAAAGCTCCGCCAACAATCATACCCGCGCCATTTACTGTTAGTAACCATTGTAAACTCTCTTTTGATAAACTTAACTGCTCAGTTACGATAAATATACCTAATGGCTGAATCAATCCTATACCTAGTCCTGCCGCCATAAAACAAAGCCCTAGTAAAGTTAATGCTTTTTTCTTTTTCACATATTTAATACCATCAAGCATCTCCTGTAGTAGCGTGATTTCTTTCTTATCATTATCATTCTCAAGATCTTTCGGAAGAAATAACAACACAGCAGCTGCCAGTAAAAAAGCGATACCTGTTATGATAATTGAGATATAAATTCCAAAACTATGAAAAATAAATGTTCCAAGAATCGGCCCTAATACCATAAAAATCGCAAATATTGTTTGATATATAGACATGGCTAATTGGATCTGTTCCGCCGATAAATGCTGTTTAAACAATTTCATACCAGATGGTTGAGAAAACTGCGAAAGTATTGCAGAAATAAGTGTGACAAAAAACACAATTTTCCATGTTCCAAACATAAGTGTAATTAATACAGCGAATACTGAGATAGAACTTAACGTTTCACACCATATCATTGTCCTCTTCGGCTTCCACCTATCAGCAAACGTTCCACCAATAAAGGAAAAGATGAAAATTGGAGCAAACTCAGCAACCGAAATCATTGAAATAGCAAAAGCATCACCTTTTGTCATTTCCATTACATACAGTAATACCGCAAAGTTCCGAACCCATATTCCAATTTGTAAAAATAATGCTGATGCAAGAATTCCTTGGACAAAACGATTTTTTAATACTTGTGATACCCCATTGTTTTGTTTCGTTACTACATTTGTCGACATAAAAAAGCCCCCTATTTCATGTTCTGAACAGGAGGCAGCACAAATCATATAAAAAGACTATATATTCGCAGAGCGAAATACATCCTTTTTCTATAAATGCACAGACTAATCCTATTCAGAAGAATATTTCGTTTTTTAACGAAGATCTCTTACAAATAGAATTAGTTGATCATTGGGATGTTTTCACCCTTCCGTTTCGAATTTAAATAACACATACATACTCTATGTAAATCATTTTCGATGTATGCATGTCTAAAAATAAATATTCTAGAATGTTAATGGTAATTCCTCTAAAGAACGCATTAAATAATTACCTTGCCATTTAATTTCTACGCGATTTCCTTTTATTTGCAAATCAGGCATTCGATTAAACAAAGTAGTAATAGCAATCTTTGCTTCCAGCCTAGCAAGTGGAGCGCCTAAGCAGAAATGGCTCCCATGGCCAAAGGCAATATGACGATTATTCTCCCGAGTAATATCAAATACTTCTGGGTTCTCAAATACTGTTTCATCACGGTTTGCCGAAGCTAATGCAATGACAACCATATCCCCTTTTTCAATTGTTCGATCGTGAATTTGAAAAGATTCATCTGCCCATCTTGAAGTTGTAACCTCAACCGGAGAATAATATCGTAATCCCTCCTCAATAGCTACATCAATTAATTTTGGATTTTCTTTTAATAACTGTAATTGGTCCGGGTTTTCAAGAAGCGCTAATACCGTATTTGTAATTAAATTTACCGTTGTTTCGTGTCCCGCCACTATTAGTAACATTATCATTGAATATAGTTCCCGAGCGCTAAGTTTATGCCCTTCACTTTCCGCAAGTATTAAAGCACTCACCAAGTCCTCTTTTGGTTCTTGTCTTTTAACATCAACTAAATATTGGAGATATGTAATAAACTCAGATAGTTGCTTTTCGGTTTCTTTTATTTCTTCTGGCGTTTCTGGGTAAGCGATGACAGCATGAGACCAAATTCTAAATTTCGCTTGATCTTCTTTCGGAATGCCGAGCATTTCACTTATTACAATAATCGGTAAAGGGAACGAATAATCATCCACAAGATTTAATGAACCTTTTCGCTGCGCATCACTTAACAAATCATCTGCAATATCCTGTATTCTTCCTTCCAATTGTGTGATCATCTTCGGTGTAAAAGCTTTTTGTACGAGTGATCGTAAACGATTATGGTTAGGTGGATCTGAATTTAGCATGTGCGTCGTTAAATAATCACTATTGTCAACAGTAAGAAAGACATTCAATGCATCTTGAGAAAATACATTGGCCGGATCTTTTTTTAAGCGATTATCTTTTAATAGTGGCAAAGCATCTTCATATCTTGTAATAAGCCACTCTGCACCTAATTCAGTTTTATTCACAAATAAGATAGGTTGCATTTTTCGAGATTCTTTATAAATTTCATATGCATCTTCTTTAAACTGAGCTGAAGCTAAATTAATGCCATCCTCTATTCTTAGTCCAACTTTGTTTTTCATTGACATCGTATTCCCTCACTCCCATATGTTTTTGAAAACCAACCAACATATGCATTATACTCTAATAAAAACGTGAAAATTGTAAATTTTTAATCAAAATCTTACTTCATATATTGAAAAATAAAAAAGTGAGGGAGTAAAATCTTTCTACTCTCTCACTTTTCTTTATGCGAAACACATGAAATTACTAATTTGCTGATAACGATAACTTACTTTACGACGACGACCACCTTGCCAAGTGTAACCTGATACTCCGTTCCTTCTCACCTCAGTCGGGAAGAACCATAAATCTCTTCCGAAAGGACCAGGACGATGTAAACGTAAAAAGCCCCATCTTCCTAGACAGTTACACATCCATGATTTCATATTACCTGGTTGTGCTGGAGACGCAAATGTAGACGGTAACGACGGCGCTTGTGACGGTGGTGGTGACGATGGAGCATCCTCCGCATCATCTGGTCTATAATCTTCTTGTTACAAATCTCTCACTTCATTTACAGGTTCATACCCGTAGTTTTGTGGATTATAATACATCCCTTGATCATATGGATAATTTTGTTGGTTATACATATTAACAAATCACCTACTTTTCATTCAGTACCTTTAACATTTATATGTGATATGTGCTCTATAGGAAGCTTATGTATAGCCTAAATTTAACAAAAAATAAAGCTCGGATTTTAAAAATACGAGCTTCTTCATAATCGGAATAGATGTATTATTTTCTTAATTTCACACTATAGAAACGCATTTCATCTAACGAACCTTCAAATTCAAATACTTCTTGTTTAATTAATTCCTTTAAGCGATATTCTAAAAACGTATCGCCAACTAACTGCTCTACATGACCAAGTGCTTCACCAATTACCCTAGGGGCTTTTAGGAATTCTCGATCAGCACCTATACTTTTCGCACATTCAATAATAAATTGATCAAAATAATCTTCTTGTACAGAACGCACTTCATTGTCTCTCCAAACTCTTAAAAATTCCGTACTTTTCGATAGACTCTCCCACTCATGTTCAAGCTGCATACGTTTCTCTACAGTTAAATACGGCAATTCTACAAAACTTTTTTGAATTAGAGCTAAACTTTCAGGTGCTAACTCTCCAGTTCCACGAATAGCATACTCTTTTTTTAATATTTCTTTACTTGCTTCAGATGTATTCATAACGCGAATATTTTTCTTATCTTTTAATTGCGCCATTACAAAACATAGACCTACATGTTCATGTGCGTTATCGGCTTTCCAAATTGTAATAGGCGTTTCAATAGGAATAGTATGTAGTTCTTCTATAGTTTCTAAAAACCTTGGTAAATACTCTTCTTCAAAATAATTTTCATAAGCAGTTAAGTTGTTTACTAACCATTCCTGTCTCGCTAGTTGCCCTTCATTCATATGTAACTTGTTTATCGGCCCAATTGAAAAGAATTCAGAAAAAGCAACAACCATCTCTTCCAACCGTTCTTCTTGACTCAGCATATACTTTAAACATCCAGCTGTTGAATCATCAAAAGCTATATGCACGTGTAAGCTTTCTTTTACATTTCTTTTATAAGATGTACTACTCGTTAGTTGCTTAGGAATATCCATCAAATTTTTAATAGTATCTTCACTATAGTTTTCTTCTAATAAATTTAATTGGATTAAAATACTTTGAAGTAAATGTTTTGCTTCATCTTCGTACATATCCTCTACAGCATTTTTAATTTTATTTATCACGTAAATCCCTCTATTCATTTCAAAAATAACGTAGATTATAGTGTATCATTTAAGTGTTACTCTTTAAAAGTTTTTTTAGTCAAACCATGTATTAGAAAGATTGCTACAGCTATATAAGGTTTCAACAAAAGCTTTCCCTACAATTCTTAAATGCTAAATAATCCTTTGAAAATCCTTTTATTTAAATGTATAATTATATAGAAAATAAAAAGTACAGGAGCTATGTTTATGGAGAAAGTATTTCCTAATTATAAACAGTATCTAAAAAATTGGAGATTTATATTTATTTGTATATTACCTACTATCGCTTTTTTATATGCTTTTGATGTCATCTTTGAATTACTATTTCATCAAGATTTCTATTTATCTAACTTAATTTTTGCTATTATATTATTTTTAATATTTATTAACATCAAAGATATGTTTAAAATTGAAAGTTAAAGTGCTGAATAAAAAAAGAGCACCCTGCAATCGGATGCTCTCATGTGATAGAGGTTTTTTCTGAGTATTAAGTAGGACACGAAGGTCTTGTCCCACTATCTAATATATGCTTGTACTTATTTTTTGTGCATGTACGAAGTATCACTATACATTCTCCCCATAAATTCATTGTACAATTAACATATTTATACATAAAAAAAACATCCCCCGTGGATGTTTTTTATGTACCGATTTTTAAGCTTCCATAAACTTAGCTGGTATACCAATTTTTTCAACTACAGAAGATATATTAGTAGGATTAATCATTACATTTTCAATACTAACTAATTTATTTTCTAATAGTCCATTCTCTGTTGTAATAAGTTCTTCAAACCGTTCTAAAGTCATCGAAAATTTGTGTTCACTTCCGCCATTCATACTGACTTTTACATACTTCATCGTGTCACCGCCTTTCTTAAATATTTATAATTCTATAAGAATGCGTTTACATCCTTTTATTTAATTATGGTTTTATTACCTCCCAATATAAATTTAAAATACTTTCGAAAAAACAGCCAAAATACACGTCTTGTTCTTTTTATTAAAATGACATTCAAACGTTTCTAGTATTCTATATCTTTGGGAAAGATTATATAATAGTATTGATTAAATATTAGGAGTGTTATGAATGGCTGATATAATCCGTCTCTTAATCATCATACTTATTGCTGTTTTTTTATTTTCATCTATTATTATGGAGTTTAAAAAACCTCAAAAAAGTATGTTTTGGTTCTCTATTGAAGTCTTGTTTTTGCTGGGAATCATACTTTTAATTAAAGAATTTTTTAATGAATTTTTCGCATAAACCCTTAAGTAAAATATAATATTTTATCAGTAACGCATAAGAAATTATGATTTTGAACTCTTTTCACTAAAGTTAAGAATATAACTTCCAATAATTATCCTTTATTTATAATCGCCTTATTAGCATCTGCTAAGTCTTATTGGTTTATTACCATTAAGACTAGAACAAGCATGCCTTGTCATATATTAAAAAAAGATAAGGGGTGTGACTACATTGAATAATAATAAAAATCAATTTGTTTTTTATGTAATAAAAAGTTCAACAATTAAAAAATTTATTATTATTGATTTAATTGCTGGAACAGGAATTTATTGGTCAGTAAACTTCATTTCTTCAAATGCAATACTCGCAATGATTAGTTGTATTTTTGGGACAAAGAAAATGAAGAAAATGCATCATTCATAGAATCCAAAAGTATATCCCAATTATTCCCTTTCGGTTATATCCCTTTTATACTCCGCGTAATTGTGTACTATTTATTATCTTCTTTCGCCTTTATCTTCAATGATTAACTGAATAATTTCATATACACCGTAATAGATACATTCCACTGAAAGCAGGTAGATCCTTCACTTTTTGCTCTTCTTGACATGGGAAAAGAAGAGTGAAAAGTTGGCTCATTCATTAGATTCTCTAGCAAACAACATTTTGGCTTGTCTGTTTTGTATGAGATTTTTCATTTTACATATACTACTTTTGAACCTGCATATGAAACTGCATACCAATGCAAACCATTTTGGTGTTTTGGAATTCCCTTCCTGGGATAAGTATATTTTACTTATCCTTTTTTTGTATAGATATGTATATTTAGGGTAAAACTAATTACAAGCAGTTTTTCTGTTATTCGTAGTTCTTAATCAAAAGACTTTTCTCCTTTAAAGGACAGCAGATACGACTGCTTGTCCTTTTTTATTTACATTTCACACGAGATTTTTTGACTAAGTCTAAGCATTCTAATATGGATCCCAAATAGCCGATGTTTATATTCATTCAAAATAAGCATTTTCTGATGCTTTCCTTTTTAAGTTACACAACAAGATAAAAATGAACTTATACATTTGAATCCATGTTCCCTATCTCAGAAGCTCTTCTAAATAACTAAAAAAGAACACCTTAAGTAAGTGTTCTTTTTTCTTTATGTAAGCGAACATACAGATAATATTAATCCTCCAAATGTCACTGTTCCTAGTAAGCCTAATACAAATCCTGTTAAACAAACACAATCAGCAAGACAAATGGAAGATTGCGATAATGGAACAAATGCCCTACTTGTGCTCGATCCATAATGTTTTATTTTCTCATAATTTATATCTAACATTAAATGTAGAGACGATATACAACCTTCAATAGTTTGAAGAGATTCAGTTTCTAATCGCTCCAATAACTTGTTATGTAAAGCAAACGGAAGAAGGAACTGTTTATCTAATTTCATATTTTGATAAATTAATTGTAAACGAGTTAGCATACTATTTTTCTTTTTTTCAGATACAACTGTACATTTCATATTATTAAATTCATTTAATAATATCGTCAATTCATCCCTGGTGCCGTATAAATCCCTAGCTATTCTTCTCTTTAGTTTGTATGAATGAATAATAGATTTAATCCCAATCATTTAATTACACTTCCTAATTAAATATTATCTATCCTTATAGATAAACAGTACTTTTAAACCATATTAAAAATACACTCAAACACTTTAATTTACTATCTATTATCATTACATAAACCTTACATTATTGTAATAATTCCTTTTACTACTTACCAAATAGAAGCAATCCAACTTCTTAATTATTGTTGTATACATCTCTATAGAAAGTGCAATCATTAATAAAAATAACTTCAATTTATTTTATTAACCGTTCCCTTTACTCCGTAATAAAGTATTAAAATATTGTTGGTTATATTTTTTTAATAAAATGTAATCACACAAAGCAAACGGTTTATGATTGCATCGAAACCGTTTGTTTGATATCCGTATTTTTATCTTACGTTATAATTGCTAATAAGAATGATAGAGATAAAAATGCACAAAGTGGTATATATAAAGCAGTATCCATTCTAGCAAATTGAGTATCTTTTTTCCGCTTAAAAATACCAAAATAATGAAACTCACCAATTACTCTTATGAAAAATACAATCATACACACCCAGGACCCCACTTGAACAATAATATTAGGAAATGCAAAATGAACAATATTTGTTTTTTGTAATAAAATCATCGCTGCCATACTTAATAATAACGCAATGATCAATGTCACTCCTGCACCTGGTGTAAACACCTTTTCTCCATTTTTTGTTGGAATAACACTATTTGTTGCCCACTTACCTCCGAAAGCCCAGTAAACATGTAAAAAGCTAACTAAAAATAATATACTGACGGCAATATATGTAATAATAAGCATTTTGTTCTCCCATTATTTTATTTAAGTCTTCAACTTCAGAGTATGCTACAAGTTCCACATTAGCAATCTATATTTAATTACATAAAAAACCCTTTAATGCTAAATCATTAAAGGGTTTACTAAAATTTTTTATACATTATACCTATTTCTACGACGTTCCATCCTCGTTTGTCCTTGAGCAGTTTCTTCTTTATATTGATGCATTTGCTCTGCCATTTCATATGTTGCAGTTGGAGTTGTTTCTTCGTAATTATGCTCACGTATTTTTTCAGGCGTTTTTTGTTTTGATACTTTTCCACCAAACTTAAATAATTTCATCTTTAATTTCGGTAATTTTGGAAGTGGAATCTTAAATGATAGCTTTTTACGTTTCTTTTTTTGTTGAAATAGATTTCTATTTTCTTTATTATCTTCCTCTTTACGGTGTAACAACATGGCGATTAACCCACCTAATATAAGCCCGCCAACTAAAAGCATAAGGTATTTGAAATTACTTATCATTAAACTAGACATACGTTCAAGTATGACTAACGACTGTACTTCTTTTATATCCCATAAGAAAGCGGCCCATAATGCGAATAAACCGAAAGTAAGTCCATATGTACGAAAACGGAATAAACATGGAATTAAAGCGACACAAGCGGCAATTTTCGCATTCGCTATAATTGAACTTGTTGAAATATCTTGATGCCAAATTACTAAAAGTAATGTTATAAATGGCGCATAAGCTATCCAGCTACATATACGTGAATATATTTTTTTCGCAAAATAGCTACCAAAACTAGTGAAAAATAAAAGACCTCCAATATATAAAGATTGTTCTAGTTGGATTTGCTTCATAATTCCTGCAACTGGAAAGAGGCCGCTCAATAGCATTAATAGCACATCTAATTTCTTCACAATTCCTCATTCCTTTCAAATTTCTTTTGAATCAATTCATATAACTTTTCCATATGATGTAGTTTTTTATTTCTAAAAAACATCTTAATCCTGTATGGAAATAAAGTAAATATGTAAAAGGAAAGATACATGACAAAAGATATCCTTATTTACATAAAAAAATGACAAATCCTGATTGATATAATGAGCAGGATTTGTCTATTATTATTTAAAGTAGAATAATTGAATCTTTCTTTTCTATTTTTATAATATCTACATCCAATTCATCATCAAACTCTTTAAACTCTCTTGCATCTATATCCGTCATATAGCTCTTTATTACTTTCGCCATATGCATGGAATATGGCATGTGTATATTCTTTTCCAAAAGCATACTTGAATTACAGCACATGTAATGTACCATTTTGGCAATATAGTTCCTTTCAACAGCTTTTACACCTAGCGGTAATATTTCAAGTATATATCGGTGCAATGTTTCACTACCATTAATCGAATACTCACCAGTGCTATAATACATTCCTTTTCGATCTATATATAAACTCGTACTATCAAGTACATCATCACATTCTATCGCACCGTATTTTGGTACATCAAAAGATGTATTTATTCTTACAGCATTTAAGTTTGGAACCTTTAGCATATCTGGTACAATGTCAGGGAAAATATCTATATTAATTTTTTTATTTTGTAACTCTTTTATCCAATGTTTTCTTACATTCGCATCTATAATGAAGTATACTTGCTCATTTTGTTCTTTTGCATGTTGTAAAATTTCCGTTAATGTTTCAGAAACAAATTGTTTAAATTGAATGCCCATATCATTTCTTTTTGAAGGCTGCGGTAAAAAGGCATTATGTTTATTTACACTTAACAATAAACAATCAATCGTTTGCCACTCTGTATTCCCATATAATTTATATGAAATTTCTTTTCCTTTTATTTGAGAAAAAATGGGCAAAAAATCAAATTTCGAGATTCGTTCAATTGATAAATTAACATATGTACAAGGTAAATTTATCTTATTCCAACTACGTTTTAAAAATCCTCTTTGTTCTAATAAACTAAAAATACCATTTATAATAGTTTTACGAGATACACTTTGGCCTATAAATAAATTAATAAATGCTGAAATACGGTTTGTTCGTGCAAATCCTTCTCTAACAATTTGCTTCGGATCAATTTTTTCACGTCCATCACAATTTTTCATTGCAATTAACGCCAATGTCGCATCATTGCGATTACCTGCAGTAGCATAAACCGCTTTCATAACATCCTCTACTAAATTCGTTTTATACTTCTGGCAATATTGCATCTTATATGGATTTTGCAATACCTTTTCAATATTACATCTTACTATTTTTAACAATACTGGAGAATCTGCATTTAATACATATGATGACTCACTGATTTGAGCTAACACCATTTCACTTTCAAATAACGCTTGCTCTACTTCCATCGATATTTTTTCAGACCATATTTCTAACGTTATAGTCTCTAATCCTTTTGGAGCAATTAAAGGGAATATTTCGTTTTTATTATTCGTTTCCAGTCTCTTACATTCTGGTATTAATGTGAAATAAGCGAATTTTTGCTGAAACGCTTTAAATAGATACTCTCTTTCCTTTACTTTTATACCTTGTTTTATTTTAGTACCTTGAACTTTATATATTCTCTCATTGTATGGAAGCAATACTCTAAGATTTGTTCCTAGCATATAATCTTTCGGATATTGAAGAATATGCTCCAATTCAACTTCTCCACCTATATGAAAATCATCTTTTAAATTTCTAAATATCTTAATCCATTTTATACCGTTTGTAGCTTGTTGTACTTTTAGTTTTACAAACCGTAATTTTTTATTATTGGATGCAAATCCCGGAGTGGAAATTAAAATCATGCCCCGTTTTCGTCTCAAAAGCAAAGGAATATCTGGATGATTATATTCTTGATATTAAGACTATTTTTATGAGCATTTCGTATAAGTGTGATTTAACTGATTAAAGCTATTTTCAAAGAAGGCATATCAGCGATAATTTATGTCTATTCTGTATAAGTGTTAGCAAGTTCGTTTGCAAACTTGTTAGCACTTTTTTCATTTCATCCATATATATTTAATTTAAATTAAGTCTCCTAACTTTTTATTGAACAAAACATTTGTAAAAAATGAAACTATATAAGTCTAGCTTTATATTATCAAAATAAAAAGTGTTTATTCTTTCCTTATAAGCCCATGTAAAAAATTCGACTCAATTAAGTCGGATTTTCTTACATCGCACATATGCGGCTAACTATTAATATTTATTAATTTTTGATTACAGCTCTCAATCCACTCTTGATATTCAATTTTCTCCTCTTCGATAGATGTACTTTTCAATAGTTTTTCACATACCACTTTAAAATTCTTATAAAATGCTTTTGCTTTATAGGTAAGATCATTTGATAAGTTTTTATATTCTTTAAAAGCTTTTCTATATGAATCAATAGACTCTTCATTCTTATTTAATTTCTCATAAATAGAACCTTGAATTGCATAAATGTATGAATCCTGCTCACCATTACCAATAATCGGCTTTACAGCTTCCAAGGCTTTTTCATATTCCTTTTGTTTAATATATAAATTTGCCTTTCCAATGTATCCTCTTATATTTTTTTTATCTATTTTTATTGCATTATTATATGCATCCATAGCATCTTCGTTGTTTTTTAATTTTACTAAAGCATTTCCTAAATTAAAATACATTAAAGCATTTGGTGTTATTTCTATAGCTGTCTTAAGGTCATCTACAGCTTTTTCTGGTTTATCTAACATTAAATTTATTACACTTCTCACATTATAAACTTGCCAAGAATACCCCTTTAACTGTATAGCACAGTCTATAGCTTCTAATGCATCTTCCAGTCTCCCATCGATATTCGCTAATATACGTGCTTTACTTAAAAATGTTTCAAGCCTTCTTGGATTTAAATCTTGCAATTCTGTAACTAATTCTAAAGCCTTTTCAAATTTCCCTTCACTATATAAAGCACTTATCTGGTTAGCTAGTTCACTAATTTGTTTCTCTATTTCACTTTCAGGAATAATGTCAATCATACCATCTTCTGAGATTACTACAATTACACAATTCCCTTCAATGCCATCTCCATTTTTATATCTTAAAGCTGAATTATACCTGGCTCCCCTTGATGAGTCACCCTCTCCAATTTTTGCATATCCATCTAATATCACCCCAATCGCATGAACATGCCCATCAATATCCATATACAGAGCACCGTCTATATTGGTTATTTTTTCAACCACTTGCCTAAAATAACTACTCTCTTTGGTATCTATTATATTAATTTTTATCGATTGCTCTTTTAATCTTTCCACTTCGGTTTCAGCTATCTCTGGTGTAGTGATAACTATTGTTGTCCCATGTTTCTGGCTATATGCACATTTTACAACTTCAATAATATTTGTAATTTTGTTATCTATCTTAACCGTGTCTTTATTTTCTTTCTTAGATAAGTACTCATTAAATACATTTTGCAAGGATTTCTTTAACCTAATTTCCGAAAATGTATTTTCTACCAATTCCATTTTCCCATGCTTTACACTTAACAAATTATTCTCTTTATAGAACCAATGGACTATTTCATCCATTTTAGTTTTTCCATCCTTAACATTATGAATAATTTTTATTTCTTTTACTTTATATTCAAACTTACCCAAAAAATCAATCAATAAAACCTTGTTGATTGATTTTAATTTCAAGTTATATAAATCCCTTAAATTTCCTAATCCGTAAATATGTTTGTTATCACCTATAAGATAAATACTATCATCCGTCATCTCTAATAATTTTCTTATCTTTCTGTGCTCTTTGTATGCTATTACAACATCAAATTTAATAACAAAGCGGACATGTTTCTCTATTATCTTTTCATCTATTAAAAGTAATTTAGCATTTATACTTTGACCTTCATAGTTTAAAGTTGAGATTACGTTTAATTCATCATACAAATTATGATTTTCATTACCCTCTTCGTTACATACACGGTTAATTAAGTTATTGATAAAATCTCTCCCTATAGAAGATATAGAATCATCAATATTTTGTTCTAAAAGCTTATTTAGCCCTAAATCCTTACATTTTTCAAATATGCAATCCATAACATATCTAAAGAATGAAAAATGAGGGATATTTAAAAACACTTCCTTTGTATCATCTTCAAAATCCTTAAAAGTTAAATAAAATAATAAATATTTCCCCTCTTCAATTTCTAAGTAATTCAAGTAATTCAACTTCTCGAAATTCACAAAAGAATTATTCTCTTTATCATCAATATTATCTAATTGAATTTGTTTTAAGACTTCATCAGATTCAATTAATGTGGTCTCATTTAATTTATTATTTAAGTTATGTAATTCTTTTTGGTTCTCCAAAAATGAAATATTATTAATATTTAATTCAATAAGTCTATCTGGTATTAGTATGTCTTTTTCATCCACCTTACCAGTAAATTCAATTGTTTCAACTGTTAAATTAACTATCGGATTAAGAGTCTGGATATAATTTTTAATTAATCCCTGTATTTTGATTTGTATATTTTCTGCTTCATTCACTTAATTCTTCTCCCCTTATAATTTTTTCACAATACATAATTAATAAATAAAAACATTTAATTTTTATATTAACATTATACAAGGTAATTTTTATTGTAAATACAATTTTTGCACTTTCAAAAGAAAAAACTTAAACATTTCTAACTGAAAAATTAATAGATATAATATAACGGCAGATGTTATGAGGTTATTAGGTGTTGTCAGTGAAGTAGTAAAAGATAATTAATATCTAAATGTAAATTTATATTTTTTATGAATTGATAAATAGTATGATGGCCCTAAATAAAAGAGCAGTCTATGCAAATTTGAGCAGACTGCTCTTTTTACTTTTCACATACATAAAGATTAGTTTAAATTTTATGAATTAGTAAATACAAACCAAACCCCCATAAAGGCGACTCCTATTTTTATTCATAAAACTATTCTTTTATGAAAAATCACTTCGGCTTCATTTATAATGTAAGTAGGTTCTAGTGTATATAAAACCTTGTTTAATCTGCAATTTCTGTGTTTACATTTTTTTCTTTTTATCCCATAATTTTAATTGGGAGAAGGAGGGGAAAAATGGTTCAAATCAAGGTAACGCCTGAAATGCTAGAAGAAGTTGCAAATCGTGCAAGTAATACCAGACACGCATTAGAATCCATACATAATAATTTATGTAATCAAATTGATCATTTGTGTTCTCAATGGATCGGTGCTTCTAATCAACATTTCGTTCAAATGTTCAACGATGCGAAACCAAAGGCTTTTACATCTATCAATTCGATTGTACAAGTAGAAGAAGATTTGAAGCGAATCGCCGAGAAATTTCGCAATACAGATAATCAAGATGTTACACTAGAAGAAGATACAGCTATTAGTAAACCCTCTAGTGAAGAAGGATTTGATGGCGGGAAATTAGCTCGTGATATAGCCGGAGAATTGACTGGTGAATATGATGCAAAACGTGTTATGGAAGGTGTCGACCCTGAAACTGGTGAGAAACTTTCAAGATGGGAACGTGGGCTTGCAGGGGTAATGCTTGTAGCAGGTCTTACTCCAGTTGGTAAAGGAATTAAAGTTGTTAAAGGCGCTAAAAAAGTTGCCGATGGTATAGATGCAGCAGCAAAATTAGAAAAACAACGAAAAACCTTAAAAGCAAATCAGATAACAGGAAAAGAATATGAGACAAAAATGTTCGAGTCTATCAAACAACAAAAGCCTAAATCAGAAATAACGGAACAAATAACTGTTGAAACAAAATCAGGGGTAAGAACACGTATAGATATAGGAGGTAAAGATCCTAACGGGAAGATTGATTTAGTGGAATTAAAATCATCAATGACAGCACCTCTTACAAAGAATCAGAAAAAAGCATTCCCTGAAATTGAGGAATCTGGCGCGATTGTTAAAAGTAGGAATAAACCGCCATTTGAGCATTTAGAGGAAATCCCACCAACTAAAATAAATGTAATAAGAAAAGAAAAATAAGGAGGCTTTCATATGGCGCTACATGATACAGATCAAGTCGATTTAGTTTTAATAGATGATGAAAATGAAAATAATGTATATTTAACGATATTTGATGCTTTAAATTGGGAAAATGAAGAAATAGAAGGTGAACATATTTTACTTTTACAAGATAAAATCAATACATATTTAGGTTTTATTGAAAGTGAAGAAATATATGAAAAAGTTCCTAATACAGCTGGCAGAAAGTATTTTATCATTCAAGTGTATGCACAACATGTTCCTAGTTACTATGGTAAGAAGTTTTATAACATGGTAAGTGAACAATTAGGTGAAGCAGGTTATGGGTTTGAATTTCATCATAAACCAATTGAATCTTTAAGTTAATTCGTATAAAACAAAAAAGAGCATTGTCCAAATGCTCTTTTTTTATGTATCAACCCATATTCGATAAAACAAGAGTACAAAGAAAATAAAAAGGCTTTTAAGAAGAAGGGAAAACAAGTTAGAAAAATATCTGATTTATAATAAAAAAAGCCGTAAAATGACGGCTCTTTTTTGTTCATCAAACTATTCTTTTGTTTTATTTAACTTCATACCACCAACCTTTTTTACCTAACCAATCTTTCATACCTTTTAATTGCGCATCGCTAGTTGGATCCGTAACAATATATGTTAATCCATCTGATTGTAATTTGAAGTCCGCTGTCATTTTTAAAGAAGTTAAAGCTCCCATAACATCAGGAGTTTCATATGGTGAGAACGCGCCAGTTTGGATGACATTTTGTTTAGTTGGCATAGCGGTTGCTACGCTACCACTCTTAACCTTCTGAATAAACGTTCCCCATCTACCCTCAGCTAGCATTCTATGTGGACAATATTTACCTGACCAGGATTGATGAGTTCGGACATTTTCAATCGGAATATTGTACATAGACATGAGTTGGCGTATAACATCAACAGCATTATCTTCAGCTTTATAGTATCTATCTCCTCCTGATTTTGAATAACAGATTTCTACAGAAATGGATTCACGATTCCCCGAACCATTGCCGTCTCCGCAAGCCCAGGCATTACGTTCCAACGGAATACCTTGAATTGCTTTCTTGTCATCTACTGCAATATGAAACGACACCTCATTATTGTTACTAATCATGTAACTTACTTCATTTTCAGCTGGAGCATCATTATATGTGTTGTGAACAGTGATATATTTAGGTTTCATTGTATACGGACACTTTGTACCATATTTACTTGGTGAAACTAAATTTTTTCTGATTTCCATTATTCAACATCTCCTTTTAGTGTAAGTTATTTTTTTCTAATACATCTTTTTGTTGTAAGCCTTTATTACTCAAATAGTTGTTCTTCCAAGCCATATACAAAGTGAATGCCCCTGTAATTACAGCGACTAAATCGTTTGTGAT
This sequence comes from Bacillus sp. F9_6S_D1_P_5, assembly GCF_054823925.1. Classification (NCBI taxonomy): domain Bacteria; kingdom Bacillati; phylum Bacillota; class Bacilli; order Caryophanales; family Bacillaceae; genus Bacillus; species Bacillus sp. F9_6S_D1_P_5. Next base: position 37,986 of record NZ_JBTREW010000008.1, on the reverse strand, counting down.
TTTATCATCAATCGTTTGGTATCCCACAAGATTTAGGACACTATTAATCACAGCAATTACTAATACGACATAGCGACTAATTGAAGCTGTATCAAAGTTCTTCATACTCTCACCTCCCTTCATTTCATGAAATTTAAGATGTTAAATAAAAACAGGACCGCCAATGACAGTCCTGAAATCCACATAGATATATGAGCTTTTTTGTTAGCATCATTTTTTTCTTGTTCTTGTTTTAAATCCTCAATCTCACGATCACGTAGTTTGAACATCTCAATTACTTCAGTACGAACCATATAGTTACTGTGATTACGTTCTAAATTCTTTTCGATCCGCATCATCGTCTCATTCATAGCTTCGAGCTTTACTTCAAGTTTTGTGATGCGCTCGTACTCTTTTTGATTCAATAAACTCACCCCTTTTTAGGCAATAAAAAAAGACCAGCTTACAGCTGCTCTGGTTTCTTATCAATTAATTGTTGTAATAACTCTTCTAATATTGCTATCTTGTTTTTCATTAATGTAATCTCTTCATTATGCTTACTCTTCATTTCTTCTATTTTCGCATTTTGATTTTCTTCAAGTTCCTGTAAAGCTTTGATTGTAAGTGACGCATATGAGTATAAGTGAATTCCTTTACCACTTTCATCGATAAACGCTTCATCAGTTTCATCTACAATTGCCCCGTAGTATGTTTTAATGTCATCAGTTGTCAACGGAGGATCATTAGGATCTTTTTCTTCTCTCATTTTGTAAAGTTCGTTTACTGCATTCTTATAGTTGAATTGTCTCACTCTTACATTCCTGATTTTTTCTAAGGCGGAAAAAGAAACATCACGAATGTTAGATTTATATTCTCTTAATGAAGGACTCATGAAATTACCTTGAACAGATCCCCAGCCATTCTGAGTAACAGATGACTTGACTTGAATAACACCTGTATATCCAGCCACACGGCTATTACGTAATGTAATGTTTGGCAATCTTAAATCTGCATCTGAACCGTTATCTTCAAGGACTAACGAAGTTTGATATAATCCAGGTTTTCCTCGTCTAAAATACCAATTCCCATTTCCTGTATAAAAAGCTTGGTAATCATTAGCATTTAGAACACTTATTCCGTTCCTTTGCAACTCCCAATACACAGATTTTTTGATTTCACCATTTTCTATTCCATCACCAATACCAATGTTTGCATAAGCTCCAGGCCATCCTGCACCTGCTTGAGACATAAATAAAGCGCCTACTGGAGCGCTAGTCTTTTCATCCGTTCCAAGGATAAATGTTGGTTGTACTGCACCATCTTGTCTACGATAATAACCAAGAAACGCTCTAGCAACTCCACTTTCATATAGACGTACAAATTGATCATCTAAACTAACATAGTTATTAGTGTTTGATGTTCTAATTTGACAACCACTTAACAAGCCAGATTTAATCCATTCAGCGTTAACTTTACCAATTAAATCTATTCGTGCTGCATTAAGTTTGATGTTTTCTTTACTCATGTTAATGGCTGCGATTACATCATTTTCTTTTACAGATATACTAACTCCCTTTTCTGTTAGTTGAAGGCGTGATTCCATATTTCTTACATAGGAATCTGTAGCAAATTGCCCATCTGCTTGTATCTTCGTATATACTTCCGTCTTTTTTGCTGCTGCATTAATTCCCTGTTCATTAATAGTAAAGCGATTATCAATTAGAGTCATTTTTTGATTAAATTGCTCAGTTGCAAGTTTATTAGCTAATTCGCCCAATAAATCTTGTTTATTTTTATCAACTGTTTGTTTCAGATCAGGTATCTTAAACCCAGCAACATAATCCTCCACTTGTTTAAGCTCGACTTTTGCCCCAATCGCTGTTGCCTGTTGTTCAATTTTTGTATTTGCTTCAGTAAGCTTCTTCCCTTGATCTGATACTACATTGTTTAAATTACTAACGGTGGAGGACAATCCGCTTGCTGTTTGTTCTACTGTAGTCATGCGCTTTTCAAATCCAGCTTGGCTGTTTTGAACATTTGTCACAGTAGTTTTAACACCATCCACACTTTTCTCAATCTCGGTTGTTTTCTTGGTGAATTCATCTGTTGTCACTTGATCTTCAGGAGCTGGTGTCCATTCGGTAGCTTTATTGCCTATTTCAATTTGAAAATTAGAAACGATAATTTTTGCTCCAGTTGTAAAATTATCTAATCTCATATTTATAGATTTAAAAGCACTACCACTAATCGTGATTACTCCTAAGTATTTTCCGCTTAAGTTTTGAGGAGAAAATGTAATTTTGGATGCAATAAGGGGATAAGGATTACTCCCTTGCATATACATAGTGCCCGATGGTGTCGTTGTACCTTCAACTTTCCAATCAAAGGAAACACAAGTTTCCTTATTTAAAATTGAACTAGAATCCCCACCTGCAAAATTATAAATATTTACAGTTTGATTCGCTGTATTATTACCAATTACACTAGCTGGGATTGATGTGCCGAGAACAACATTTCGTCCACCTATTTTAGTGTTATTTACTTTGGTCTCTACACTCGTTAGCTTCTCGCTGATTTTCCCTGCTTGTTCTTTAATTTCAGTTGTTGTCTTAGTTAATTCACTTGTTGTTTGCTGCACCTCAGAAATAGTTTTTTTTGTACCTTCCACAGTTGATTCAACTGTATTTAATTTACTACTAATTTCAGTATCTTTTTTCGTTAACGATTCAATAGAAGTTTTGATCCCTTCTGAAGTTTGCTCTATTCCAGTCACTTTTTTATTTATATTTCCTTGTTCGTTTTGCACATCAGATATTGTACGGCTAACACCCTGCAAGTTTTCCTTTACTTCGTTAAATTGTCCTGTTGCTTGATTTTGTGCTTCTTGAACCTTTTGATTTAACTCTGTTTTTGTGGTTTCAATATCTTTATTAACCTGATCTAATGTTTCTTTTTTTACAGATTCAACATCAGGTACAACTGATTCCCAAGCTACGCCTGTCCATATTTTTAAAATACCGGGCTTTCCATTACTAATATCACGCCATAGCGTTTTATAAGGTTTAAGTCCTGTTGTTGGTGGATTCTTAGATTCTATAATATCAACGGTATTATTTTTAACGTTTTCTTGTACTTTTTCAGCAAGTGTTTTCGCTGCTTCTGATACTTCCTTTGCATTACTAGCGGTTTCATTGGCTTCTTTCACTAGCTGATCTAACTGATTTATCATTTCTTGCTTATTGCCTAATGAACCAATGATCCGATTGTAAATCTTTCTTAATTCTTCATTTGGATCAACAATTTCACGATAATCCCCAAATATATATTTATCTTGCAATGGATTTTTAAACGATTCATCACCTGCAATTGCTCTAGCTTCTAAATAAAGCTTAGGTGTAAATCCAGTGTCTTTAATTCGAATCGTATCGCCCTCATTAACTAATTCATGAGCCAATCCGAACACACGACCAATTGATTGTGCTTCAACCTCATAAGAGACGGATGTATTTACACGTTTTGCTAACTCTGTTTTCATAAGAGTCATTAAACGTTTTGAATCCATGTCTTCGTTTTCGGTCTCCGGACTATAGAAACCGAATTTATGATTCCCTTTCTCGTTCCATCTTTGGAAAGCATCATTGTCCACAAGATAAGGAACGCCATTATTTATTTCGGTAATCGTAATAAACTCTCCGCCTTCTTTTTTTACGAAACCTAATAAGGCTGTACAGATGTTTTGGGAGTTCTCAATACGCTTAATTCCCATTAAATCTTTACCAAGGGTTATTTCTTTTCCTGTTTCTCGACCACGCTTCTTGACCATATCCACATAACGCCCAACGACTTGAGAACCTACGACTTCAGCGCGATATTGTATTTCTAGTTCAAACAAGGAAGCAATCTTTTTAAGAAAAGACAACGGATCAATAAATTCATCGATCGTCATAGAACGGAAACTAGCGTATTCTAAATTCCCTTTTTGCCACTTCGTACCTGCAAGAGCGATATCAACCATTTCAATTACGGTTTTACCTTCTAGTTTTTGTGGAGGAATAATTCCAGCTTTGGCAAGCTGAATCCATTCACCTGATGCATAAGCGATTACTGATCTATCATCAGAATTCTTTTCAATTTCAGTAATTACATAAGGAACGATACGACCATCACGCACTTCTTTTAAAACTAAATTTTGTTGCATAAGTGTGGAGGAATGCCTTGTATTATCAAATACATGAAACTCTAATGTATCAATGTTATTTTTGATTTCCCAATGCCTTTTATCATCCCAATAATCTGTAGGCTGGATAGATGCTACAATTTGTTCTGTTTTAAAATCAACAACATGCAATTCACCACTTGGCGTTCTCATCTATATCTCTCCCTGTAACTGACTGTAGCTGTAACATCTGGTGGCATAATATCAATACGATTATCTCCACGGATGATCTTAGGAAACTCACTAAATATATCTTTAATATTAATAGCATCTTTTCCGTTAATCGTAACAAGACTTCTTTCTGTATCAATAATCACTTTATCCCCTGTATCGAAAATATACGGTTTTGTATTAGATGGAACTTTGTTTACTTTCCATATTTTTAAATCTGTTATGCACATATTATCTATAGCAGGATGATTATCCCATCTACATACTGCAATCATTACTTGTGCAATTTTCCGAGTTGTCATTGGATTACTATTGTCAACATCATTAAATTGTTCCACAAGAGATGCCCCGTCTGTGTACGTACCATCGATAAATTTAGCTACATACACAGACCATTTCTTGCCCCTTCTAGCGATACGTAAGCGCCCTCGGAACTGATTGAATGTAGTGGAGTAACCGCCGCTGGTATCTACTAATTTCTTAATACTATTAGGCGTTCCATTATTCCCAATTCTCATATATGCTTTTGTAATTTCTGCATTATCGTATAGATCGTTCATATTGATACGAGCCACTACATTACTTGCTTCATCTAAAAGAAGGACTTCAACGCGACCCATCTCAGCTATACTTTTGGATTGCAAAGTAATCCATGTCTCCATTTCAAAATCTTGTAACGGTCCACCAGGGATGTTTTTCTTAGCGATAGCTCCATAAAAACCACTAGTTCCTTCTTCTCCATATTTTTCACAATACAGAGCATGTCCATCTTTAACCTTGAAACTACCTGTACCTTTCATTTCTTCAACTTGTCCAGTAACAGGCGTCCATCCTACAGTTGAATTCATTTCATCCCACATAACACGTTCACGCTCTTGCACTGGTGTTTCCTCCACAGTTCGAGGATAACCAAGACGGAAATAATCGCGATCATTCGGATAATCACCAAACCAAACATCTAAAAAAGTGCTTGGTTTTTTTACAGTCATTTCAAGTAATGCTGGAGCTTCTACGCTTCCTTTATTCGTGAAATAAGAAGTAATCTCAGTAGACCAACTTTGTGTGAATGTGTGAGTCTGTACTTTCCCTAGTTTATAAGGTGTTGGGCAGACAAATTTAATTGTACCGATTCCGAGTGTTACAAATTCATCCGGATCAAAACTATCATCCACAACAGCTAAATATGTTCTATTTGGTTCTATATCGAAAATAAGCTCTGTTGGTTGATCGGTAATCAGCCAATCTGCAATTTCTTCTTTTATAGTTTCTAAATCAGATCCATCAGGAACAATAATTCCTACAGGAATAGATAAAACACGCATTTCCGTTTGGGTATTTAATAGTCTCGCACCTGGATATCCTGGAACACTTAGAAAATTCCTTTTTAATGGCGCCCAAGTCGGTCTTTTCCATCCTTTTGCGATTTGAACAAAGTCTTTTCGTTCGTTATTAAATGTAAAAGAACTCATGCTGACACCTCATTTCTTTATAAAATAAAAGAAACCCAAACCTAAAAGTCTGAGTTTCTTTTTGTTTCTCGTTCTTGATACTCGGTTGTATATCGATACGTGCCACGCGCCACATCTCGTCCCTCTAAAACAACAGGAACTTCAACAACTAAATCACCCCCAAGCATTGGAAATGCTCCACCATCAGATGATCCTGGAGAGTAATTAAATACTTGATTTGATACGCTGCTTGTCATGGCTTGTCTACTATTTGACATACTTCCATACACACCACTCATGACAGTCTTTAATCCTGATAATTGACTTACAGAACTAGCCATCATACGGCTCATATCATTCATTAATTGATTGATTTCACCAGGCATAGCAAATTGTTCGCGCGGCATGGCTGCTGCAATTCCAGCACCAATTGATCCGAGTGTCTTTTTATTTAAAGGTAAAACTGCTTCTGGTCCAGCTTCTCCAGCTCCTTGCAAGTTTCCACCGTTCATTCCAAAGATAGTTGGTTTAGTGAAGATACCACCTTTCGCGCGCCAGTCAATATTTATTCCGGATGGATAAGTAATATCTTTACCTAAAACATTTTTTGTATTAGTTTGTAAGCTGAAGTGTGGAAGAGGTGGCATTTCAGGTTTAGGGATTTTCAACTTCAGATTTTCAAAGAACCCCTTTATTTTACCGACAAACTCTTCTACTTTTCCAACTGCATCTCGTATTGGATCAATAATAAATCGTTTCGCTGCTTCAAATTTTTCTTGTGCTGCACTCTTTACAGAATCGAATTTTTCTCTAGCTGAATTATATAAATCAGTGAATTTTTGCTTTGCCTGATTATAAGCGTCTGTTACTGGCTGAATAACATATTGTTTAACTAAATTCCAAGCTGTAAGCGTATAGGATTTTATAGAATCCCAATTTGATAATATCCAATTGGCTAGATCAGCAAGCTTTTGCTTGGTTGTATTCCACAATTCTTGAACTGGCTGAATAACGTACTGTTTTACCAAGTTCCAAGCCATAAGAGTATAAGATTTGGCAAGTTCCCACTGTGAACTTAACCAAGAAATCAAATCACTAAATTTCTCTTTCACTAAGCTCCAAGCTTCCTGTACAGGCTGGATAATATATTGTTTAAACAATCCCCATGCAACTTGGGCCACAGCTTTTGCAATTTCCCATTGTGTACCGAGCCATGTAACTAATTCACCTATCTTTGTACTTACCCAATCATAGGCTTGTTGAATTGGTTGAATTATATATTGTGAAATGGCTGCCCATGCAATTTGTACCCCTGCTTGTATTAATAGCCATCCAGCTTGTAGTACTGTTGAAATTAATGAAATGATTGGATCTAAAACAGTAACGATGGTATTCCAAGTTTCTTGCCAAGCTTGTACGAGTGTCCCCCACAATTCTGAAGCTGTTGTAACTAAAGAAGTCCACCAAGAAGACGCTGTTTCAACAATTCCGGACCATAAACTACTAAAGAATTCGCCTATAGGATCAAAGAAACTATGCATCATTTCAGTGAATGAAGCCCAAGCACCTGAAAAGAATTCAACAATAGAATTCCATGTACTACTACATATTTCGCCTATCCCTGTCCATAAATCACTAAAAAACTGACCTATTGGATCAAAGAATGCATGCATTGTTTCTAAGAAAGAACTCCAAGCTTCACTAGAAGATTGAACTATCCCATCCCAAAGCTCTATTAAATATTCCTTAATAGAATTCCATGTATCTATTGTCCACTGCTTTATAGAATCCCAATTTTGATAAATGGCAATTCCTAAAGCGACTATAGCTGCAATAATAATAGGGACAATAGCAACAAGTCCGGCTGCTGCTAAAGCTCCAATTTCAAAGAAGCTCATGACTGTCATGACTATAGGAGCAAGTGCCATAATTGCACCTGAAATTATACCAATAGCCATTGCAACAGCTGTTAATGTGGCTGCTAACTTTGGATTGTTTGAAACCCATTCAGCTATTTTGGAAATGACATCCGCTATGACACTAAGAACTGGCTGGAGCGCAACTTGTAAATCCTGCATCGCTTTTTGAAATTTAACTGCTGGGTTTGCATCCATTTTCTTAATGGAATCATTCAATTGATCTTGGTTTTGTTTCGTTTTATCTTGTACATTAGCCAAACCTTTATAAACGGCAAGCATATTTGTACCTTGATCTTCCCATTTTGTTTTAAAGATTTCTGTTGCAAGTGCATTTTGTAATGATTTGTCTTTTATTCCATCAATCCATGTTGCGACTTCTGCCATTGCTTTCGAGCCGCCTTCGCCACCATCAGCTACAGCTTTTCCCCATTCTTGCATTTTTTGAATGGATACATCTGTACCTTCCAATAAATCGGACATCGCTTTTGGAACTTCCTGACCAAAAGCCGCCATGTTAATCCTTCCCTCTTTAACCCCATCGTTGAGATTATCCAAGTTCCAGCTCTTAGTATTTATCCCTTGTTCAAAAATAGACTGTATTTCTTTAGCACTGAATCCCGCATTCTTCATCTGCATTCCATACTCTGACACTGTATCTAATTGTTCTGGTGGAAATCCTGCTTTTAATAGAGAATTCATTAGTGCTAAAGCTTGGTCATTCGATACACCTATCCCTGCGGCTACCTCATTTGTTTCTTGAATTAACTCAGTAAAATCTACTCCTTCAAAGGAATTTGAAATAACCGCTGCACCTTTTACAATTGCGGCATTCGCTTCATCACTAGCATTTTTATTTAATGCCCATTGTCTACGTACACCTTCTAAAGATGCCTGAGCATCAACGCCATAAGCGGTAACACCTCTCACAGCTTCTTCTACAGACTTTTTAGAGGATTCTGGGACATCAAATGTTATATCAATCTTCGTTTGCAACTTTGACATATCCATTGCTTTTTCAATAGCGGCTGAAATACCACCGCCAGCTGCTAACCCACCAATAACATTTTCTAATCCTATTTTTAAACCTTCAAACTTCTTCTCTGTTTTTCCGGCTTCTTGCTGTAAATCTCTTAATTCATTTCGCACTTGTTGAATTGAATTACCAGCATCCACAGATCGTAGAGCTCGTTGTAGTCTTTCAATATCCGCTTCAGTTCCTAATGCTTCACGACCAATAATCCCAATCGCTTGCTCTAACTGACGACTTGTAGCTGTACCGCTTTTAATTGCATTCACAAGACGATTTCCTAATGCTCCTGCAAAATCATCAACACTTTTACCTGTAGCTCTAAACAATGTTTCTAGTTGTCTTGTGGTACTCGCTACATTTTCTTGTTCAGCCTTCATATTTCCAAGCTTATTTTTCAGACCATTAAGAGACCCTTCTGTAAATTCAATCTCACGCCTGAATGCACGGTATTGCTCTTCAGAAATCTTTCCGTTTTGAAATTGTGCTTGAACTTGTTGTTCGGCTGCCTTCAATTTATCTAGCTTTTCCGTGGTATTTTCAATTTGTTGAGTTAATAACTTTTGTTTCTGTGCTAACGCTTCGACATTACCAGGATCGAATTTTAAAAGACGTTCTACATCTTTTAGTTCTTTGGCCAAATTGTCACTCTGCTTGTTAACATCTTTTAGAGCATTTTGCAATGGTTGAGTATTTCCGCCAATTTCAATTGTGATTCCTTTAATTCTTCCTGCCATTTTCTCACCCCTTTCTTAGAACGCATCGTAATCTTTTTGAGTTGCTTTTCTAACTTTTTCTTTATCCGGATTCTCCATTTCAGCAAATTCAGCAATGTAATCAAAACAATCACCAATTGTCATGTCTTCTAAATCCCAACTTGTTAGTTTCGCTTTATAACAAAGAGCAAGGAACAAATCAGTGCTTAATTCTTCATCACTGAATGTCCCTTGCTCTCCCTTATTTTTCTTTATTTTTTTTTTGCTCCCATTGTCTTTTGAATCATATCGTTTATTTCTGGCATGATTTCATAAATTGGGAACTCATCAAATCCATCTAACCATGTGATTGGATCTGGAATGCTTGGATCGGCTGTTTTAGCGTATAGCCAAACCAAATCATAGATTACTTCAAAATCTACATGTTTAAAATCTACAGACGACAAATCAATGGTACCTTCTGAAGCATCTTGCGAAGCAAATGTACCAATAGCCCCTAATGCCAACATATCCGCAAATAAATCACGTCTAAATTGAGCTTTATACTTTTTAACTGTCGCTGCTGTACTTTTTAATCTGACTTGTTTTCCGTCTATTGTAATTGTCTTTTCCATTTACTATTATGCTCCTTTTGGTGCTTCTGTTTTTTTGATATACACTTCTTTGTACCAGTTGTTATAAATTTCTTGAGTTGTTTTAGAAGTTGTTTTTGTTTTAACCATAGGTCTTCCACCAGGAGCTAAAACGATTGGACTAGAAACAAATTTCAATTCATTTGTGTTCGGTTCAGCAGAATTTGTTTTTGTTTTAGATGCAATTGTTGGACGACTTGCTGCACAGTTATACATAACGTGTCGAGTTGCGTTCACATCTCCATCGAATTCAAATAGTAATGCAAATGATTTTCCTTTGGCATCAGCTAACTCATTTAATACACCGTCTGTTTCATCTAATTGCTCACCTAATGCATCGATAGCAAATTGCTCCGGAATAGTTGCAATAGATAGCGTTCCATCATAACCTTGGTTATTACTTGCCGCATAATAAAGCATGTCATCAGCATAAAATTCAATTAAATCACCGCGCGGCTCAAAAGTTAGTTCAACCCCACCGGGTAGTGGAATTGGTGTACCAAATTTCACTAAAAAGTCTTGAACATCATATGGAACATAATGTACATTCTTCAGACCAAACGTAACTTTATTTTCTTTATTCACCTACATCAACCTCGTTTCATATATTTTTTGAAATAATTTCTCAGATTCAATAAAAGTCCCATACAAATCATAAGGAATCTCATGGTCGTCTAGGACTTTTTCAAGTTTCGCCTCTGCAACTAAATCTTTTTTAGTTGTGTAAAGTTCAATATTTGCATCGTCTATCTTGTGATAAACCTTGTTATCAGCCATTAAATTTGCTGATCCATCCACAAGAATACAAATATAAGGTGGCGCTGGCACTGGCTTACCTGGCGTTGCTATGAAATGCGAATAAGCTACAGGATAACCTGTAGCTTCAAGGATTTTTGTTAATTCACCTAATGTCATTATTCAAGCGCCCTTTCAATTCGTCTTGGTACTTCATTAATTACATACTCTTCAACAGGACGAATATGCACTTGAGCTGGAACACGTCCACCACCAGCCTTCGCATGGCCATTTTCCAAAAGATGCGTTAGTTGCCCTTTTATATTGTGGACGACAACTCCATTACCTTCTTTTTTCTTACGCCACCCTTTACGATAAGCACCTGTTTTTTTAGGGCCACTTTGTCTTAATTTACTTACAGCAACATCAGCTACTTCTTCTTGCGCGGTTAACAATTCTTCTTCCACAACATTCGCATACCTTTGTAATTCTCTAGCAATTTCACTCGCAAAATCGTTCATACTAAACGTGCTCCTTTGCGATAATAGTCAATGTTTGATACATTTCATCATCATTCATCGGCGGTTCGATAATGTCAAAGATACGATCCTTCATAGTAATTCGCATTAATTCTGTAATACCTGTTGTATAAGGCATTACAAACCGATAAATTCGTGTAGACTGCGAAGCTGAAGCTTCAATGTACTCCGAACCTTTTACCGTTTTTATCATTGCCCATACCTTTTTAACTTCTTGCCAATTGCCTGTTTCAACTTCTTGATTCAATTCATCTTTTATTACTTCAGGTTGTTCAATGATAATTCGATTTCTACAATCACCAGTATTCAGTGGTTTCTTGTATTGGAAAGGACGCATATTATTCACCGTCCAACTTAATTTCTTCTAATGCTTTTGCAATACCAAAACTATTAATTTCGGTTAAAAAATTCTTAGTGAAATACTCAAGTGCATCATTATAAACGTAACGAGAACGTTCAAAAACTAATTCTTTGAACGTCTCATCTTCGTTTATGTTATATGCTCCACAATCTTTTATTAAAGCTTTTGTGGATGCAAAAAGGATGCGTCTCAGGTTATCATCTTCATCATCACCTAAGTGCATCCTGTCTTTAAATTGCTGTAATATTTCATTCGAAATTACCTTATCCATTCACATCACCCTTGTGTTGGTGGGGTTACTTCTTCAAGTTTCAATGTGTAAACTTGTGAAGTGTATTTATCCTTTGGTTTACCTGTAGCGTATTGTTTGGCGATATAAAGCGTTGCATCTTCTAAAGCTAGTGTTTCTTCAAACTTTTTGATTGGCTCCGTTCCACCCATCGCTGCAATATACTCTCCTTTAACAAAGAACACCACTTGTCCTTGAGGTACAAATACAGATTCTGTTGGGATTGGATTAAAAGGTAAGCTCGTTACATATACACCTGCCGCATTTTGAATTGTAGCATTTGCTTGAATGTCAAAAGTATCAAATGGATTAGTTACCATAACAACTTTACCAGCGATATTTTTTGGTCGATCTGCATCTGAACCATCAGCGTTTAGCTTTTTAGCCAGTAATTTAACAACGCCTTTCAGTTCGTTGATTGTTTTACGACCAGGCTCAAAAGTTAAAGTTCCTGCTGGCTTTTTATCTGGGTACACTCCACCAACAACACTTCCACTTGGATCTTTTAACAATCCGATAGGTTCTTCTTTACCTGTTCCAGTTACAAATCCTCGTTCTAATCCTACTGCCATCGCTTCTGAAATCATTGTGCGAACATATCGTTCCACCCAAACTGGACCAAGTTTGAGCATGTCATTTGCTAATGGAATAAATGCTGTTAATTTCAGTTGAGTAATTGATTCTTTTCGGAATGTAGCATTTAATTGTCCTTTAATATCACCAAATAACGGTCCCCATACTGCCGCACCATCTGGATCTCCATAAATAAACTCCGTCACAGCGCCTAAATTCTCTAAGCCAATATGTCCTAGTAACGGATGACTTTGAACTAAATCATCAAAGATTCGTTCTTGCGTTGTTTTAGGTAGTGTTTCAGTAGATTTAAAACCACCTTCTTCCACAACTGCATTAAAGAACTTCATTTCTTCACTTGTTAATACATTAGCGCCACGAGACTGCATAATAGAACGATCTACCATTGATTCATTTACTTGATTTAAAATATCAGCTCGCACATCTGTAGCAAGTGCTTCAATCATAGAATTTAATGCTGCTGTTTGTTCTTCTGGCGTACCTTCCTGCGTTGCCTTCGCGAAAGCTAGTTTTTTCTCTTCAAAATTATTAAATTTAATCACCATATTTTATTTTCCTCCTAAATTTAAAAAGAGCGTACTCAGATTCTGTTTTACATTAACAGGCTCTTGAATAGGCTCTTCTGGATTTTGATTATTTGGTTGTTTTGTATACTTAGCTACTAACCCTTCTTTGAAGTTTTCTACAACTTCCTCTTCTTCATCTTCTTGCGTATCATCAATTTCGATTTCATCAGCAATTTCATCAGCTAAACCAAGGGCAACTGCTTCCTCTGCCGTTAGCCAAGTTTCATCTTTTAAAAGTTGTTTTAATTCTTCATCTGTCCCAACAAAACGCTTCTTATAAGATGCTGCTAAAGCTGAATCAATTTTACGTAGATCTCGTGCTGTTTTTTCAAAAAGATCTGCATTTCCATATTCAAAGGTACTCGCTTGATGAATCATCATCATAGTATTACTAGGCATAATGATTTTATCACCTGCCATTGCAATTACAGACGCGGCACTAGCTGCCCAACCATCAATATGAACTATAATTTCTGCACTATGCTGCTTTAACTGATTACAAATTGCTACACCATCAAAAGCGGAACCTCCACCAGAATTAATATGAACGTGAATTTTTTCTGCTTTAACATCTTGAATTTTTCGTCTTACTGCTTCAGCATTGTTTTCACTAAACCATCCACCAATTGACCCATAAACAGTTAATTTGTATTCATTTTCACCTTTAGCTTCAAAACGAATATCTCTTTTTAAGTTCAAAAGCTTATTCATATTCACATGCTCCATCATTTTTCACCCCCCTTCAGATTCATTTAATTTTGTATAGTTCTTCGTAATATGATGGATATTTAGATTTGGATCATCTGACTCTTCATAATCTACTTCTGAACGAATTTCATTTCCTGTAAATGCACTTGAAGAAATGAGTTTATCAATACTTGTCGCAAGATCAAATATACTTTGATAGGAAACAGCCTTAACCTCAATTTTTCGTCCTAAAAGATATTCACTCATTTCAAAGAATTTAACGTTCGCTTCATCAGATAGCTTTTTTAATAATGGTCGTACTGTGAAAAGCATATAATTTTTCGTTTGCTTTTCTACATCAGCCATTTCTCCATATATCAGAGCTATAGGAGTACCAATTGCCATAGCTACTTGATTCAAGAAACCATTTGTTACTTTATTGATTTCTTCCACACTTGGACCATTTGCAACACCATTGTATATCTCGTTATAATTAATACCTTTTTGCTGTGGAACAATAGCTATATCTTTCGAACCGATTGACTTATACATATTGTCTATAAACTCTTGTAACTTTGCTATTTGTTCCTCAGTTTTAGCACCAATCATATCCATATCAACCGTGCCACGAACTTGATTTTTACGTTTCTGTGAGTTTAATATCCTACCAAACAAATCACCGTAATCTGCAAACAATCCATCAATAAGTGGAGATAATTTATCATTACGATACTTCAAATGAATAACTTCGCTTTGCTTAAAACTTCTCTTAAACGTATAATCTTTTACCCTTACATCAGTAAAAGTATCTTCAAACACAGCATACTCATTATGTTTAAATCCATCTGCAATAAGTAAATCACCATCATCTGCTTGTATGACTAAACACTCATTATCATAAATAAGTTTGCGAACAAACCTTTCCCAAAAGGTACTTGCGGTCATATTCTTGTTTGGTCTTACATTTAATCGATAATAAAGCTCATCCTTCTTAAATGCTTTACCATTTCTTACTCTAAATTCAGATTGACTAATTGTCCTTCCTAAAAATGATACGCATGTATCAATCGCCAATCGTTTCATATGAAGCCTGTTTGCTGTATCAGTTATTACATCCAAATCCAACATGAATTCTAGTTCTTTATTTCTTTTAAATACTGAACCTAACCATCCAATGGTCATCACCCCCTTAAAATTTAATACTATCGAGCATAAACTCAACTTCTTCCTCAAGAATGTTATCCGCTTGCCATAATGCATGAATAAAAGCTTGAAACCCATCAGTTTTTCGTCTGAATTCATCTTTTTTCAGATATTCTTTATTGCCATCCTTTTTAATATGAACGTAGACGTTATTGGTGTACCAGCGCATTAACGGATTATCACCAAAGATAATACGGTTGTTTGCAAATAATGTTTCGACCCTTGGCGCTAATAATGAATGAATAGCTTTTGGATTACGAATATATAACAATGTAAACCCTTCTGCTTCGAGTGCTGTTTTAACAAGATCCAAACGGAATGTATCTGCAACAATCGTATTAACTCCATACATCTCACGCATTCTCACGAACCAATCTACTATGTGAGCAATATTAATTACAGGTTCATCCACAATTGTTAATAATCCATTTTCAGCCCATTCATAAATAGGTGCTTTTAATTTCACCTTGTCCAAGAATCCTTTACGCACAAATGAATGACCTTTCCAAATATAATCCTCACCATGTTTAAATAGTAAACCGACTGCCGCGAAGTCTTTAATGCTGGCGAAATCTAGTCCTCCCACAGCTACTTTATGTTTTAGCTCTGGAATTTTTCTAAGTGTTTCTCCATCTTCTTCAAAACCAGTACGCATTATTTCTTCCCAGGTAGCAACAGATTTTGTTAAATCCACTTCTGGTAAATTCATTCTTTTAGTCATGAAGTTTTCTCTGTTAGATGGATCATTCTCAAGGTTTTTATATTGACGCATAACCTTTTTGAACAACCCTCTAGCATATTGACTCATAGGTTTACTAAACATTGGATTTGCTTTTTCCCACATATCTGGATTGTCTACTTCTTCAGCGTTATCAAGCTTACAAATAAAAGGGAACAACCTATCTTCTTTTTCTTTTCCTTTCAAGATGTTCATTGCTCGCTCTTTCATCTTGTCAAGGTAACCTTCACGGACAAACCCATCTGTGGTAATAAAAAATTCCCTAGAGTTAGGAACTTTACCTAAACCACTAGAGAATACTTCTACAACATCGCTATTTTCATATCTGTGTATCTCATCATAAATAACACATCCATCTCTTAATGAGTCTTTACTTCCTGCATTTGATGTATGAAATTCAAAAGTCGAACGAGTCGCTTTATTCGTTATCAATTGTTTGGTTGATACAAATAGCTCGTCTAATATTTCATGTTTTTTATTCTTTTCAAAAACATCTACAAAAGATGTTTTTGCCTGCCTTTCTGTATTAGCAACTACAGATACATTATAATGCTCAATACCGTGCAATTCGCTAATAAAGAAGTGTGTCAATGCGCTAATCAATCCGTTTTTACCAGCACCCCTTGCCATCATCCAAAAATGCTGATCAAAATAAACATCCTCATATTCATCAAACAAAAACACAAATGCTATTAAAAATTTTTGAAAGTAATTTAATTTAAAGTGCCACTTTTCTATGAAAGTTACGCACTTATGGATTAAATCCATATCAAAATGCAAATCATTACGGGTTAATATATCTTGCTTTAAGTAATTAATAAGCATGATACGTTCCCTATTTAATACTACCGTTCCCGTTTCATATAATTCTATATATTCACTTACATACTTATGGGAAATCATATTAAATCACTTGCCGAATACTTCTTAATTTCTTTTTTATTACTTCCTTCTGGCAATAAATCTGTTAGTTGTTTAATGACTCTTTGATATGATTGATCGCGGGTATTATATAGTCGGGCAACAGGTCGCTCTCTTTCATACGGCTCTGTTTTATCAGATTGTGAGAACATTTCATAGTCACCATTCTCAGATATATCTACCCACATCTCATTTAATAAAACTCTTAATCTTGCTGCCTGAATAATTAACCCTTCAACTACTTTCAACTTACTAGGTGGGATATCTTTAAATAATCTTTTTAAACGATTTTTTTCTTTGTTAACTAGCACCTCACGTTCATCAATGTCCGCCATAATATCACCTCGATTCAATCATATTTTTATGCTGGGTAGGGGTCCTATGCGATACTGCTCAAAAATCTGGAAAAACGACCCCCTCCTCCGGTGCCCCTTAGAGCAATTTTTGATGAATTTTTTTAAGGGGGGGTGTTATTGTTGATTCTTTTTTACCACTTTTCATCGTGTTCCCATTTATTTTGTTTCTTTTCGTACATTCTTCCATGTTCTTTGTTATGACAATTTACACAAACTGTTTCAAGATTGTTTATGTCTAATGCTAACTCAGGATGATGCTCGAGCTCTTTGATATGATGGACAACTAGCTGTATCTTCTTACGCTTTGCACTCTCACTGTACTCATTGGTGTCCACACTAACACTACCGTTACGTTTACACTCTTGGCACTCATAGTTGTCACGCTTCTTTACTTGCTCGCGTATACTCTTCCACTCACCACTGTCATAGAACTTACGCTTCTGTTGTTTGGTTTTATATTCGTTCATTGTTTCTCATCTTCATTACTCCAGTTACACGCAAAAGGATATCGCTCAATTGATACAGTACCAACGTCTCCTTCTTCTGTTAACGTTAGTTCTAACTTCCTTATACCTTCTCTTCTTTGCCACTCTTTATCTATTTGTATATCATCAGTACTGTTAAACTTAATCATCTATCCTCACTCCTTATCACAAACCATATTTTCAGTTGTACTTACAATTACTTGATTGTTTACTATTTGAGTTGTTGTTGTATATTCTCCTGTGCCAACCATCTTACCGCCCTTATCATGACACTCCTTCATAGTTATTAAGAAGCCGACAAACGCAAGAATAATTAATATAAAGCATATAACTATAAGCGAGTTAAGTAATCTTTCCATCTACTCAGCCCTTACACTTAAATCCTTTCTCCATTTATCCTTTTCCAATAATTCTTTTATTGATGTTCGTTCCAGGTATTCCACAGAATAAAACATAGGTTTCTCGCCATACAGCTTATAATACTTAACATCTATTCCGGCTTTTTTGTGTGCTTTTTCAAGTGGCTTAAGGTATTTGATATATGCTTTCTTATCAATAGATGTAAGACCAAGCGCAGCAATCTTACCGTTTAAAACACTATCCAATCATCCTCACTCCTTATCATTTAATAAACAATCAATTAACTTATTGATTACATTTATATGAGTTTCCTTTTCTTTCTCTGGTGTTGTTTCTTTTAACTCTTCAAACACTTCAACCACATCTGATACTTTTTCCTTGCTTACATGTCCAATTAACACTTTATTATCAATAGCATTAAAAACAATACTAAGAGCAACAGCCTTCTCAAGTTTCGTTAATTGCATCTCTTCTTTTCTCCTTCCTCAATCTTTCCGCGGAATTGAATATCAAGACACTTTTCGCAATAGAAACTCCCAAAGATATGGATAGATACTTGTCTGTTATCAGCTTGTATCTGTGTTGTTTTACTATCCATCAATCGATACTTATGTTCACATTCCTTATGCTTGTTGATGTGTTTCTCATACTTCCCTAACTTCCACATATCTACAAAAGCACCGTTACACTTTGGACAAACAGTTACTTCTTGATATTCTTCCTTGGATGAATGATACACTTTGTCTTGATGCCTGCACACTAGACATACAGCTTTATTAAAGTATCTGGTTTCTGTACGTACCTCACACATCTATACTCACTCCTTATGCCCTAGGAATTAAGAATTCATCTATCGCTTTATCCAGTACATTAATAAGCGCTTCTCGTACTTGCTTCGGTGTCATATCATCATTCATTTCGTTATGCAATGCTACAGCCTTCTCTAATTTTTGTGGATCAATATGTTGCTTTGCTAACTCCACACCGATAACATTATTGATTAACTTACCGATAATAACTGTTTGTTCTTGTTTGTTTAGTTTCATGTATTTCACTCCTTAACAAAATAAAAAAAGCACCCGAATGGATGCTTTTTTTATCATTTTCTTATTTACTTGCTTAATTACGGTATGTGAAGTTTTATTTTTCTCTCAGCTAACAACCACGACAGACACTATCGGAAAACTTATCAGGTTTCCCTCATTCCATCTACCTAGGATGTTGTTAGCTCAGAGAAGAGCAAAAGCTCTCCTTATTAACGGTAACATTCAATCAGTACCATCTGCTGGTTTCGGATTTTATGCGCCGTCATTATGAAGCCGTTTAGAATTTTAGAAACAACATAGTGAGTTGTGTTTTCCGCCACTTCTCACAATACAAATATATCACTTTGATTCCAAAACAACCGGCACATTTCCTGCCAAAAAGCGGCCAAGACTCTGCCACTTATTTAATCGTCGCTTTAATTCTATTCAGTAACAGTTTATACAAATCTTGTTCTGTTTCCCATACAAGGTGACTATATTGTCTTGTATCAAAGTGTAAGTTATCCAAATCATTCTTTCTACATGACCAAATTACTGGTATGCCTAACCCCATAGCATATCCAGCTTCAAAGTAAACACCACCTCGATGACCGGTAAAATCTGCAATAACAAATTTGCTTCTCTGTATTTGAGCAATGATCGCATCATCTATTTTATTATTATGCTCCAACTCATCTATCCTCATTGCGTTATATCCAGCATCTTCTATAGCTCTCTTAATTGCCCTTTGATATACAGTATTCATTTCATCGCCAAACCACATTGCTACAAATGCTTGTTGACTTTCATTTTCTTTATTTCTTTCTAACTCTACAACTCTATTCCATCCCTTTGCCGTCACTTTGACTACTATTTGTTTACTCAAACTTCCCGAACGTGTAACTAATCCAGCATCAACCAATTGATCTATTATAAAACTTACTTCTTCTACACTCGAACTTTTAGTGTATAAAAGATGGCATCTATCATATGGTATTGAAACTTTTTCACCTGGGAAATCTGATAAACCAGCAATATTCATTAATGCACGATCCATCTGCTCAGAAACAGTTCTAGGAAATTGTTTTATCAATTCATCCAATGTAACTAACGGATACTCTCTTAAAATCTCTGCGTTATCTGCTGATAAATCAATACAAATATTAATACTACCTTTTCCTTTAATATGTCTCTCTAGCAGAATAGCTGCTAATTCTCCTTGTAATTTACTATTATCCATTACCGCCCTTACAGTATTGGCTACCATACCAAACTCCCCACATTGAGAACATTCTATATGCATGCCTCCACCAATCTGACGAATCCTGACATCTGCATTTTTACAAACAATACAATTTGAACCGTACATATACCCAACTCCTTAATCATCATTATTAATATTACTATCTCTTTATATTTAACATTAAAAATAACTATAAGTTCAATACCCACTTACCCATATCTTATATTGTGTGTAACTGACCCCTTCGCCAAATCCCTTGGTATCAATGGTTCCATTTAACTTTCTCTTTTGAGTTACACAGTACGAAAATTATGAGTAACTGTATAAGGATACCACCAACATTTTGCAAAATAACCTACGCTATGCACAAAAATAAAATAAGCTGCCCATGTGGACAGCTTATTTACATAATTTTCGTTATCGGTACTGGAAAAGGATCTTCGATTGAAGATCCTTTTGTACTTATTATTTTCCACAATCGCACCCGATTGCGGAAGAATGATTTAACTTAGTTGGCACCATATTTATTCCTGAGAATCCACTGTTTATTGAATAATCAAACTCTCTTATTGCGATATTAAATATTTTTCTTTGAAGATGGGACTTAATTCACTCCAAATATCAAATTTATTACCATCTAAATCATAAAAAACAAAGTTCTTTCCAGTGTGTCCTCTGTTCTCGATTTCTCCAACTTTTATTTCCTTTTTTATAAAATCATTATGGATTGATTCAAGTGTATTTAAACCATTAACTTCAAATGTTAAAGAGAAGCGCTCTTCACCACAAAAATCGTAAAAATTTAAGCTTTGATTTATTTGGGATTTAACCAGAAAAAAACTTTGGTTTGCGAAGTTAAGAATAGCCTTGTCTTTGTCTTTATAACTTAACTCTGCATCTAATTTGTTTACATACCATTCTGAAGAAAGCTCTACATTGATAACAGGAATATAAATAGTTCCAACCCTCAATAATTTATTTTTCATTCTATTCTCTCCTTTTAGTTATTCAAATAACATTAATAAATATGTTCTCTTTTTATGTACCTATTGCCTTTGAAAATCTTACAATTTTCTTTATGATGTTTCACTAGTTTCACAAACTTGTTCTATTAGGCGTACCGCCAGCATTTCGGAAAAAAACCAAGCTAAGCAAATTGGAATATTAAAAAGACTGATTAATCCACGTTTAGGTTAATCAGTCTTTTAGTATTTAATAGAGTTAATTTATCCATTCTTCAAGAATTGTTAATAAATTAATAGTTTGACTATCTTAATTATATAAATCCTCTTTAGAAAATTATCACAATAATATGTTTTTAAATGCAAGACATAATTTTACTTGAATGATTTAGACTCAATACAGTAATGTCGAAATTATAAGTAGGATTTATATATATTTGGACATAAACAAAGACGAAAACGAAGTATCGTCAATTATAAAAATATAATAAACACTAGTTTTCTTGATTAAGAACCTGTAGCATACAGGGTACCTTTTGTATTTGTAAACCATTCATCTGATTGAACATATATTTGCCAATTGTCACCTGTCTCAGGAAGCTTAAAAGAAATATTATTGTTAGAGCCACTAAAAGTTTCATCTAAGAGGTATTCTACTCCAGTTCGACTATTTTTCACTTTAACATTGGTGGCAGCTGATCCATTAAGATAATAGATATCAATTGTTAAAGTTTTGCTTGGAACACATACTGTAGTTGCCCATTTCCATTGAGTATTAGTATCAAATTTTCCATTACTTGAAGTACCGACACTACATCCAATAGCTGCATTAGTAACTTGAGAAGGTTGTACTCCAAACAATAATAAAACTGCTAAAGTAATTGTAAAGATAGATTTTCCCAATTTCATTATAAAGTTCCTCCTAATATAATATATATAACAAATTATTCATAAAATCATTATTGCTTAGGATGAACGGTACCATTTGAGTAATAATCAACCATATACTCCCATGTATATTTATTAAATGGTGTCTTTTTATCCAAATATCTATTATTGTCAATGCCTGTAGAACCCATATAGAAAGTAAACGGATACTTTCCGGACTGTAATTTTTCTTTAAAGGTTAATTCATATTCAATTAAACGGTTATATTTCACTGAATTATTCGCTAATCTCTCATCAAATTCCATATCTACCCCAATATTTCCTACTCTCTTATTAACATAGGCTTGAGGAAGGATATAGCTTCCATCAGTATAAGAGAGTGCTCCATTATTCATACTTCTTTCAACAACTTTTAATAAATAGTTTGGTTTATTTAATACTTTCCCATTTTGGATGTCACCATGAAAATACCAATTTGGTTGTAATAGAATAATATCGAAAAGGCTTGTTTGGTTCGCTACCCAAGCTACCCTTCTTAAAATATCAGTATCTGTATCGACATAAGGAGCCCACCCTAACTTTTTCTTACCATTTGAAGTGGCCCATGAATCTAAGGCTTTAAAAAGTTTAACAGTAACATTTGAGTTCATGCTATTATTCAATTTGTTCCAATAGTCTCCAGTATAAACAGTTTCATCAGTTCCTTTTGGATCAGCAGTATCTTTATAAACGTGTTCAATATTCACATAAATACCTTCTATATTATTTTTCCAAATAGTGCTCCCTAAATCTGCTTGAAACTGGTTAAGTTCGGTAGTAAGTTTATCAGCTGTAAAATCATTACTATTTGCACCTCTATGTAAAGTAGAAATCCAAATTTTTGCACCACTATTCTTTGCAACTATTTTACGAATTAGATTAACCTTTTCTTTATGGTCAGTATCGTCGGGATTAGAAGCAAAGGCGGATAGAATAATAAATGTATTAGCCCCCTTCATTAGATTTGTAAGGTCAGCATCAGTATACTGATTATAAGTTGTAGTTGAATTGAATTTTCCAGCATACATAAGAACGGATTTCATTTCTGGTCCATAAGAAGTTGCGGCATCAGCAGGTGTAGTTGTGGTAAAAGATAAACTCAATGTAGCAGCAGTTACTACTGAAAGTACAGTTTTTTTCATTTTTTTAATCATACACTTTTCTCCTTTTATGAGTTTGAACTCCTTAGATCCTTACATAAAATGTGGTATTTAGGCAATAAGGAGTTGCTACATTCATATTATCATGCGAAAAATAGTAAAGTTATTGAGAAAAATGAAAAAACTATTAAAATGGGTTGCTAACGTAAAACAATTTAAAACAAGCATAAAATGACTCAAAAACTCTTAGCGTGGTTTTTTTCCAAAATGCTGGCTGTACCCCTATTAAATGGTCCTTTAGTTGAATAAGATTTGAAATGGTTGAATGCATGCTCTATACAAATCTAGTTCACATAACACCAAATTATCGGTAGCAAGAAAAAGGCGAATACCTACTTTCAAAAGAAATTCGCCTTTTTCTTTTTCTATAACCCTATGCATCTTTTTATACATTCCTATCCTGGCGTAGATTTAGGGTTCTTGTTTGTTACTGGATTAGCCAAAAAACTGGATAAAATCTTGCATACTTTTAACGTGTTTTTTCTAAAATGCTGCGATACCCCTATATTTAAAAAGAAATAAACAATGATTAGATTTTAAACCTAGTCATTGCTTTATCCATTGCATCTTGGTTTACGCCTATATAACGTAATGTGACCTTCTCTGACGAGTGATTGAATATCTCCATGAGTAATGCTATGTTTTTTGTTTGCATGTACATATGATAGCCGTACGTCTTTCTCAGCGTATGTGTTCCTATTTCATCTAATCCAAACTCTGCCGCTGCCCCACTTAATATCTTATATGCCATGCTACGCCCAATAGGACGATTCCTCCCTTGTCTACTTTGCAATAGATACTCATTATCTTCTCTTTCTTCAATAAACCATTTAAGTTCTCTTTTCAAAGCTGCAGTAATTTGTATTCTTTTCTGCTTCCCTGTTTTCTTTTCCCTCATAGATATATGACTGCCCTTAACATCTCTCACCTTGAGTTTCAAAATATCTGAGATTCTAAGCCCAGTATTAATACCCATAATGAAGAGAATGTAATTACGTAGGCTCTTTTCCTTAAAATACTCTTTAAGCTGCTGTATTTGCTCTGGATCACGTATCGGTTGAACAAAGTTCATTATTCATTACCTCCCGTTTCTTCTGTCTCGTAAACTTCTAATCCAAGTGCAAAAGCAAGTTTATAAAACGCTTTAGACTTCCAACGTCGATAAGTACGCTCTGACATCCCTATTTCGTTATAAACCATGTAATCACATACGTCCTCTTCTTCTAAATAACGTTTATAAATAATATCTCTTTGAATGCTTCCTGCACGTCCGTTCCCTAATCGATTTAGAAACTGATCAATACGTACTGACATTCTTTCAAGCCACTCTTCTCTTTTGCTTTGCTGAATATTTGCTATAGCAACATCTTCTAACGGCTTCCCAACTGCATGTGTAGGGCCGTGCTCACGTATTTCATAAGAAGGAGTGACTTTCATTTCTTTACGCATCATCCCAAATTGTCTATGTATACGTACGCTTTCCAACACACCTTCTAATTCCTCTTGTGTCGCTGTTCTATCAATTTTTGGTAAGAAAGATAATTGTTTAGTCATGGAAGACCACTCCTTTTTATTTTTAATTACTTTTGTCTTAAAGCTCCACGTCTACGTTCATAACGTGGGCCATAAATTCCCATTAAACCTTCAATGTCACGAGTACTTAACTTCTCTTTTCGCTTTTTCTTAGTTTTCTTTTTCATTTGATTTGATTGTTTTTTCCACTCACGTAATTCATCCTTAAGTGCTTTCATAATTCCCCATCTCCCTTTTCAAAATAAAAAGGACACCTATTCTTAAAACAGCCTTAACTGCCGCTTTAATGAATTGGTATCCTCTAGTTTTCTAGCCGGACTATATTCTGTTTGCTTTACTTTAAAATACCAGCTTGTACAAAGATGTTTCTCCAAGCTTTATTAACTGGATACTTCTCCACTTCTTTTTTACGACGAGCAATTGCTTTTCTAATTTTTCTTTTCTTCAAAGGTTTCATTCTGCTAACCTCACTTTCTATTCCATTTGTCCTTTGCACTCTTCAAGAAAATCAATAACTTCCTGAACCTGCTCCCTCGTTGTCATACTCTCCATCACGTATCCTGCATCGTTATAAACATTAACCTTACTTCCTGTGAACTCCATTCCGTACATTCCGTCCTCACCTAATAGTTTTACATTACCTTCCATTCTTTTAACCTCGCTTTCTATACAAAGGATTATTTTGTTTAATTTTATACAACATTTAATAAACAAATAAGAATTATACTTTTTTACTAGTGTACAAGCCGTATCTTTTGAAGGAAGCACAACATAGAATACAATACAGGACAAGACTTTAAAAAAACTTGTCTGAGTTTATTCTCAAAAAGAGGTGAACATAAATGCCTATCGTTAAGCCCTTTATAGCTGGAAGACGATTTGTAAGTACAGCAGCAACAGGGACTGTCGCTGGAGCAGATTTAACTTTTGCTAACACAGACTTCACTGATGACACTGGTGCTGTAACAACATTCCCTGCTTCTTATGCTTTTTTAACGCTTTATATTAATGGCGTTATTCAAACAGGTGATACTATTACTGGTGTGACTACTACAGCTGCTACTATTGTAGGAGGAGCTGTCCTAGATGGAGGAACTCCTATCGCAATCGAATTTACAATAACGTAAATTTAGTTATCTTTTTAGAGGTTTCATTAAAAGAAACCTCTAATTTTAAAAACTGAAATTAATTTTAGTAACAACTACATAATGCAGTGCATATACTAATATAGAATGATTGGTATTTATACTCACTCTCGAAAAGAGCACTTATATCGTGCTCTTTTTATGTTTTATACGAATAGAATTCTAAATATTTTCCGATACTATAGAAGAATTTAAAAGGTAGTTTTAAATTCTTCCCACTCTTGCTCTCTTGGTCGAGAGGCGGGCAGTTAACTTTTGTTAGCTGCTCTTATATTGAATAAATTTCTAAAACATGTTAACAATATAGGTACACCAAGGTTGAATACGAATGACCATTGGGTTCTTCTTATTCACAGAGCAGTTAGTTTTTGCTAGCTGCTCTTTTGTATTGAGCTGAAAATAAATTTTAGGTCTTATTCCTTTTCTATATCATATACTTTTAACCTAAACATTCAGCTCAAAGTGTTACCTCCTATCTTAAAGAGCACTTATGCATGGTGCTCTTTTTTATTTTGTTTTCTTTCATTTCTGAATAACATTTTCAACCCTGTTCATACTATTTTTGTAACTTAAAGTTACAAACTATTTCTGTAAGCGCAGCGTTTCTTTTATACAACAAGCAGTTAGTTTTATTAACTAGCTGCTTTGTTGTGTAATAGAAAGATTTTGTTTTAAATTTACACCTATGTAAAAAACATATATATAATATCTTGGGTATTCTTTTCAATATTAGTTTTGGTCAGAGAGCACTTCTAAAAGTGCTCTTTTAATGTATTGTAATGTATCACGTTTTACATACCATAAACATAGAATGCAATGAGCACACAAGACATAATTTTTATATAATCGTGTACATTTTTTGTACACGATTTTTTATTAAATAACTATTTTGTTATATTCCTTGCACTTTTAAATGAGACAAGCATATGTTGTAGTATAGTGTTTCATCACTTATATACACCTCCTTTTTTTTCAAGAGTACATATTCGATATGTACTCTTTTTGCATCACTATAAAATAACGCTTTTGTTCGCTTCAAAATAATTTACTATTAATTGAAAAATCGTAAATATTTATTCAATGTTTTTTCTGAACACTCATGTTATTATCTAGTTGCTGATGTTCACCATCCCTAGAACTCAGCATTGTTATCCACAAGCTCTACTCTCACCCTTTTGAGAGTAGAGTTTTTATTTATAAACTTATCTTTGATACTCTTTTTATATTTTTTACAAAATTCAAATTTTATAACAATTAATTTACCTTTATTGTATTTATTTGGATAATTGTGATACTATTTATCTATAAAGTCATTAATTTGACTTTACCCTTATACAATGAGCCATGAGCCTTCACAACTCGTGGCTCTTTTTATTGCAATCTTTACTTCACGTCAACACGTGCTTGACTTGCTTCTCGACTAAACCCTTCTGGATACCTTTTTGCTAATTTTGATATATTCATTTGAGCGATATCTTCTAAGGTATATCCCATCTCATGAGCCATAATGGAGATATAATACATAATGTCACCCAACTCTAAAGCTAACTTATGAGTATTACCGTTCTCTTCACCTAAACAATGAGCCGGATCAAATCCATGACCATGGAAAATAGCTTTTTTTACAATATCAGCAACCTCACCAGCTTCTCCCGTAAGCCCTAATGCTGCATTTAAAACACGTCCACCGAAATCATTATTTGTATTCCATGTACGTAATGCCGCTTCTTGATATTGATCTAATTCACAAATTTGATTGATATTCATTTCAGCTTGTCCTTCCTTTGATTTACTGATTAATTTAGTTGCTTCCAATACGCCATTTTCCATAACGTTCATTTTGTTGTCCCCTTCCTATTTAGCAAATTCCTAATCCTATCGGACGATTTTCAATTAAATACTTATCAGCCTGATCTATTACAAGGAGCGCAACCTCCGCTTGATGCCTCCTTAATGCTTTTGCCATCTTTGGCAAGCTCATACCCTGACTCCACATTTCACGAAAACGAATTACATCTCTTTCATCCCAAATGAAGTTAGCTTCTTCTAAAGCGATGTATATTTTCAAACGCGATTCTTTCATCGCTTCATGATTTCTTGCTACACTCATAAGCGAACCTACTTTCTAAAAATGATTATTTTATCTTTTCAGTAAACTTAGTATCCACACGATCAACTTTACCGTTTACCCAAACCGCGACTTGCTCACCAAATCCGCTCATTGGTGGATTTACTGCTATTACATTTCCGTCCTTCACTATTAAAAGCTTGTTGCTGCTAACATCGATTTCTATTTTTTTCATATGTCCCTCTCCCTTTTACTACCGCATGTACTCGACAACATCAGGTTTAAAACCACTTCCTAAATAAATCCTTACAGGAATGATTTCTTTTTTATCCCTTGCTGCCTTACATAACTCTTCCGCTGTTTCCCAACTAAAGAACTTATCTACAGCTCGTTGAAACCTCCAAATTGCCATTACATATTGTTCAAAGATGTCATAACGATCATCTTGTTTAGTCGTGCGTGGTAATTCATCCGTACCCTTTGCATTTCTTGGGACTTGGACACGTACATCTGCATATGTAACGCGTCCAGTTCCTTTTTTTACATTTGCTTTCATTACATCAAACTCGCAAATCGCTGGCTCTACATCGAAAATATTTAATTGCTTAGGCATGTACCTTCACGCTCTTTTCAAGAGCATCAAGTAACTCGCTTGCTCCTGCCTTACTCAAAAACATTCGACCGCCCAGTAATTCTATGTTTGATTCGGAAACTTCACCTGTTACAAAACATGACTTTTCTTGTTTTCTTAAAATGACGTTTTCCTCATCAACATGAAATTCTAGTGCCGTTCCTTCAGCTATCCCCAAAGTTCTGCGTAACTCTATTGGAATTACCACACGCCCTAGCTCGTCCACTTTTCTTGCAACACCTGTATTTTTCATAGCTTTCTCCCCCTTGTTAACTAACTTTTTGTTGTTTATTACGTTGTAACTCTTGTTTCATTGATTCGAATTTTATTAACCATGCTTGCCAACGTTTATCATTTTCTGCTTGCTGTCGCTTTGCAACTTCACAATTACACCCTTCCGTTAGAGTTATACCTGGATAAGTTTCTTTACGAATAATTCCTGTATCATGACATAATACACACATGCCTATTCCTCCTTTTTGAAATTACGTAAACTGTAATTTTCACCATGCATTTTCAAAACTTGTGTATCTTCCATAATCCGACTAAACTCACGCTCTCCGTACATTCCAGCTAACTCCATAACTCCAAAGTTTGTTGTAAATAAGTTCGTTCTGCCTAGCCTGCGCTCGAGAATATCCTTTGTTTTCGTTTTCTTCCAAGTAACTCCCTCAGCATCTTTTTCTGTGAACTCGGCTCCAAAATCATCTAATACAAGTACATCCACATTTGCCAGGATAGACATTAGCTTGTCCTCTGTTAATTCGCTATTTTTATTCCAAGTAGATGTAATCTTTGTAAAGAGTGCGTTCATTTCTATAAACATTGCACTGTAACCTTTCCTCATAATTTCTTTTGTAGCCGCAACACATAAATGACTCTTTCCGACTCTATAATCACCTGTGATTACAATGCTTTCCGAATTGTTAGGATCAAAATTTCTAGCAAAATCCATCATTACTTCTTTAGCCTTTGCTAATTCCTTTGAAGGTGGTTCATAGTTATCAAATGTCGCTTTTTTTAACTTAGGATTAATAAGACTGTTATCTGAAAACGAATCGTATAAATGAATAATTTCGTTTTTCTTCTTAATATCAAGGGTTTCTTTTGCAAGTTGCTGGTCCTCTTGCTCTACCGATCTACATTGTGGACAAAACTCTTCATTTGTTTTTGTATCTATAAGTAAACGTTTATTACAAACGTCTTTAATTTTGTCTTTCCCGACCAAGAAAACATTTGTACATCTATTAGGAGACAACACATAACTTTGAGCAAATTTACTCAAAATCGTATTTTTCGATGAAGCTACTGTTTTTCCTAACGCTTGCATTGTTTTTCTCTCCTTTTTTACCTTTATTTTTAAACTCTATTTCTGCTGCATTAACATCAGCTAAAGTTCGAATATTTTTATTAACCCACTGTTTTAAAATGCCCTCAGCATAATTCCATTTCTTCTGCTGTTTCAAAGCACGTTCCATAGCTGCTTGTACAAGTTCTTCGCCTGTATCATTTACCCATTGCGAAATACTTTCAGCTATGAATGAATTTAAAACACCGAAATTATTTTCATAGAAAGAGAAGATACTACTACTTACATTCTCTGTAGTAATCTTTGTAGTAATCTCTGTATTTGTCTTTACTTTAAAATTAGGAGACTCCTTACTTGTAAGTGAGGAGAGTCTTGACTTAGAAGTAACCACCCTATTTACTTCTAAGTAACCAGGGCCTTCCTCTATTTGTTGATACATACTAGAAATTTTCTTTATTTCTGTTGGTACAGGCTCCACAAACATTACGTTATTCAAAATCTTTCCATCAGCGTTGATAGTCCTAAACTCGATTTTTATTAGTAGCATATCCGTTAATAAATCACATGCTCTTTTCACTTGTAATTTTGTAAATCCAAAAGTATCGGCTAACTGTTGATAATTTTTTTGTAACTTGTCTGCTTTGAATTTTTTCTTGTAAGTTACTTTCCCATCTATTTCATCTCGAATAACTGTAGGGCGATACCAATAAACAATTTCACTCAAAACCATAATCGCTACAATATGAGGTTTACCATTACTAAAAGTGATGTAATTAAACCATTCATGATCTACCACATTACCTTTGAAATTTAACCCACCAATTTCAGTTACTATGTTTGACATAAATATTTACCTCCTTGTACAAACCGCCACATATGCTTGTCCACTTTGGATAATTCGTTGAATTTCATAATGAGGATAAACAACTTTGAAATACCGTTTAATCATCTTTTTTAATTCATCCTTGCTCTCTGCTAAGTCCCAGAACTTATTAGGTAATAGCACTTGATATTCAATTAAATCCATGTACTATTCCCCTACTTTCCGTGGTATACTTATAACAACTTGTTTTTCTTAAAGGACCCACTGCCATGGGTCTTTTTATTTTGTTTTACGTCACTCCAAGCCCATCGTTTTATTGGTTCGTAAGTAATGTAAAGTAGCGATGCACTGCACGCGATAAACATTGCGAATACTGCTAATGATGTTGTATCTTCCACTAAATCACCTCCTTTTGTGCTTCTAACCACGCTTCCAAATCTTTTTGTAGAAAAAGTAGTTTACGCCCTTCTCTTATCACTGGAAACTTAGGATGATTTGCTAATTCATACACCCTACAAACCGCTATGTTTAAGAAAGCTGCTGCTTCCTTCACTCGCATTACCTTGTTTGGTTGTGATTGTTGTTGGAATGAAGCTAAAGCTGCTTGAATTTCTTCTCGAACAACTTCGCGGATTGACTCTTTAATGATTTGATCTAATCCCATTTTGTTTTGCTCCTTTCTAATTTACTTAACCAAACATAACTTAACCTTCAGTTAAGTTATGGGCAAAAAATTTTAATTGCATCTAGCTTCACTTTAAAAAACTCAGCAATTTTTACAATTAAGTCATAATAAGGTCGACGCTTCCCGTTTTCAATATACCAATAATAAACCTCAGTAATACCCACGGCTTCAGCTACTTCCCTACATGTATATCCCTGTTCTACACGTAGCTGTTTTAGAGTTTTCATAAACAACTCCTCTCTTCCGTTTTTGTTGTTATTTACATATTAACTTAACTTTAGGTTAAGTTCAAGTGTTTCCCAAAACTTTTTTAAAAAAAATTACCTTTCCACTTAACTGATAGTTAATATATAATGACAGTGTGACACCATAATAGTGATTTAAAAAAATAATTTCATATAAAATAAACTTGGGGTGTTTTTTATTATGTTTAGTCATGAGAGGTTAAAATCATTAATTGAAAAGAAGAGCATCACCCAACAACAGTTAGCTGATGTAATTGGTGTTAGTCATGTTTCTGTTTATAATTATGTCGAAGGGAAAAAAGCACCCGGTACACGTACACTTCAGAAGATAGCAAATTATTTAAAAGTAACAACAGATTATTTGTTAGGTTTATCTGATTCACCAGATTTAACAGCGGGCCAAGATTTGCAGCTAACAAAAGAAGCACACGAAATTCTTCAAATCATTAATGACTTACCCGAAGAACAACGAAAAAAAGCATTAGAACAATTAGAGATGTTTGTGAACTACGAAAAATCTAAAGGAAATATGTAGTGTAAAAAGACTATCAAAAAGTTAGATAGTCTTTTTTACATAACTTTTTCTTTTTTTGTTTCACTCAAACAGATAGAAAATAATGCCTCTTTCGGATCATCCTCTTTTTGCAAAAGTAATAACGCTTGTTTAATTAGATTAACTTCCCCTTCTTTGCTCTTCATCTTCTTCTATCTCCCTCTTTGTGTTTTTGTATTTTTTTTACAAAAATTTCTTTTTTCTTTTTTCAACGAAAAAAGAAATTTCTCCCAAAACTACAAATGACATCGTCAATTAAGACGATGTCATTTGTAATATATATAAACTTTTATTATGTATTTTACCAACCGCCACCAGGGTCAACCATCATTTGTTGAACTGTAGGTTTTGAATCATTTGTACTAGGTTTTTCTTTTATAGAATCAGTGTTAATGAATAATGTAGCAGCTATTAATAGTGCAGGAATAATTTTAATTATTTTTTTCATTATTTCACCTCTTTCCGAAGACAATTATACCAATTATTCAAATTAAACCCAAGTGTATTTTTGGTAAATTCGAATAAAATATATTCCCTGACTTTTGACACATCAAAAGAGAACGTTTCATTAACTCTTCTTTTTTAGTACCTTCATATGTTAAAGCTAAATATGCAGTCTGTATGTCTGTTAAACTTCCATTCTTCTCTTTTAATCGATTTAATAGTTTTCTCGCCTCCATTTTGTTACCTTGTTTAATCTTTAAATATGCTAGTTCACCTGAATGAACAACATCTAAGCTACTAATTTCTTTATCATGATGAATCTTTAGAAATGATAATGTATGTTGTACCATTTTTCTTTTTGTCTCAATTCCATTAGTCTTACTATCTCCTATCACTTCTAAAGTCTTTTCCAAATAATATTTTGCTCTCTCATATTCATTGGCTGAAAAAATATACGATTCACCTAACTTTAAATATGCATTTACTTTTGGAAAAGAAAAAAAGTTATCCCACTCAAGATCATCTAATAATTCCATACTAACATGCCTTGCTTCAATGACTTCACCACCCTGCAAAGAAGTAACGGCAATTGCTTCTTTATATCGTAATTTATAACATTCTCGAATATACCTATTACTTATTTTATTTATTTTTATTTCAAGAGATTTTAATCGCTCAATTAAAGAAGTAAAGTTACCCGATTGATATTGCGCTTGACATAATAAAATTTCAATTAACACTTCCATC
This sequence comes from Bacillus sp. F9_6S_D1_P_5, assembly GCF_054823925.1. Lineage (NCBI taxonomy): Bacteria > Bacillati > Bacillota > Bacilli > Caryophanales > Bacillaceae > Bacillus > Bacillus sp. F9_6S_D1_P_5. Next base: position 4,543 of record NZ_JBTREW010000008.1, on the reverse strand, counting down.
TCTATTGTTCTTATTGATTTGCTTTCCAAGCTTAATGCCTTATGGTACTGTGCAGCATCAATTTCACCTATATATCGTTTATATATAATTCGATACACATTAGCAAATTCTCTATTTTCTGCTACCTTTGATTGTGATTCACTATTTATAATATTAATTAATAGATTAAACTTTCCTCTTAAAGCTAAATCTTCCATTGCCTCACGTAAGTTTTCTGATTTTGGTTTCGTTACATATATATAATCCATTAATAGATTTTCTTGAACCCGTATGCCTTTGTTTAATAGGATGACTGTTTTGGAAAGAAAGCCAAAACTCATGTCTGTGTTACCTTTAAAAATTTTCGTAACAGTACTTGGCTTAACTCCCCAATAATTTGCTAGTTTATTTTTCCTTATTCCAGCTGCACATAACTCTTTTTCAATTTGATTTAGAGCTTTCCACATGTTTTGTCCCCCTTATTGGAACAAGACACACTTCCCTATCTTGAAAACGCACCTTAATGATGAATTACGTCTAAAGGCTGTGTTATACTAGCCGTATATGTTACGCATAGTCGTAACTGAAAGGCTCATGGCAAATGTTTTCCCTACTACAATTAGGGCAAACGGTGTAAAAGTGTTCCCAGCACAATTACACACGCTATGGGTCTTTTTCGTTCCGTCAAATTATATTATTAAGAATATTCTATCACAAATAACCCAAACATCTATTCTCTCATATTCTGAAAATACTTGAGAAAGTTGAAAATATTAATATACGTCTTGTTTTTTAGACCCCCAATAAAATATGCAATATTGCATTTGATAACTAGAGTAGAGATTTCAATATTTTTTAACAACAAATGAAAACTCTATCCTATAACTCAATTTATTTTTATATGGTAAAATATATCCATCGCTGATATGTCCAAACATGTAATTTTCATAGCAGCAAAATTAAAACTAGACTTATACAACATGATTCAAAACAAATGAAGGAGTGTTTTAAGTGAAAGGACATATTCGAAAAAGAGGAAATAAGTATTGTATTGTTATTGATATCGGACCTGATCCAGAGACAGGAAAAAGAAGACAGAAATGGTTTTCTGGATATAAGACAAAAAAAGAAGCACAGGCTGATGTTGCGAAGAAGATTACAGAGTTGAATGAAGGGACTTTTATAGAGCCGTCTAAAGTTACCTTAGAAGACTACCTAAATCACTGGTTAGAAATTAAAAGTATGAGTATAGAAAGGAGTACTTTTGTCGGTTATAGGGCATTTATCAACCAACATGTTATACCTAGTATTGGAATGGTCGCACTCCATAAATTAAATGTTATGCACATTCAAAAGTGCTATAAAACCGCGATAGATAGAGATATTGCAAACAATTCTGTTCTCCTTATGCATAGAATTTTAAAGAGTGCTTTAAATCTCGCTGTAAAACAAAATATTATTTCTCGAAATCCAGCTGATTTTGCTGAGATACCTAAAAAAGAAAGAACCTCTATCCAAACTTGGACAGAGGAAGAAGTAAAAAAGTTTCTTTTGCATTCACAAGAATCACGATATCACATTGGGTATCTTCTTGCAATAACTACAGGTATGCGTATGGGTGAAGTTCTAGGCTTACGATGGCAGGACGTTGATTTTGAAAAACATACCGTTACAATAAACCAAACATCTGGCCATGACAATAAAATCAAAAAAACAGCAAAAACAAATTCGTCAAAACGCACCATTCCCGTACCTAAAGAAACTATAGAATCCTTAAAAAAGCATAAGGTTTTAATTAATCAAGAGAAATTAAGGCTTGGTTCTGCTTATCAAGATTTTGATTTAATTAATTGTAATGAGTTTGGAATGATAATAAAAAAAGCAAATTTCAGAAAAAATTTTATTAGAGCGATACACAACGCAGGCGTAAAAGAAATTAAATTCCATGATCTAAGACATACACACGCAACTATACTATTGAAGCAAGGAGTTAATCCTAAAATTATCAGTGAAAGATTAGGTCATACAGACATTTCAATGACATTGAGTGTTTATTCTCATGTTTTACCGAACATGCAAGAAGAAGCCGTTAAAAACTTTGGTAAAAGCATCTTTGGATAACTTATGTTTGCAAAATGTTTGCAATTCAAAAAAATAGGTCAAACAAACGTTGTTATATCAGGGTTTGTTTAACCTATCATCTTATATTCTTGATAAAATCTCCGAATTCCAATTGAAACATTTAATAATGGAATATTCTCTCCTCCGCGTGTTAAATATTCGAATCGAAATACATAGGCAAAATAGTCTTGTGTTTTTTCATCTTTAATAGGCTCTGACATCGCCTCACAAATCTTTTGTGATCTAAGAGGAGAAAAATATATATCTTTTTCGTTTATATTTTCTAATAGTACGGGATGTTCACAAAAAATATGTGAAATTAAAGCGGGCACCCACTTAGAATATACTTCTTTATCATGTAGTACGTTTAAATTAGAAATTAAATCGTAATGCCATTCATATTTTGGCGATTCTATTAATTTATTAGGTTTCCAATCATGAATAATCTCATACCAACTTTGAAAAATATAATCAAGTTGTTCTTTTCTAATAGGTTCTTTACATACAATCCATGGTGTATTTTCATTTAATACATATGGATTATGCTGAATAAATAATATATCAGAAAACATATCATATAATCTTTCATTCAACCGTTTCAACTTACTCGTTAATAAAAATGTTTTATAATGTATCTCTACAATATCAAGCCATTCAATAGGAAAATATATAAATGATACGCTTTCGTTTAAAAGAGGTTCTACTATATTTTCAAATGTTAACAACTTTAATTTTTCCATAAAATGATTACTTCCTTTCTTCATTTTTCTTGATCACAAAAAAACTAAAGTATGATCACATAATCTAATTACTTAAAAGAGAAGCAAATACCGCTTATCCGACTAACATATTAATGAAATAACTCTGATAAAAGTTAAAAGAAATTATCATACATAGTCCTCCTTATTTATCGTAAATATATTACATTAGAATTATAAAATATATATTGCGTATTGTATTTGGAATTTACAATAATTTTACAAAAGAGTATAAAAAGAGGTATTGTCCATACATTTGTATAGCAATACCTCTTTTCACTATCCTATTACCTTTTTCGCTTCTGTATTCACTGGCCACTGTTCTAATGTATATGCCATTTCCCAAAATGAATATTCATATTGACTGCTAATAATAAAATGCTGTTTTATTTGCTTGCGGTCAGACTCTGTCACTTTTTCAGCAATCGTATCTAATCTTGTAATTTGCTCTTCAACTAGAGTACAGGACCAATCCAATCCATACTTAATAAATTAGCTCTTCTGGCTGACGCCCTTTTAAACGTTCATTAATTGGGTAGAAATCAATATCATGCCCCGTTTATGACTCGATAGTCATAAAATATCTCGATGGTTAAACTCTTGATATTAAGACTATTTTTATGAGCATTGCTTATAAGTGTAATTTAACTGATTAAAGCTATTTTCAAATAAGACACGATAATTTATGTCTATTCTGTATAGGTGTTAGCAAATTTGTTTGCAAACTTGTTAGCACTTTTTTTATATTTCTTCTATTACACAAACCTTCACAAAAACATCCTGCATGTTTGAAACATGCAGGATGTTTTTTAGTCTTTGTTTTTCATAATGTAAGAAACCAGACGAAGGATCTCCAAGTATAACCATACTAATGTCATAATAAGCCCTACTACCGCTTCTCCTACGATTGGCATTTGAATCCCTCTTTTCGAATGTGTTGTAATCCCTTAGATGTCATAACTGGCTGATACTCATTAATTACATCTCCCCACTCAAGCACTTCATACTCATCTTCATATAAATCATCCATTATATCGCTTGATAAACGTTAATATGCTTTGTATTCATGATTATTAAAAACTTCATATCTTTCCCTGTAGTCTACAATTGCGTTTGTTTCTTTTTTTACCCCTAGTACCTCTATACATATTTCTCAATTCTTTTGATGGATACAGGTAAGGCGATTCATTCAAATGTGAATATTGCCAACGCATACGCGCCCTCTCCCCTCTTGATGTACTTGATTCCACTTAGTATTCCTTGTGGTCTTGATATAGGTATATGACCTAGAAAGAAGGATTTTGCCTGTCCATTCTCAAAATATTTATATGGACAAGCAAAAATTTAAAATGGATGTGGAAATTATGCGAAACCAATTAAAACAAATCCTTGATGAAAAAGGCATTAAATATGGATATATTGCAAAGAAAGCTAATATAAGTAATTCTGCAATGACGAACTTATTAAAAGGTGGACTTCCAACCTTGCCTGTTGCATATCGTATTGCTCGTGCACTGGAAATGAAATTAGAAGAAATTTGGATCGAAGAAGATATAAAATAAAAAAAGACGGTATTCACCGTCTTTTTCACAGAGTGTTGGGAAACCCTGAAGGGGTTCCCAACACTCCGGAATCTTTTTTGATTTTAGTGAAAGAAAACAATATAAAATCATAGAATTTAGAAA
>NZ_JBTREW010000007.1:0-231898 GCF_054823925.1 Bacillus sp. F9_6S_D1_P_5 | reverse complement strand
TTTCTAAATTCTATGATTTTATATTGTTTTCTTTCACTAAAATCAAAAAAGATTCCGGAGTGTTGGGAACCCCTTCAGGGTTTCCCAACACTCTGAAAAAAGAAGCTAATCTCATTAGCTTCTTTTTTGTTAACGATATACCCCTATTCTTTTCTCTAGTAAGTCCTGCAAACAATCCTCATGTTGTTGATTAAACAATGGTGGCATGTTATTTAGCGGGAAAAACTTCAAATCTAACGTTTCATCACCGTCTATTTTTTTCTCTCCTCCGGTAATTGAAAATGAAAAGAATATTAAAATTGACTGGGCTCTGTCTCCATTTGGATATGCTTGAAAATATTTTGTATACACCCCGATAAGCTCATTTATTTCTACATCATAACCTGTTTCTTCTTTTATTTCTCGAATCGCGGTTTCTGCGGCAGATTCTCCAATTTCCATTGCACCGCCAGGAAATCCCCAAGCGTTAAAATCACCTCTTTTTTGCAGCAATACTTCTCCATGTTCATTCAACACACAACCACCTGCAAAGTTTATGAGAACACAGTTGTGCCCTACTTTTTCACGTAATTCTTTTATATAATTAGCCATCCTCTTCCCCTTTTCATACGTCTTCTATCATTATTTCTTATCTTTTTCAAGCAATTCAATAATTTGATCTAGCTTCTTATTCATATTAATTTCATGCTGTTTTTTTGCAGCGATATTTTGCAATAATCTTTTAAGGAACAAAGTAAATGATAGGAAAAACAAAACGATAAGTCCGATTACTAAACAAGTATATATCAATGTAAAAATATTACTTTCGAACAAATTCAATCAGATTCCACATCCTTCCTTTTTACATTTTATCACACAATTCTGTTTTTTAAAGTGATACATAATAAAAAGAGCACCTTTTACAGATGCTCTTTTTCATTACTTAATACGTAAATGTAATTGTCACTAATGAATAATCTGCCATCGCACTATAAGGTGCTACTTCATAAGATACACGCTTTGCACCTTTTGGCCAGTTTATTTCATTTAATACTTTCTTTATATCTTGCATTGTTCCATCCATGGATTGCTTATATCGTACTTCTACCTTCTCTGGCTTAGAAGCGAATTGTTGCTGTAATTTTTTCTTAAATTCACTGTAATTCTCTGCCCCGTATTGTGCAGATAAATATTTTAAATTTGTTTCTTTTAACATTTGTTCATACGCAGCAGTCTTTGAACTACCCGCTTTTATTTTGTTTGTTAATTCATTAAAGTAACTTGTAGTTGCCGCTGGATATTTACTGCGATCCCAGTCGTGATCTTTACTTAATTGCTCATCAGACATATTAAAATATGAATATGTTACGCGCCCAGCTTTATCGGGTACTGGATCATCGAATGTAGTATCAAGATGATACCATTTGTTTTCAATGTTCACTAAATTCCATGCGTGAGCTTGTCCATTTCCTGTACCTGTTACAATATGGTTTTGGATACCCGCTTCTTTTAGCAATTCATATGTTAATAACGTATATCCTTGGCAAACGGCAGAACGATTTGCTAATGCTTCATATGCTGTATACGCTTTATAAGACGTATCATACGATACATGTTTTACAACGTAATCATGAATAGTTTTTACTTTCTCATGCTCATCCATTCCAGGTTTTACAATTGAACCGATAATTGCTTTTGCCTGTGATTTTACATATTGTGTTTGCTCTTTTGATTCACGGTATTTCACTTGCAGTGTAAACGTATAGTTTCCTGGTAGCCCTTTAATAGAATATTTAGTAGAGGCTACATTATATTTTACATACTCATCTGCATCTACAATTATATTAAACTCGCCATACAATTGATCCATAACATTTCTAGCATTTCTATCTTTCGTTTTATATGTGATTGTAATATTTTCTTCTCGATTATCAACCTGTTTTTTTAATTCTTTTCTGAAATCATTTAAAAGCTTTGTATCTGATTGTGTTGTCGCTACAGTCGGATTCGTAGCTGCATAAGATACTGATGACGCGTGTAAGCCTCCCATTACTATAGTTGAACAAAGCAGGGTAGCTGTCACATACTTACTTGTCTTTCCCATCTCGTCACTCCTTACATTCTATAACTATACGAAAAAAGTATCGTATAGTTTCAGAGTATACAATACTTTCTCGTATAGGTCATATGAGATTATGCATATTTAACATTGTAAAAAGGTTGCTCTTTTTACAAGAACAACCTTTTTCATTAACAAGTTTGTAATACACAACATGCATTTTCAAAGCGTCGATTTTTTAAGTCTTCATTTCCAATGCAGAAATAAAGCATCCCTAAATCTCCCCACATCATATTACAATTTTTAGTATCTGAATCAATTTGGAATAAAAGCGTCATTTGCTGCGGGTCTATTTCCATATATTGTCCAGTCTCATGCAATACCTCATCTTGTACAGAGAATGGCTCACCAAACATTTGATGGTTATCGTAGTTGTCTGGAATTAACTCTTCAAGCAATTGTAAGAATCGATCTGAATCCGCCTCATCTTCAATAAAAAGCTCTGGCAATTTATATGTCAGTTCAAAAGTAGTTGCACACTCGTTATAATTCGTTTTCAATTCATCGGCTCTTCGCAATTGTTCTACAGGAACATCATAATAAAGTACACGCCCCGCTTCAGTTGGATTCACATCTTCTTCAAAGTAATTTTCAATACTAAAGAAATATAACATCCCCGCCTTAGGAAGATCATGATCCATACTAACATTTTGTAAATCATTCAAATTAAATTGAGCGATAAACTGTAACGGATTTCCTTTGTGCATTGGGTATTCAAATGAATCTGGTAAATCAGGAACGCCTCCCATTTTAGAACTACCTATCGCTACTGTTCCCTCCTGCTTTGGCACAACTTTCACACAAGAGAATACAGTATTCATAAGTTCCTCTTTTAAATGTGTCAGTTCATATTTATCAATTAATACTTCAATTTTATTTTTCATAAATTCTCCTTACATTTACATACTTATTTGTATCATCGCACAAAGATTATACTCCATTCTTTGTAAAAACAACAAGCCTTCAAAAAAACGGGCTCTTCCTCCATACGCGAACAAGTTAAAAAAAGCATAGTATACATTGTTCCTACAAACACGATAGTTCATTATTTCGTCCAGTACATTTTCCCCTCGTTCATTTTTATTTTTAATTTAAGGAGGAATTCCACATGGGTTACGGATATAGTTGCTGTGGTTACGGATACGGTGGCGGCGGTTGTGGTTATGGAGGTTTCGCTTTATTAATCGTTTTATTTATCCTTCTAATCATCATTGGAGCTAGCTGTTGGGGCGGCTTTGTAGGCTGCTAGTAAATTTAAAAACTATTGTAAAAAAGCACGTACAATACGTGCTTTTTTGCCATTTTCAAATCTTTTATGTGAAAGGAAGTATGATTAATGAAGATTGATGGTGTTTTTGAAGGAGGCGGTGTACGCGGAATTGCGCATGTAGGGGCAATTTGCGCGTTAGCTGAAAAAGGTTATGAATGGGAGCGTGTAGCTGGAACATCAGCTGGTTCCATTATCGCTGCGCTCCTAGCAGCAGGATATTCTTGTTCTGAGTTAAAAACGATTATAACTGATATCGATTATGATAAATTTACGAAGAGAACCTTTATTGACAGAATCGCCTTTATCGGAAAAGGACTAAGCGCATGGACTACTCTTGGTGTTTACTCTAATATATTTATAGAAGAATGGATTGAAGAATTACTTCGAAAAAAAGGAGTTCACTTATTTACAGATTTACCTGATTTAAATAAGCTGAAAATTATCGCCTCTGATATAAGTAATGGTAAAATGGTTATCTTTCCTGACGACTTACCAAACTATGGATTTTTAAATTATCGCTTCTCTATTGCTAAAGCTGTAAGAATGAGTAGTACAATTCCCTTCTTCTTTGAACCTGTAAAATGGAGAACCCCTAAATGGAAGCAACCTTGTTATATGGTTGATGGAGGAATTTTAAGCAATTATCCAATTTGGATTTTCGACTCACCTTCCTCTCCTCGCTGGCCAACTTTTGGATTTCATTTCGTAAAAGATGAGATTCAAGCTGATCCTGCCCACTATAACGAGCCTATCTCCATGTTCAAAGGACTTTTTAAAACAATGATGCAAGCTCATGATTTACGTCATTTAGACAAAGAATCAAAAGCAAGAACAATTACAATTCCAACAGGAACCATTACTAGTACAAACTTCGACTTAACAAAGGAAGAAAAAGAGTGGCTATACAATTCTGGTTATAATGCCGCAAATAAGTTTTTACAATCGTGGAACTTCAGGCAATACGTTGATGACTATAGAAACGGAAATCAGGACCGAAAAACAAATAGGTATTTCCGTCAACTTGACTCATAATATTATTATTTTCCATACGAAAACACGTAACGCTTTCAAAAAAAATAAGCCTAGTAATAATATATTACTAGGCTTATTTGACTTCCTGCATAAAGTGAAACTTTAATCAGTGGGGGGTGTTTATCCCCCACTGATTATTAGTTGAACCAATCGGACGTTTACGGACAGTTGATCTCCCACCTAACATCTTTGCTCCAACTGAATTTTGAGGTGGGAGTTTTACTGTCCGTTAACGCGGGATAAATTATTATGCGTCTCTTACGGATACGTTAACCCTTGCGCTTCTTCCGCAGTAATAACGGTATATCGATTTCCCGTTCGTAATCCTAACAACTCTGCTTTTTCAATTGCTTCTTGCTTCGTCTCCGCATATGCAGCTAAATATTTATCTCCATTGATAATTTGGCAAATTACATATTGTTTCATTGTTTTCTCCTCTTACTTTTTCATTAATTGTGCAAGTTTTTTTATACCTATTTCAATTTCTTCTAACGTTGCGTATGAATAGGATAAGCGCAAAAATTGATTTGCACTTCTATCATACAAAGTACCTGGATTTAATAAAATCTTTTCTTTCAAAGCTTTGTCAAATAAGCTACGGTTTGAAACGGGTACATTCATATGTAACCAAATATAAAAACCACCTACTGGTTCATACCAAGTTGCTATATCACAACAATATTTCTCTAACATTTGTAACATAAAATCTCTACGTTTTTTCAACTGAGTTCTTACAAACTGTAAATGTTCATCATACAATCCATTTGTAAACCATTCCGCTGCAATTTGCTGGGATATAGAACTCGAGCCATAATCTGTTTGCATTTTTATATCTGCCAATCTTTGAATGACTGGCTCTGATCCAACAATCCATCCGATTCTTAATCCTGGACTAATGACTTTAGACATACTCCCAATATGTAGTACAATTCCGTTTTTATCATATGCTTTTAAAGGCTTTGAAATAGGCTCATCAAACCATAAGTCTTGATATACCGCGTCCTCTATAATAGGCAATCCAATTTCATTACATATTTCCATTACTTCTATCCGTTTCTTCGCATTCATACTAACGTTCGTCGGATTATGAAAAGACGGGATTGTATATAAAATAGATGCATTAAATTGCTTCTTATATTTTGGAATATATGATGCATGTAAACCGTTCTCATCCATCGGTATACCAATTAATCGCATTCCTGCTGATTGAAAAACATTAAGAGAATATAAATAAGATGGTTTTTCTAATAAAATAGATGCCCCTTTTGGTAGAAGCCCCATAGAAATAAGTTGCAACGCTTGAATTGCCCCTGAAACAATTAATATAGAATCAGGCGTTACATATACACCATGTCCTTTTAAATAGTCCGCAATTTTCTTCCTTAAATAAAAATTCCCTTTCGGTTCTTCATATCCAAGTATCATGTTCGACTTTAAAAGCTTATTCATAATATCTTTCATCTTTTTTTCAGGTAAAAGACTTGGCGCGAGCTCACCTGTTCCTAAACGAATTACATGCGGATAAAATTCAGCTTGATTAATTTCTTGAATAGCAGGCAGATTTGGATAATGAAGTCCTGTTTCTACATAAGACTGCCAATTAGGCGGGGGGGCGTATATGGAAGCATTCTCATTATTATTTACAACAATTGTTCCTTTTCTGCCATTCCCTTCAATATACCCCTTTGCCACTAGTTCATCGAAAGCCATTACAATTGTACTCCGGTTCACACCAAATATATGTGCCAAATCTCTTTGCGAAGGTAATTTCGTTCCAACAGTCCATTCACCATTAACGATTCTTTCCTTAATATATGTTTCTATTTGTTTATACATAGGAGTCGCTAGAGACATATTCGGTTTCCAAACGAATCTTTCCATCATATCACCTTATATTCTTTTTGGTTGGTAACCTCCCCAACCATATGGATGGATACAAATTTTCATTTCTTCTATACAATATACACTATCATAATAAATTTAAATAGGAGGTAATATGATGAGTGAGGCAATTATTCATGGTATCATTCTTGCATTTGGTCTTATCATTCCATTAGGCGTCCAAAATGTTTTCGTCTTTAACCAAGGTGCGAGCCAACCAAACATTTGGAGAGCAGCCCCTGTAGTATTAACTGCCTCAATATGTGATACGTTACTCATATTGATTGCGGTGCAAGGTGTCTCCCTTGTACTCCTTACTTTTTCTTGGCTAACAAACTCGTTATATATAATTGGATTTTTCTTTCTCCTATACATGGGCTTTATTATTTGGAGAAGTAACCCTTCCAACGATGTAAAACAAGAAAAAAGTATGCCATTAAAAAAGCAAATTCTTTTCGCCGCATCGGTTTCGTTATTAAATCCACATGCAATTTTAGATACAATCGGTGTAATTGGAACAAATTCTATTCAATACATAGGAAATGAAAAATGTGCTTTCACACTTGCAACTATTATCGTTTCTTGGATTTGGTTTATAAGCTTAGCTTTCGCGGGGAAATTTCTAAAAAGAATGGACTCAACCGGAAAGACAATCGTGTTATTAAATAAAATTTCTGGTCTCATCATATGGGGTGTCGCGCTTTATATGTTAAAACAAGTTATTTATTCTTAATGAACGAAAGAGAATTGCATGTCCCTAAAAACATCATGCAATTCTCTTACAAATTATGAAGTAGGTTCCGTTTTCTGTTTTACCGTCTTTGTATCTTTTGCTGGTTTAATCCAAATGATTGCTATAACAGCACCGATACAAGCGCATATACTTGTTACATAAAACACTTCATGGTCAGCACCTTTCATGAAAAAAGAATATAAAGGTGGTCCAGCTGCTACACCGATAAATCGCATGGAACTATAAAAGGACGTAACCGTTCCCCTTTGCTCCTTTTCAATTCCTTGTGTGATAAGGGCGTCTAAACATGGGAGTGCCATTCCAATTCCTATCCCCATAATAACGAGACAAAGAAGTAGTAAATAGATCCCTTTTATAAATAAAGGAATGATGACTGATGCAGCTGCCATTAAAAAACCAATATAAATACACTTCTTCATAACATTTTGATTATCTCCAATTTTTTTACCGGCCATATATGAGCTAAGTGACAGTACAAGCAACGGAATAGCAAGTACACATCCTTTCCATATACCATGAATGTCATACTTTGATTCCAGTATAGTCGATAAATAAAAGAGAATTCCAAATAAAATAAGCATTATAATTGCACCTAATACAAAAATGGCAATCAACCATCTTCCCTTTTCTCGAAACGTAGAGAGAATAGATTTGATAAACTCTTTAAGTGGCGGTACTTCTCCTTCTTGTTTCTTCGCCTTTACTAGAACAAGTAATAAAACAATAGATACTACGCATAAAACTGGAATCGCCCAAAATGGTAAGAACCATACAATTGCAGCAAGAGCAGATCCTAAAATAGGACTCAGTACTTTTCCAAATGTATTGGATGTTTCGATGATTCCTAAACCTGTACTAACTTGTTTTTCATCTTTATATAAATCACCAACACACGGTATAACAACTGGCATTGCACCAGCAGCACCAATACCTTGAATTGCTCTACCAATCAATATCCAAGTGTAAGGATTATCAACTTTCCAAGATACCCAACCAGTTATCGCTCCTCCTATAGCCGCAATGAGCAAACTCGGAACCATTACCATCTTTCGTCCCCATCTATCTGATAAATAACCAGCAATCGGTATAAGTAAAATGGCTACAATAGAGTAAATTGTAATAATCATGGATACTTGAAATGATGAAATATGTAATTTCTTTTCAATAGTCGGCAGGATTGGAATGAGCATTGAATTCCCTAATGTCATAACAAGTGGAACTGATGCAAGCGCAATTAAACAACAGTTTTCTTTTTTTAACATGTTGACTTCGGAACCTTTCATCATATATTTCTTACCATATAATAGCCCTGCTGGAACGTAATTTTTCATTCCACCAGGGCTATTACATCTTTACTACTTCCCATTTACAACAAAAGAAATTGGGGAAAATATAGTATCATTCCTATTCTTTGAATCCAGTTCGCAATATATCCATACCAATTAATTGAAAAAAAGAAAGGAAGAATCCTTCCTTTCTCCTATAACCTTCTACAATTAGCGAGTATATCCGCCACCAAGTTGTTGCTCTGCCATCGCTACTAGGCGTTTTGTAATTTCACCGCCTACAGAACCGTTCGCACGTGAAGAAGTGTCAGCTCCAAGTTGTACACCAAACTCTTGTGCAATTTCATATTTCATTTGATCTAAAGCTGCTTGTGCTCCATGTGATGCTAATTGATTAGAATTACGATTTCTAGCCATTACCAATCACCTCCTTATTTATATATAAATTGTGTTAAATTTCAATTTAAATACATGGTAATTTTTGGTTAATTTTTCATTTTAAAAAAAGAGTCTCTACAATGAGAGACTCTTACATCATTTTATATTAAGAAGTTACTACTTCTAACTTTCTATTTGTTAATACTTTCATTTCTTCTTTTAATATATCTTTCGCATTATGCCCAAACCATTCGAGTGAAGCGAAATGGTCAGTATCTCTCACTTCCTGAATAATCTCTTCATAATTTACGATACCTTCAAATAGTGGGACCATACCAATACGACTTCCCGCTGCTGCATATACATTATTAGGCTCAAACACATGTAAATAATCTGCTGACGATATATTCTTAAAATGGTAATGTTGTACCCAAGGCTTTAGTTGATGGAAACTGTCTATTGGATTTGCTCCTGACTCCCATATATGAAGAAAATCCAGGTTTATTTTCAAATTCGGATGATCTACTTCTCCTAATAATTCCAAAGTAGAAGGCAACGTATCCGTTAACGTATTTGGATGTGTTTCTAAAAGTACATACATATTATGCTGAGCAAATACTTCACAAATGATGCGAATACGGTTCACATACTCTTTTCTCTCCTGTTCCGAGAAATCTTCGCTACCTTTTTGTCCAGCAAACGTACGAATTTTGTTCGTTTTAAACCAATTAGCTAGTATTGCAAGTTGTTCACATTTCTCTATCGTTTTTTGAAAATCTGACGATAATGATATGTCTAAGTAATCACTTATCATCGTAACTTCCAAGTTTTTATTCTTTAAACAATTCAATTCTCGTTCTGTCGTTTCATACTCTTGCATATACAAATTTTGTGCATGCGTCCCCCACAATTCAATTCCTTCAAAACCGTTTTCATATGCAAATTGAACAATATCAGTAAATGAAATTAATTGATGACGAAAAGAAATAGTACATAATGAATATTTCATAGGTTCGAACTCCCTTATCTTAAATTCAGTTAGGTTTTTTTAATGCTAAGACAGACCCGTTTGTTTTCATTTCTTTCCATAATAAAAACTGTTTCTCTAATTCAGCCTTTATTTGCAGTTCAATTGCATTCATTTCATCCAGCTTTTCAACAATTGATAATAGCATATCTTTATTATTCATCATTGACATTTTAATTGCACGATACTGTACATTTGTAAAACCTTGTACAATATCTTCTACCCGATCACACCAATAATCAAACTCTTGCTCCGAATATTGCAACGTTTCACGGAAGTATGCAAAGGCATGTTCATAACTATATTTACGAATTGCAAGTACTGGTATTTGTTTTACTGCCGCTACAAGACCAGAAAGCAAATACCCATCTTCTTCATTTGCCATTTTTATAATTACATTTTTCAGCTCCATAGTCAGTTCATTGTCATTTCTTTTGAAAGTTTCTACGAAATAACTTGCTACCATTTCTTCTGTTGGCTCTTGAATTTCCTCTATATCAATGTAATACCCTCCGCCAAATGGGTTATCTTGAACAGAGTGAAGCACTTTTTCTCTTTCCATATTCCCTTCCCAGCGAAAATCAGGATCTAGCATGAACCATTCTTCTTCTTTCTCTGTCTCTGATATCATTAAATAATGCGGAAACGGTTTTTGATGGAATTTATTTTCCCTCTCAGGTAATAAAGACATATCAACCATTACAATGACATAACGATTTTCTGGCTTGTTTTCTACTAATTGTAAAAACGTTTCTACATTTCTATCCTTATCTTCTGCATGATTATACCATTCGTTCACTTTTATTCCATACAATTTTTCATACCATAATAAATAATTATCATGGTTAATATTTTCGGAGTGATACGAAATAATGCCACCTTCAGTTATATCAAAATCTCCGTCCCATAGTCCAAAATAAAAAGGACGAAAATCTATATCGCTACGCCTTTTTATAATTTCACAAAAACAACTCACTAAACAGTGAACTTTAATTGAAGTCATGTTCTCATCCACTTTCCTAAAGGTTAGTTATTTCCATTCACTTCCTGTAACGGCTGTAATTCCTCCATAAAATCAAGCAAAGATCCTACAGTTAGAAATGCTTTTGGATCTACTTCATCCTCTGGAACACATAGTTTTACATCCATTTCTATGTAAACTATGAGTTGTAACATCATTACCGAATCTATATATAAATCTTGGTTTAAACGCATTGTTTCTTCTAAATGTGTTACATTTTTTAATTCCATTTTTTCTTTCATAATTTTCAAAACTTCATTCTTTAATGTTTCACGTCTCATGTTGTAACCTCTCCCATCTCTAGTAACTTTCTACTTACTTTTCCAGTTTTATTTTTCGGAATTTCAGTTACACTTTCAATCTCATGCGGAACTTTGTAAGCTGGTAAATGCTGTATACACCATTCTCTTATTCGAACTGGATCAATATAAGAGATTACTTTCGCTTTAACTATTTCGCCCATCACAGGATGTTTCCCTCGATATACGATTGCCTCTTGAACACCTTCTAGTCGAAGCATCGTTTCTTCTACTTCTATCGGAAAGACTTTTAATCCTGAAACATTAATCACATCATCCATGCGCCCCATAAAATGAAGGCCTCGCTCAGACTTATATCCCAAATCTTTCGTGAAAATTTCTTTATCGTTCATTTTCACTACGATTTCTTCAGGTATATTTTCATCTGAACCTATATTTATACTCGCATGAGGTAGTGGATTTCCTAAATCTAAATGGCTCTTCATATCATGACATATACTAATACACCCTGCTTCAGAACAACCGTATTGTTGCATCATATATGTTGTCGTTTCTTTTAGTTTATAAAACAATGCTTCTGGCAAAGGCGCACCGGATGTCATAATTTTATGAAACTGAAACGTTCCTTGCGGGAAACTCCCCATAATATGTAACATAAGTGGTACTGCATATATAATATGTTTTTCTGTATTGCGAACTATATTTAAGGCGAATTTTGGGTTTTTATTCGTAATGATGATCGGTTTGCTTCCCCTCGTAATTGCAGATAATGTTCCACATATTAATCCATATGAATGTGAAACAGGAGCCATAACAATCGGTACTTCATCCACTTCACAGTTTAAAGCTACATTATATGCAGTAATTTCTGTATCAACTTCCGTCCATGCTCTACGAATCAATTTCGGTTCTCCTGTAGTTCCAGAACTATATTGCAATAAAGATGGCTCTTCTAGTAAAGAGTTCACTACTTCTAATTTTGTAAAATCGCTATTTTCTCCATATAAAATTCCGATACACTTTGCTCGCTTTGCCATTTCAATAGCCGTTTCTTTTGGCGTATCTTCATGTATAAGTAATACGGATGATTTCTTTTCTTTTAAGAAAAACACAAGCGTAATAATATCAAATGGATCTTTCAGGCAAAGCGCAAATCTATTTCCTGCTGCTTCTTGAAATTGTTCCATTTCCTCATAAGCTTGAAACCTCAAATCAAAATCACTTTTGCTATACTCTTCTTTATTAACGATTAGCATAATTTCCCCCTGTAACAACTGATTTTTGTTTGTTAAGTTGTTTTGCTCTATACAATGGATTTGGAACTTCATGAACTAGCGATTCCACATCCATATATAATCGACGCTTCGTTAATTGCTCAGCATAAAATGTAGGAGTGTATAGCTGAATACTTTCAAATCTATCTTTCAAATGTGGATATTTTCTAAAATGGTTTTCAATTTCTTCAAACACTATCATCCAAAAACTTTCTTCTTTCCACTCATATTCATCCGCAAGTACGAAAGCTAATTCTCCTACATTAAATAAGAACAGTGCATCTAATACCATCTCTTGTAAACATTCGATACGATCCATTTCAAAGAAATCATTCATTTTTCCATTCGTATACGCTTTATGCATTTTAGTAAAGTCGGGACAATTATTCATTTCTTTTAAGAATGGACGATAAAACTCAAGTCCTTCATGGAAATCCTTTAATGCAATACGGACAGGTAACCCTTCTTTATGAACTAAAATCATATTTTGTCCGTGTGATTCTAATGCGATCCCATGTTCTACAACAAGATGTATAACTGGAATAATTGCTTTTTGAATAAGTAATCGCAGCCAACTTTCTATCCCATATTTGTTTAACCATGTATCAATAACCGGTGTCCCGTTCTTCTCTTTTGCATATAATCCGTTAAAAGGTACAGCATCTTCTTGCTCATCTAAATAATTATGAATACTTTCACGCCAAATGCACCCTAATGAACCATATGTTGCTTTCTTATTCTCATCATACGTTACACTCGAAAATTCCTTTAACAAAATTACACGCGATTCATTCCTTAAATAAGAATCCCGACTTACGATATCACTTAGCCAATTCGATATAGCTGGTGCACTCGCAACTGAGTATGGTTTCAGCGTACGGAGTGTTGAAGTATTAAGTATGTTCAGTGATAACTTTACATATGGTCTCTTTGGATTCGTAATATTTCTTAACGTCCTCATAGATTGTTGCGCACAATAATTGTCCGCTGATTTTCCTACATAAATAATATTTTTATCTTGTATATGATCAGCGTAATTGGGAATGATAAAATTTTCCCACTGCCAAGGATGAACAGGTATAAACACGTACTGCTTTGGATCACATCCCGCACTGTGAATTCGTTCCATATACAGTTCTAATGTAGGCTCGTCTACCTCACTTTTTAAAATATTGTCATAAATCACTTCATTTTTATAACCTACAGTCGCATATTTCTTATGGGCTGCAATCCATATAAGTTTTATTGGCCTCATAAACTCATATCCATATTGAAAATTGTCACGATATTGAAATCCAATACGTGCTTTATAGCTAGGATGATATGGGTGACCATCTACTAAATGACTTTCAAAGTCATCGTATGATTTTTGAGTATATTTCACCTTATTGTGTCTTTCAT
This sequence comes from Bacillus sp. F9_6S_D1_P_5, assembly GCF_054823925.1. NCBI lineage: Bacteria > Bacillati > Bacillota > Bacilli > Caryophanales > Bacillaceae > Bacillus > Bacillus sp. F9_6S_D1_P_5. The sequence continues at coordinate 218,216 of NZ_JBTREW010000007.1, read as the reverse complement.
ATTGTGCAATCGTGTCTTTAAATATCGTTTGTTCTAATTCGTGAATAAAAGAATCTAATTTCATTTGTTCTACGTTAACAACTCGAAAAACTTCTTCCAAAAATTGCGAAACTGATTGTATTTCTTGTTTTTCTTCTTGAACTCTCACTATTAATGAATCTATAGAAATACGTCCAAATGTCATTCGTTCTCTTCCGTAACATTCGTACGTTACACTTTTGTCGTCTTCATTAAGTCCTTGTATAAGGAAAAGAATTTGTTCTTTGCTCTCTATACGAACTGGCGTAATGATTCCCTCATAAATTAACGATTCTACTAATTGACGTAATACCCTTCTTCGCACTAAAATGTAATCTTCTGATTCGAGCGCTTTCAATGTTTTCATATGACACATGTCCACTCTCATAACCCCCTCCACCTTATGAAAATACCATTATTTGTATTACGTGAAATTTTAACGTGCTTTATGAACGGACAGCCACTTCTCTAACGAGCGGATTCTGTACCTGTACATAAATTGCTTGTTCTAAAGGATTACTTAACTCGTCGACATCGAAAAATCTCGTTAATAAATTTGCTTTACATGCCAACTTATCCTCTTCTAACAATTCTCTTAAAAAGGTCGAAGGTTCACGGTTATAAGGAAGGAATGATTCAAGTACAGATCTTAATTCCGAGAGAAGAATTTCCTCCTTAATTAATCCAGCTGTACCAAATCCGTTAATCAGTCCAAACATATGATTGAAAATTAAGTAGTAACGAAATCTTTCATCTACAATATAATCGTCATATAAATTTCCAGTACGTTCTCCAATACCAGCTAACTCATTATTAAGCATCTCTTTCATTGAATTACAGAAATAAAACCCTTGATTATCACGGAAATAATATTTTACTGGGTAACCGTCTTTTAGCTGAACAACACTATTTTGCTGATGAGCTTCTAACGCAACACCATGACGTAAGTACATCCATACCATCGGCTTTAAAGAAATATTCATATATCGCCTAAACCAATCTAAACTTACTTCTTCACAGGTTCTATTTTCTAAATCCGCTAGTTGATGAATAATATTCGATAAACGAGTACGTTCTCCCGGTATAGCATCTTGCACTAGTCCAGCAATTAAAGTAGCGTCATTTGCATGTTCACTATAAAAAGGGTTCTCTCGTATAATTACTTCAAATCCAGATTCTTTTGCCCCGTAATTTAATGTAATAAATGCTGGATCACAAATAAAATCAAATCCTGGAAATTGTTCTAACACTTCACCAATTGCTGTATTTAGCATTTCTTTTCCTTCAAGACCACTCTCTAGTTCCTTCAATTTATTAATGCGCATTGAATTTGTTACTTTTACTGGAAATGAAAACTTAAGCATATACTTTGATTTTGGATGATATAACGTCCTAAGTGATGATGTTGCCATATAACACTTACCGGCAGGACCGATATATTCAAGTACTCCTTGATCTATCCAATCCTGTACGTAAGATTGGTGTAATAGCCATTCTGCCTGAAGCGGATGTATTGGAAGTAATGAATATGCATCTACCCTACAATACTTCGATATAAATTCTTTACTAACCATCTCATCATTACGTAACTCTTCTTTTAGAATTACTGTTGCAGAATCAAATAATAATGATTTTTCATTTACTATACTTTTATGTGCTCTAAAATAATGAAGCTGACATTCTCCTTTTAATTCTGGAGAATACATTGCATTTTTCCATTCCAAAATACCTTGTCTACTCTTTGGCGTTGGATGAGTTAAATGTCCAAATAATAAAGATTGCTCCGCCTCTATAAAGGACGTATGAAAACCGTATAATGCAGATGTATCTTCTATTCTCTCTCTTGTAAATTCCTCAATATTTTGACAACTACGTATAACTCGAAGCATAAGTTCGGCAGGATTCGTCCCTTCTCCGTAGTTGATAGACATCTCTTTTATTAAGAATGTAATAACTGTCACGTAATCAGCTTTAATAGCAGAATTACTATCTCCAATTTGATAATAAAATTGTTCTCCAAACAAATGGCGATCTGTTGCTGATTTATATATAACTTCTCCATACAAAGTAACGTTCTGTGCCGATAGCCGACAACATAAATATGTGGGGACTGTATCTCTATTCAATGTATTACTGAAGATACTTTCCATTCTTTCATCCTCTGTAATCCATTCTCCACTCCCTGTTTCTCTTAAATAACAGTTTAAAAAACTTTGTAACGTTGCATGTTCTGCGATTTGTTTCGCATGCTGCATACTGGTCCTCCTCTTTATATTAAAGCTATCGAAATTTTATACTATAAACAACAATTGAATATCGTTATCAACTTTGATTCTAATTGATAATGATATTCAATTCAATAGTATATTTCAGAATTTTTTTATCTGATTTAATTTTTCTTGTTTTCTCTCTTTTCTTTAATCTAGTTAAAAATACAAGAAAAAAATACTCAATTTCAAACTATATACTTACTACTTTTCATTAGTAATCTATCCAAAATAGTTAAACAAAAGAGGTATACCTTAATTGGTATACCTCTTTCAAACATAAAGTTTACATAATAATATTATTTATATCTCTCCAACAATATGCTGTCTCTTCTACCTGTACTCGCTCTAAAAATTTTGTATCAATTTTTTCTGGATTAAATTTTTCATAAAACTTTTTAGAAGGATTATTCGTAACAACCCATACTAAAAGTGATTGCATATCATTGTTTATACATTCCGATAGTAAAGCTTGAAATAACTTTTGTCCTATTTTCATTCCTTGATACTCTTGTAAAAGGTAGATCGCATATAATTCCCCATCACAATTATACGCACCACTTCTTTCAACTCCCCCGTCAATGAATCCGATTATTGTTCCATCTAACGTCTCTGCTACAAATCTATATTGGTATTTATCTTCTTGTTGAAAAATGGTTTCCCATTGTTTTTCTCGTTTCTCATATGTTATATTTTCTAAAATTTCGTCGGCAAATATCCCTTTATACGTTGTTTTCCAGCTATCAGCATGTACTTTTGCTATACCTGGTATATCATCTTTTATCGCTCTTCTAATATGTATTTCCATCATTTCTCCCCCCTTGTTATTCACCATTATATCAATTTCTTTCCTTAAAAATCCAAATTAAAAAAGAGTGAATTCACTTCACTCTTTTTTATCACCATTATCTACTTTCCACTTCAACTGAAACAACACGATCAATCTCTTTTAGGGAACTATATAACTCCGTCGTATACAAGTCTTCTGGAGCTAAAATAACCATCTCCAGTTGCTGAAATGCTCCACTATCTATATCTTTAATTTTTACGCGTTTCACATGCATTCCTAAATTTTTAATTTGCTTAAATATACCGTCTAACTCATGATGCTCTTTTACAGTAATTTTTATAGATAAATCCTTTTGTCTTAATGAATACGGACCTGCAATTTTCACAAGTTGCGGAAGTACATTAATCGCTAAAATAATTAAAATCATAGCAACCGTCGCTTGTAAATAAAATCCTGCCCCAATTGCTATACCTAAAGCTGACGCAGCCCACACCATAGAAGCTGTCGTTAATCCAGAAATAACGTCATTACTTCTTCGTAAAATAACACCTGCCCCAAGAAAACCAATCCCACTCACAATTTGAGCAGCGAGACGCATTGGATCCATATTTGTATGCCCTGGAACAGAATATACATGTACAGATTCAATTGAAACCATCGTAATTAAACAACTTGCTACAGAAATAACCATACTTGTTTTCACACCAAGCGGTTTATTCTTTAGCTGCCTATCTATCCCGATGAATAATCCTAAAAAGAGCGCTAAACCTAATTTGATTAAAAATTCATATGACATATTTCAATCTCCTTACTTTACAATGTTTCCCTTAGAATAATTCACTATAACTCTTTTATGATATCAATTCCAGTCTTTTCTATTCATTTAACGTAAAAAACCGAAAAAACATTTGTGACGATGTTTCTCCGGCTTTTTATTACGCTGAAAATTCTTCTTTATTTTTGATCTTTAATCTTAATCTCTGCATCTTTGTAGAATGCTAATTTACTGTCATTATACTCTTTTGTAAAATTGTTAAATTGCTCTTTTGATTTTTGTGCTTCCACATTTGATTCATTAACAGCTTTAACTTTTTCACCAATCTCTTTTAATTTCGTTTCTTTTACTTTTAATTTTTCATACAGTTCTTTTTCAGACGCTAACGCCTTCGTATAATTTTCATTCATCTTTTGGAATGCATCATAACGGTTTTTATACGACTCTTCTACTGCTTTCGCTTGTTTTTGTAACTTCTTATCTTCAAGCTTCTCTATATTTCCTTGCACAGATTTCGTTTCTTTCTGAGCTTTTTCTAGCATGTCTTTCTCAGTTTTTAATACTTTTTCACGTTCATCTACATTTGCTGTAGCTTGCTCTATCTTTTTCATAACAGCTTCATTATGATCTTTACCTTCTTGTAAAATTTGAGAATATAGCTCTTGCCCTTCCTTCTCTAACTTCTCTAACTTCTTCGCTTCATCAACTAATGATTTTTCTTTTGTTGCAGCCGTTTCAAAAGCTGTATAAAGATTTTCTTCTGGTTTTTCACCGAAACAACCTGTTAATAGTCCTACTGATAGTGCTCCAACTACTGCTACTTTTCCATACTTCAACGTTCATTCCTCCATTACATACGGTTATCATGCCAGAAATTCACTGGGAAGTGACTCTCTTCATGATAAGCTTCAAACTCATAACCCTTTTCTTTTAACCCCTTTAAAATTGCTGGCACAGCAGCAACTGATTGTGGGTGAATGTCATGCATTAAAATAACTTCCTGTGGCTTTGTTGCATTTGTTAATACATTTTGAGCAATTTGTGCTGCTGCTGCATCAACTTGCATTTTGTTATATTTCCAATCTAATGAATCAATTGTCCAATCCCATACTTTAAAACCGCCCTCTACCACTTTATTTCGAAGACCTTCATTTAATCCAGGCATCGAACCGTATGGTGGACGTGTTAATTTAGGTGATTTTCCAATAATATTTGCGATTAAGCTTTGATCTTCTTTCATCTCATTTACATACTCACCATTTTTATATAGCTTTGCAAAATTATGTGTCATACTATGCATACCCACATAATGACCCTCTGCATTTTCACGTTTCACTAAATCCGGAAATTCTTTTACATTTGCTCCGATTAAAAAGAACGTCGCCTTCGCATCATGCTGTTTTAACATATTTAACAATTCAGCCGTATATTTCCCTGGGCCATCATCAAATGTAAGATAAGCAACTTTTCTTTCTTTCCCATTAAAACGACTTGGTGCCGTTTTATTCATTTCTACTTTCGGTTGTTCACTTGCAAGCTGTACTACGTTTTCTTGTTTTGCAACAGCCTTTGCTGGTGAAGTAATGGATTGAAACATGAAATACCCAATAGCTACTGCTGCAATCGCTATTAAAACGACTACTACTCGTTTAATTTTTAAAGCTTTTTCCATTCTATCGAATTCCTCTCCCTATTAATCTTATATATAAATCACCCAATATAATTATACATCTATTTACTTTATTACACTATATAAACAGACTTTATATGTATTATAATGGGAGTTTTATCCAAATGGTTGTTCCTATTCTTTCTTTACTTATAATACTAATTGTACCTCCATGAAGCTCTACCATTTTTTAATGATAGCTAAACCAAGACCAGCATCTGTAGCACGGTTATTAATCTGGTAAAATGACTGTTCTATATATGGTAAATGCCCTTTAGCAATTCCAATCCCTTCGTCTTTCACCTTTATCACTGCTTGTCCTTCATTTTTATTCGCTTCAATGCGTATTGTACCTTTTTCATGTGAATATTTAATAGCATTTTGAACAATATTCAAGAAAATTTGCTTTAGCCTATTTCGATCTCCCATCAATTCAATTCTTTCTATCTTATGAATAAATTGAATTTGTTTCTCTTCAGCGTTAGGAGTTAATTGCCAAATCGTCTCCTCTAGTATATCGTATATTTGCACCTTTTGTTTATATAAATTGAAATGATTTAAGTATAATTTTTCTAAAATATAAAATCGCTACAGAAAAGTTACAAATCCATTCGATAAAAAAAGATTGGCAAAGGCCAATCTTTTTTTATTATTCGTTTCGAACTGGTTTTGGTGTTACACCTAAATGCTGATTCAATTTATTTGAAATGTCTTTCACATTTTTTTCATTTGGAGTGTAATAATAAATACCACCGATACGTTTATCCGTACCTTCAATTTGCATTTTTTCCATTTCCAAGTTAGATCCTGCCATATTTTTTGTAATAGCAAGCATATCATCGAAAGTTAAGTTCGTTTTCATATTGTTATCAACCGCATCAAGTAAAGAGCCCATTTTGCTAATTGATTGGACAGACATCGCTTTTTTAGCAATTGCTTCTATTACAAGTTGTTGTCTTTGTCCACGCATTGCATCACTATCAATTTTACGTGTTCTTGCAAGTGCAAGTGCTTGTTCTCCATTTAAATGTTGGAAGCCTTTTTCTAAATGAATCATACCTGCTTGGTCTTTACTATCTTGCTCTGTGAAAGTAACTGGTACATCAATATCAATACCACCAAGTGAATCGACAATTTGTACGAATGATTCGAAGTTAAACTTCACATAATAATCAACAGGAACATTTAAAAATCTTTCCACTGTATCTCGTGTACTTTCAACACCACCAAATACGTGTGCGTGGGTAATTTTATCTAATTTTTTTCTAGATGGAATATAAACACGTGAATCACGTGGAATACTTACTAATTTAACTGACTTATCATCTTTATTAATTGTCGCTAATAAAAGTGCATCTGTTCGAACTGCCTCACCGTATTGACTTTTTCGCATTTCACTACCATCTACACCCATAATTAAAATGGAGATGTTATCCTTTAAAGGCTCAACTTCTTTATCACGTTTTGATGATTTATCAATTTTTGCATACGCATCACTTACAACTGCTTTTGCTTTATTATATATTAACGATCCATACCCTACTCCTCCAAAAATAAGTAAGAACAATGGAATTATAATGAACCATTTTATCGCCTTTCTTTTAGAACGTTTTTTTCTGCTTCTCGTATTTTGTTCTAATTCAGAGCTCATATCCATTCGCCTCTCTTTCTCTTTCCCTAGTATAATGTATGTCTAGTATTCTTCATATTGAATTTCCTTTCAATTACCTTACAATTTTGTAAGGTTACTGCATGAATCCAATATGTACTCCATTTCACATTATACTCTCGTACTTATTTTTAGCAAGTCACTATTTTCCAACTTCAAATATTTAGCACTTCAAAACATCCTAAATTACAGATTTATAAATGTATTTGTTTCGAATCGCTCGATTTCCACCTAAAAAGTCCGCAAGATTAAGGAACAAAATTAGTAATGCAACAATACATTTCATATTATTTCTCAAGTGGTGTATACATTGTTTTCTTCCCATAATTATTAATGAAAGCGGATTTTGCTTTTAGTTTCGTCTTGTCTATTTCTATTTCTTCATTCGAGAAATTCACAATAATTTTAATATCTTTTCCATAAGAAGCAGATTGAACTAATTTATCTTCTGACAAATATGCAAAGTTCGTCATTTCTTCTTTTACTGCCTTTTCATGAACTTCATTCCAAACTTTCAGATGGTGCGTAATTTCTTGCTTATGCTTTTTCCACTCTACTTCATCTAAATGGTACAACGGAGGAACGTTATACAATAATTCGTATAGCATACGGTTTCCTACTTCATCTTTTACTTTCAAACTTCCCCATTCCCAGTGGTGTGTTGTAATAACTGAATCATTGTATACTAATTTATATAAAGGTACCGAATATACTGGATTTAAATATACTTTTTTATATTCTTCTTTTAACGGTACTTGTTTTGCATATTTTTCTGGCACATTTTGATTCGGTGACCAATATCCACCCACATAATACGGACTTGTTTTGTTTTTCCTCATATCTTCATCGTCCCATTTAATAACAGGTGTTTCAATGCCGTGAGCAAAAGCAATCGTGCTACTTGCAAAATCATTTCCACCCTCAGATCCAACTACCATACCTTTTTCTTGCGCAATATAATCCATACGTTGTAGTCTTGCTTTTAAATCTTGTTCTTGTGTCGTTATATGTTTAGCCGAATAGTCATCGTAAATTTCCCCTGTTGCATCACAATCAATAAACCATGAATTGTATTTAGGCCCATTTTGTAATATATCGTTCATTCGCTCTTTTACACTAGGAAGAGATAAAGTTGGATTTAATTTTCGCCCTCTTCCTAAAAACCCTTGCACCTTTTCACCATTTTTCTTCGTCACAGTTGCCTCTTCATATAACGATGGATTATGAAAAGAAGCTGTATTCCAATTTTTATCAGCTTTTTCATGAATAGAATGGTAAGAATCATACGGACCAACTAAATATCCCATTTTCTTAGCTTCTGTCACGAAATTAGGCTGCATATAGCCTTGTTCCCAGTTTGGTAAACCAATCCATGCATTATCTATTCCTGCTGCTTTCATTTCCTTTATAATATCCGTTCCATCTGCGTTACCCCATTTACTTACGTCTTCAATCGCATCCCCGAGCGCTGATTTTAATACATGCTTATTTAAGTTATATAACTCCATGTTCGATAAATGATCTACACCTTTGTTTAATAACTCACTAGCGTTCCGATCAACTTTTCGGAAAATATCCTCTTTATACAATTCCTTCATTGATAATACTTCATTTATATAACGCAAAATCACATTTCTTTGGTACTTATCAATGAAATCTTGTTTACTTACTTGCTCAAATACATTCAATTCTCCAGGCTCCGAACTATTCTTTTGAATAAGTTCTTTTATATGACTAAATACAGGACTATTTATTTGCTCTCTTATCTTCGGCCAATTTACGTTACTGTCAGACAAACCATTTTGATTCCAAAAATAAAAATGAGCCGCACCATAAAGTTTTTCAATCTCTTTATTTTTTCTAGCTTTTTCTTGTAATGTTTTAAATTCACCTTTTCCAGTAATATTATCCTTATACAGTTTAGCAATACTGACTGCATCATTATTTGTCACATATAATTGAAATCCATATGTTTTATTTTTATTTATACTCGGGAATTCATGTATAAAATCAAATCCTATTTTCGGATTCGAATGAAATTTCAATTCATTATTAAACATATTGTTCGCAATATATACAATGGAATATTTCGAACCATTTAACGCAAAAAACTTCATAGAAAATGATTCAGCAAATGAATATGCATCATCCTTTAAAAACTTCTTCCAATTTTCATCATTACTCGGAATTTGCTTTCCTTCCCATAACGGAAGTGTATAATTTTCAGCTTGTACTTTCGGCCATGTGAAGCTTTCTGCACCAATTGATTCCACATCAATATTTAAATGATCTTTTTTCTTTTCTACATTCACTTTTACTTTTTGATCTGGATATTCCCAAGATGTACGCCCCTTGTCTTTTTTTACATTTGACACCTTCATTTTCGGTAACGGCTGTGACGCCTGTTCCTTTATACCATCATGTTCTACAGTTAACGTGAAAGTCTCTGGATTTACATCGTAAGTAAACTCTTTATACGTCGCTTTCTTTATTTTAGACTCTTGTACAGCATTATTACCTTTTACATCACACCCAGCTAATGTCGAAAATGACATAGTTGTAAACAGGCATATTGCTATCATTTTTTTCATTTTCTGCACCTCCACCACTGAATATACAGGGGCTTTGTTACAGGAATGTGGCAAAAAAATAGAACTAGCATAACGCTAGCTCTGTTTTACGTATTAAAAATATATTTAACATATTATCCGAAAGAAGTCTCCTTCCTCAGTCGTGTGAAAGACGATAGTCTAGCGACAGGTGGGAGATGAATTTCGGTTTGGCGTAGCCAAACATTTGTTTTTCCTATTTATTTCGCCTCTAATATAATCAGTCTTATAAGAGGGGGGTTTGGTATAACAATGAAAGTAGATAATAATCTTATAGTGTTCAGGTTGTGTGATCACCGTCATAGCTTATGGAAAATGAAGCAGAAAATGAGGTGAATGGATATGCCAAAGCAGAATAAGGCGTACAAGTTTCGTCTGTATCCAACAGAAGAACAAGCACATCTCATACGTAAAACGTTCGGGTGTGTACGCTTTGTATATAATAAAATGCTGGCTGAACGAATAGAAGTATATGAAAAATATAAAGAGAACAAGGAAGAGCTAAAGAAAGAAAAATTCCCTACTCCTGTAAAATATAAGACAGAGTATGAATGGTTGAAAGAAGTTGATTCATTGACATTGGCCAACGCGCAATTAAACTTGCAAACTGCGTATAAGAATTTTTTTAGTGGTCAAAGTGATTTTCCTAAATTCAAAAGTAAAAAGAGTAGAAAATCCTATACAACGAATCGAGTAAATGAAAATATTATGTTATTTCATGGTTATATCAAATTACCAAAGTTGAAAATGGTGAAACTGAAGCAACATAGAGAAATCCCGCCAAAACATATCATCAAATCGTGTACGATTTCGATGACACCTACTGGTAAGTATTACGTATCTATTTTGACCGAATATGAAAAAGAAATCACTCCAAAAGAAGTAGAACGTGTAGTTGGATTAGACTTCGCAATGGCTGAATTGTACGTGAGTAGCGAAGATGAGAAAGCCAATTATCCTCGCTTTTATCGTCAGATGTTAGAGAAATTAGCGAAGGCACAACGAGTATTAGCAAGACGTGTGAAAGGTTTAGAACGCTGGAATAAACAACGCATTCGTGTAGCGAAATTGCATGAAAAGGTCGCCAATCAACGTAAAAATTTTCTTCATCATAAGTCTAAAGAATTAGCTACGAGTTTTGACGTTGTAGCAATCGAAGACTTACATATGAAAGGAATGTCACGAGCATTTAGATTTGGTAAGAGTGTAGCGGACAACGGTTGGAGGATGTTCACGACATTTTTAGCATATAAGCTACAAGAACAAGGAAAACAGCTTGTAAAAATAGATAAATGGTTTCCTTCTACAAAGATGTGTAGTAATTGTGGAAATAAAAAAGAAATGCCGTCATGTGAACGCACGTATGCGTGTTTGTGTGGACTCACAATTGGCCGTGATTATAATGCAGCAATCAATATCAAAAAGGAAGCCATCCGCTTATTAGTGTTGGCATAAATAGTAATAAAATAACCTTTGGAACAAGGGAGTTAGCTCGGCTGTCCTAGGACAAATTCGTTAGCTATCAAAAGTAGCGATGAACCGAGAAGCCCCTACTTCAAGTAAGCTCGTAAGAGGTACTAAGTGGTGGGTAGTTCACTATGGACAACTGTAACTTGCTTTTATAAGTAGTGTTTTTTCATGCTCACTACTTATAAAAGCAAATAATTCTAGGCATTAACATACATTTCTTAACTAAAAAAATAAGTGTATATAATATAGCCTAAAGCTAGCACTAAAATTACTAAGGCTGTACCTTTCCAATTCATACCACCTGTCATATCCACTGGACTACCTGTTTCAGCTCTGTTTAATCCATCCTTTAAAGAACCAGTAGGATTATTTTTCAATTCACTTTGCCGTATACGTTCTCTTTTTTCTTCCGGTGACTCTTGCTTCATAGGATCACCTCCAAATGAATACACACTTTACTAAATTATACATTATTACTTTTCTTTTATATGCCAACTGAAAAACTATTTACAACAAAAAAAGCTAGCCATGCTAGCTTTTTTATAGTTCTATATGTTCTTCTTTATTTACTGTAATACCTCTATGATCGATTTCTAGCTCACACACTTTCATTGACATAAATACTCTCGCTAATTGCTCTGCAATTTCTTGACGCTTCTCATACGGTGTTAATATAAAAATGGATGGTCCTGCACCACTAAGTGCTGTGCCGTATGCTCCAAACTCTTTTGCACATTTACGGATTGAGGGTAATAGCGGTACGAGTTCTAAACGATACGGCTCGTGAAAATGATCTCTTTCCATCATTTCACCTACAACTTCCCATTTCTTTTGACAAAACGCAGCTACTAATACATTGCTGATCGCACTAGCCTTAACAGCTTCATGAAACGGAAACACATCTGGTAATACAGAACGGCTTTCATCTGTATTTAGCTCTTCATTCGGAATAAGAGAAATTACACCTAATTCCTTACTTTCAATTCTTACAACCGAAACATTCTTTCCATCAAGTGCTCCGATTACAGTGCCTCCTAATATAGAAGCAGCAACATTATCAGGATGTCCTTCAAAATTTGTAGCAATTTGTACTTTTTGATCCGTAGTTAAATTCAAATTGCCTAGTTGATTCGCAAGCTCTATCCCAGCTACAATTGCTGATGCACTACTTCCTAACCCTCTTGTTAATGGGATATTACTAGTAACTTCTATTATATGGGATGATAAAGAAGGGCTTACTTTACATGCCGTACTAACGATTAAATTTTTATCATCTGTCGGAATTGAATCATCAAAGGAATGGATTACTTGCCATTTATCAGCTTTCTCTTTTACTACTACATTTAAATACAATGACAACGCTATTCCTACTGAATCAAATCCAGGTCCAACATTCGCTGTACTAGCAGGAACACGAATACTTAATGGTATCACGACATAATCACCCCTTTAATATGCTCTTTAATTTGTTCTATATCATTTGAAACACTTGCAATATCTAATGTATTAGAAGAAATTGCGATATTAGGATCTTTCAAGCCATTTCCAGTTAAAACCGCAACAACTGTTTCTCCTTTTTTGATTTTTCCAGATTGAACATGTTTAATTACGCCAGCTAATGAAGCATTTGATCCTGGCTCAGCGAAAACTCCTTCCGATTTTGCTAATAATCTATACGCATGTAATATTTCTTCATCTGATACCATATCTATTTCACCGTGAGACTGCTTAGCAGCCTCTACTGCATATGACCAACTTGCTGGGTTACCGATGCGAATCGCTGTTGCAATTGTTTCAGGTTCTTCAATGACATGTCCTTTTACAATAGCTGCTGCTCCTTCCGCTTCAAATCCGTGAATTCTTGGCTTCTTATAGCCTTTTTCTTTCTCATATTCACAGAAACCTTTCCAGTACGCTGTAATATTTCCGGCATTTCCAACAGGAATTGCTAAAACATCTGGTGCACTTTGTAACTGATCACAAATTTCAAACGCTGCTGTTTTTTGCCCTTCAATTCGATAAGGATTCACTGAGTTTACTAATGTAATCGGCTCTTCTGCAGCAATATTTCTTACAGCCTTAAGTGCATCATCAAAATTTCCTTCTATTGAAATGATTTCAGCTCCGTAAGCAACTGCTTGCGCTAATTTTCCATGTGCAATCTTTCCTTCAGGGATTACGATTATACATTTCATTCCAAGGCGTGCTGCATATGCTGCGGCCGATGCCGAAGTATTACCTGTTGATGCACAAATAATTGCCTCCGAACCTTCTTCTTTCGCCTTCGCAACAGCCATTACCATACCACGATCTTTAAAAGAACCTGTCGGATTCGCTCCTTCATACTTACCGTATAACTGAATTCCTAATTGTTTTGATATATTTAATAACGGGATAAGCGGTGTATTTCCTTCCATTAAGCTCACATCAGGTGTATTTTCATTCACCGGTAAATAAGAAGCATACTGTTTTAATAATCCTTTATACATATTGTTTTTCCTCCTCAATAATGTAATAACTGTTTATTTTACTTGCGACATTTTCTATCGCTCCTAGCACTCGTTCAAATTGATATTTTGAAGTTTGATGTGTCACAACAACGACTTCTGCAAGTTCACGATTTAAAGGTAACTGTATAACTTCTTTTAAACTTACGGAATAATTAACGAAACATTCTGTTATTTTTTGCAACATCCCTGGTTCGTCTCGTAATGAAATACGTAAGAAATATTTCGAAACGACTTCTTCATCTCCCTGTAATTCGTACGGTTCTGGTTCTTTTAGCACACTTTTATTTTTCTGAACTTGATTCATATTTTTAACGATTGAAATAATATCACTTACTACAGCAGAACCAGTCGGTAACTTCCCAGCTCCAGGTCCGTAAAACATTACTTCTCCTACCGCTTGCCCGTGAACATACACTGCATTAAATTCATTATTTACATTCGATAATGGATGATGACTTGGTAAAAGAGTCGGTTCTACACTTAAATGAATGGCTGATCCTTGTTTCTCTGCTTTCCCAATTAATTTCATAGTAAATCCTAATTTTTCAGCCATTTGTAAATCTTCTTTTTCGACCTTTCGAATCCCTCTTACTTGCACATCATCTAAAGAAACATTCATCGAAAAACCTAAGTTTGCAAGAATAGCTACCTTTCTCGCCGCATCTAGTCCATCTACATCCGCTGTTGGATCCGATTCTGCGAAACCTAATTTTTGTGCTTCCTGTAAAGCCTCTTCATACGACCATCCATTTTGACTCATCTTTGTTAACATGTAATTTGTTGTGCCATTTACGATTCCCATTATTTTTTCAATTTGATCTGATGCTAATCCGTCTGTTAACCCTCTTAACACAGGAATACCGCCCGCTACACTTGCCTCGTAACATAAATCACAATTATTATCGTTCGCCAGCTGGAGAAGCTCTGCACCGTATACAGCCATTAAATCTTTATTTGCTGTTACGACATGTTTCTTATTTCGTAAAGCCTTAACAATATGCTGCTTTGCTTCTTCAATTCCGCCCATTACCTCTACTACAATATCAATATTTGAATCATTTAGAACTTCATCGACATGACTTGTTACTACGATTCCATCAATGCAAACATCACGTTCTTTTTCTAAGTCACGTACAACGACTGTCTTCACTTTCACTTCATACCCTGTATCAAGTGCAATTTTTTTATAATGTTCTTTCAAAATATGGACAACACCACTTCCGACCGTACCTAATCCTAACACCCCAACATTAATAACGTTATTCATCTTCTAATCTCCTCCTACAATTTTATTATTTATCTCTATCAATCACCTTGCTCTGCTTTTTAATCATGCAGGTGGTGGTTATTTCCGTACGTCCAAATCGTTTCATGTTACTGCACCTCCTTTCAAAGTAATAAAAAAAACACACCCATCCCTAGGAAAGGGACGAATGTGTTTTCGTGGTTCCACCCTTGTTCCAACCTAGATGTACTTCTCCCTAGATTGCTCAAGTTCAGATAACGGCTGATTCCGTCAATAATTACTAGATTGCTCGTTCACTATTGAAGTTCAAAGGTGGTAAAATCATTTCTCGTGTTAGGAAGCTCACACCCTAGGCTTCCCTCTCTGTAAACCGTAAAAATGATTTCATGTCCTTATCGTTACTTTTCGTTCATGTTTATTTGTTAATTTATTATACTCGCATAAAAAACAAAATCAATACTATTTTTTAATTATTTTTAATTTTCAATCTTAAAATCTATAAAAAAACACACTCATCCCTAGGAAAGGGACGAATGTGTTTTCGTGGTTCCACCCTTGTTCCAACCTAGACGTACTTCTCCCTAGATTGCTCAAGTTCAGATAACGGCTGATTCCGTCAATAATTACTAGATTACTCGTTCACTATTGAAGTTCAAAGGTGGTAAAATCATTTCTCGTGTTAGGAAGCTCACACCCTTGACTTCCCTCTCTGTAAACCGTAAAAATGATTTCATGTCCTTATCATTACTTTTTCGTTCATGTCTATTTGATAACTTATTATAGTTATCAACTTTTTAAAAAGCAAGCCTATTTTTACTAACTATTTTCAAAAACTTCTTTTATTATATTTTACAATAGCGTTATTCATCTACAGATTGATTTACCTATTTGTAATTTTCTCTACTTATAAATTAACAGTTTATATATAAATATCCCATTTTAAAACACATAGACACTCGCCGGAATAAAATATATTAATATAATTTTATTAATACAATCTTTTCGTGTAACTTTCTTCTAAAGAACGTGCAACATCTTCTTCTGAAGCATTCACTTTCGCATGCTCCAGTAACATTTTTGCTGCTGATGGTAACTCTTTTTTATGTAACCAAGATTCTGGATCCCACATATTAGAACGAATAAAAGCTTTTGCACAATGAATATAACACTCTTCTATTTCAACAACAATTCCAAGTAACGGATTGCGTCCATTCGCCTGCATTTCTTGCAAAATTTCTTCATCGTTTGTAATATACGCACTGCCGTTTATTCGGAGCGTCTCCCCAAGGCCAGGAATAAAAAAGAGTAACCCTACGTGCGGATTTGAAATAATATTCAAAATGGAGTCTATACGACGGTTGCCTGGTCTTTCTGGAATGATAATTTTATTATTATTTAATACGTAAACAAATCCAGGTGCGTCTCCTCTTGGTGAGGCGTCACACTTTCCTAATTTATTTGCAGTAGACAATACTAGAAAAGGAGATTTAGACAAAAAATCTATGCAATGGTGGTCTAGTGATGAAATAACTTTCTTTAACGCTCTCTCACTTGGTTGCCCCAATATTTTTCGTAATTCTTCCTCTGTTGAAATAATCGATTTTATTTCCGTCCTCTCTATACCCATTTATAACCTCTCCTTTTTTCTTTATTTTCCCAAAATTCAATACGAATATTGTATAATAAAATTTGCAGAAAGGGGAATTAAAATGACGGAGTGGTTAACAATATTTGATACTGAAAGAAATATACTTGGGAAGAAATTACGTGAAGAAGTGCATCGTGACGGTGATTGGCACGAAACATTTCATTGTTGGTTTGTAGAAAAAGATGATGAAGATATGTTTTTATATTTCCAATTACGCTCTAAAAATAAAAAAGAAGCACCGAATATATGGGATATTACTTCAGCCGGACATATTATGCATGATGAAGATGTACAAATTGGTGGTCTTCGTGAAATTGAAGAGGAATTAGGGCTTTCTTTCCAAACGACTGATTTAGCATACAAGGGCATCTTTGAAATAGATTATGAAATTTCAAATCTTACTGATCGCGAGTTTTGTCATATGTATTTCCACAATGTCATCAATCCACTTCCATTCGCACCAGGTGAAGAAGTAGACGATGTGATGAAAATACATGCAACTTCTTTTCTACAACTATTACAAAGAGAGATTTCATCTTTTACAGCTACTTCTGTTTTGAGCAATAAACCGATAACGATAACTTTTAATGATATTTATCCATATGATCTTGCATACTATGAATTTGTTGTTGAACAAGGAAAAGAATTACTAGAAAATAATAGTTTGTAAATAAAATAGGATTCCTAGCATTATATTGCGTGGAGTCTTATTTTTTCATTATTGTTCAAGTATTTTTAATCTACTCTCTACTCGTATAAATAAACGAATGATTAATAACAGCATAACTATCATAATCGCTATCATTGTATGTGAATATCTAAACAGTATACTAATAACACTTCCAATGAACATCATGATGAATCCGTTTTGCTTCATTACTTCTGCACTATACCTATTACCCGCATCCCATAATTCCTTATTTTTCATAGATCGTTTCGTACGATAACCATATGCCGCATTAATATCGGTCGGTGGATTTTTTTGAAGGATAATTGCCGCAAATATAAATATAATACCTATTAAAATACTCATTCCTATGTTTATTAGTGCATACATCAATTATATCCCCTCCTAACGTACACCTTCATTATACGACACAATCCTATTTTCCCCAATTTATAACACATTCATTTTCGTTCTTTTGATGTCTGGAACATACTTGGAAGCGTTACAAAACGTGCCCCTTTCGTTTTTAACTGCGGAATGATTTTGTCTAATGCATCTACAGATCCTTGTAAATGCCCACCTGGTGTTGAATGCTGAAGGATGACACTTCCAGGAAACGAATTCCCTAACACATTATTTGTAATTGTTTCAGCGCTTACGCCTTTCCAATCAACTGTATCAACACTCCACTGTACAATCATAAAATTTTGCTCTGTTGCCCACTTCAATTGATTTTCAAGTATTTCACCATATGGAGGACGAATAAACTTCGGTGCATAACCAGCTAAACGATTTAATATTTCTTCTGTTTTTATAATTTGATTACGGTACTCAGCATCATTTACTTTCGCTAAATTAGGATGGCTATACGTATGATTGCCAATTACATGCCCTTCATTCGAAATACGTTTTACTACATTCGGAAACTTTTCTGCATTTTCACCAAGTAAGAAAAAAGTCGCTTTTACATTATGTTGTTTTAACTTATCTAATATTTTTGGCGTGAATTCTAAATCTGGTCCATCATCAAATGTAAGAGCAACTTCCGCTTTATTGTACGGTCCTGAAAATGCATACGCATATTTTTCGACCCAAGAAAATGGTGTCCATGATCCACGCTCATCTGCTTTCATCTGTACTTCATAATTTTGAGGGATATATGCGTATGGCAATGAGCTTATATAGTCTCCATAATAAAATGAGTTATATGGCATATAGGCGTACGAAACATCTCGTTCTAGTCCCCATTGATATGGAGCAAACATTTGTGACGAATAAAAATAATACATGATAAAAACCTCCCTAAAGTTTCATATGTGATTCCTCTGCACTTTGTTAGAGAAATTCCTATTCATGAACAAAAATAAGACTGTCCGTAATTTGGACAGTCTTACTGCTTACTATTATTAATAAATCGATGTACTCTCTTTCGGTAAAGCTTTCACATGTTTTAAATAGCTTGTCACTCTGTCATCATCACCTTGCGGGTATTGATATCCATAAGCATTAGCAATTTCATTCGCCACTCCCCTAAATAAATTACCCATGACAAAGAACGATTCCCATATGTTTTCATATTCTGCATCAGAAAATGTCCTTTTAAATTGCTCCCACATATCTTTTTCCATATACTGCTCAAAATGCTTTCCAAATTTACCTGTATTAACTGTAAAGTCTGTTTTCATACCAATATGCCATTCTAGCATTACGATGAACATATCTCGCACCGGACCATCAAGTATTCCTTTCGCATAAGAAAGTTCTTCTCTCCATAGTCCTTTTGCCACATTCGTACTACACCACCAAAATTCATTACAGCAATCTAAAAACTCTTTTTCTGTAGGCTTTTTTATTAAGTAGTCTTTATCGCTTGCTGGTGGAAATTCAACCATACAATTATCTTTATCCAGAAGCAGTTCACTTAAACTATCTTGCCCTACAAATATATCTATTAAATCTAATGGAACTAACGTTAAATCGATTCGGTTCCCATCTATAAACTGCATTAAATACGGAAATTTCCCGTCTGCATCCGCAGGAACTAATGACATTTCTTCTGGCATTTGTACAATCATTATTTCTCCAAATCTACATATCCAATTATGATTAGACGTAAAAGAGCGTATATCTTCTACAACATAAATAATATCATAGTCTTGAAAACAGTCTTTTTTCACATTTGGATTTACACGTGATCCATTCATGATGACAACTCGAATTCTTTCATCCTCTTTTGCTGTATTCATAATTAAGTCTATCATTTCTTTTTCAGTTCTCATCTATCCCTAACCTCCAATTTTTAATATAATCTTATATTTTTAAGTGTGTTGGAGGTCCACGAGCTAGCTGTGTTGCACACGATACATGTTATAATTTTTGAAATTTCTTTTTCACTTTTTTATCTCCTTTCGTCATTATTTTACGACTGCGATTACAAATCCATCATAGCCTTTACTTCCGACAGTTTGAAGCGCTGTAGCCCTAACACATGGCTCAGCAGCTATTAATTCTTAGAAACAAAATATTCCTTTTTAAAGCTATTTATCATTTACATTAGATTATACAGAGCATTTCGTTTCATGTAAAAATAAAGAAGGGACATCTACTCCATTACAGAATAAATATCCCTTCTTTAATTTATACATTTATCCCTTACGGATTTGTAGACCAAAGTCCAGCTGATTTAATAAATGTACGTTTATTTAATTTCAGCTGCGCTACGATAAACTCTGCAATATCTTCTGCTTGCATTACTTTATCTGGATTTCCGTCAGTTAATCCTAAATCTACAGCCATATCGGTTGCTACTGTACTTGGAGTTAAAGCTGTTACACGAATGTTATGTTTGCGAACTTCCATCGCTAACGATTCCGTTAAGCCAAGAACACCAAATTTAGAAGCACTATATGCACTTGTTACAGGTGCACCTTTTTGTCCTGCTGTAGATGAAATGTTAATGATATCACCAGATTGTTGTTCAATCATACTTGGTAAAGCTGCACGAGTTGCATAGTATACACCCATTAAGTTTACTTGAATGATTTTTTCCCAATCAGCAACGTCTAATTCTAAAAACTTACCGAATTTAGAAATACCAGCGTTATTAATTAAAATATCGATAGATCCTAAGCCGTTTTTTAACGTCTCAATCGCAGTAGTCACTTCTTCGTATGAAGAAACATCAGCAGTCGCAATAACAGCTTTTACGCCTTCTGCTTCTACTTCTTTCGCAACAGCTTTTAAGTTTTCTTCTGAACGAGCTAAAAGACCGACATTTACGCCCTCTTTCGCTAATGCAATCGCTACAGCACGACCAATCCCTCTACCTGCTCCTGTAATTAAAGCATTTTTGCCTTGTAATAATTCTGCCAAGTATAACACTCCTTAATCATCTCAGTTATGTATTATATTAAAATTGTATCTATGTTTATGTAAAAAGGCAATGATGCACTTTCATGTGCGTAGGTTACTTGTAGGTAACTATAGAAAGTTTTTATTTATAATTCTCATGTTTTTTCCATAATTCATGTAAAATAGTAATAAATTCCACATAGGAGAGTGTATTTCTATAAAAAGAAAAAAATGGTTCTTGTCACTAACTGCAGTCGGACTATGTATCATATTTTTGGCTATGCACTTTATATTTGGTAATCCACTACATTATAAAGTAATAGAAAAAGATACTAGCGAATATCTCCATACTATAAAAGGATATAAGCAAAAAGACATACAAAGCATAACCGGAAAATATACTCCCCTTTATAATATCGGCTATTATGCAGAAGTCGTATATAAAGACGAACCTTATTTTACATACTCTTATACATACGATAATAATAAAAAAATAATACAAGACAACGGCATTTTAGGAAGGCATACTGAGTCATTTGAAAATCTTAATTTAAACTGGTCATTGTTTGACGAGTTAGTAGATGGTATTCATAAAAACTTGCAAGAAAGTGGTTTAAGTGAAAAGAAAGATTATTCTATACGCCACGTTCAATTCGTTGATATCGATGATAATAAAAACGGTGTAGCAGCATACGTTGACTTTAAGAAAGATAAAGAATCAGACTACTCATACCGTATGAATAACGAAGGAAAAGCTTATCAATATAGTTGCAGTAATGGGAAATGCATTTTTAAAGAGAAATAGTGTTAGAAGGATTCCCTCCTAACACTATCCCTCTTCATAATTCGGAATACAAACAATAAATTCCGTCCCATTCCCTTCCTCACTCTCGACTTTTATTTCTCCTTGATGAAGGTCGAGTACTTTTTTTACGATGGCCAAACCTAAGCCACTTCCCCCATAAGCACGATTTCGTGAAGAATCAGCTTTAAAGAACCGTTCAAATATATGTTGTTTTTGTTCTTCTGAAATACCAATTCCCGTATCACGTATACGCACTTCTACTAATTTCACTCGTTCTTTTAGCTGAATTGTAATCGTGCCACAATTTGGCGTGAATTTAATGCTATTATGAATTAAATTGATCCACACTTGACTCATACTTTCTTGATCGGCAGTAACATGTACTTTATCCAAATCAAGTTCTAATTCAATTTCTTTTTCAGCCCAGAGCGGTTCACTATTTAATACAATTTGTTTTAACTGTTGATCTAATCGATAAGGCACTCTTTCTGGTGTATACTCTTCCGATTCTAAAAGAGTTAGTTTCAGTAAATTTTGACTTAACTTGGATAATCTCGTCGTTTCTGTTTCAATAATGGTAAGATAATGCTTTCTTTTTTCCTCGGAAAGATTATCATCTTGTAGTGCTCTAGCAAATCCTTTTATAGAAGTTAATGGTGACTGTATTTCATGTGAAACATTCGATACAAATTCCTGACGCATTTTCTCCATCGCATTTAGTTCATCTGTCATATCATTTATACTTTTTACGAGCACACCAATTTCTCCATCATACTTTTCTTCATTTCGTATTTTTACGGAGAAGTCTCCTTTTGCAATTTTTTGTATCGGTTCAATAATCGTCCAAATCATTGCCTGTCGTTTTGGCTTCATTAATATCCCAAACAATGTCCAAATAAGAACAATAAATACAAAACCGACCATATCACTAATTAGAAAGGCAACAAACGGCGATACATGTATTTCAAGAGCATTCAATATACTAGTTGCTACATAAAACGCGATAGACCAAATTATAGTGAGAAAAGAAAAGAGCGCTATTATCGCTCCTGTTACTTTCAACATCTTCAACTTACCCATTCGTTTTCTATTCCTCATTTACTTACCTCTAAGCGATATCCTAAACCTCTTATCGTTTTAATACTAAATTTCGACTTCTCTTCTTGAAACTTCTCACGTAACCGGTTTATATGAACGTCTAGTGTACGTCCATTCCCTTCAAAATCATATCCCCATACGTCTTCAATTAATTGCTCTCTCGAACAAGTTCTTCCCGCTTTAGAACCTAAAGTAAAGAGCAATTCGAATTCTTTCAGCGGTAACGTAACCGTTTGTTCTCCAACTGAAACTTCAAATGTTTTACGATTTAACAATACATTTCCAACTTGAATCGATTGCGACACTGTAATTTGGTAACGTTTCAATAAAGCCTTAACTCTCACTACTAATTCTATCGGATCAAATGGTTTTACAAGATAATCATCCGTGCCAAGGTGAAATCCTTTTACTTTTTGACACGTTTCCCCTTTAGCAGTTAGCATCAAAATCGGAATATCATAGTACTTCCTTAATTCAAAACATACATCAAATCCATCCATATTTGGCATCATGATATCAAGAATAACCATATCAACTTTTACTTCATCTATTTTCTGAAGTGCATCTAGTCCATCAATTGCCTCATATGTTTGAAAACCTTCTCGTTCTAAAAATACAGAAACAAGTTCTCTAATATGCGGATCGTCGTCCACAATTAATATTTTAGGTATCAAAAGAACCATTTCCTTTCTACTCAACATCTATTTTATTACTGTTAAAAACAAATAATCAGTGAAGCAAATTCCCCACTGATTATTCATTTTATAATGCCGCCTCTTTAATTTTCAATTGTTGCGTTGCAAATTCACGATACATGTCATGTGTGCGTAACAATTCATCATGTGTACCGCTTCCTGTAAGATTCCCTTTTTCTATAAAGATAATTTTATCTGCATCTACAACAGTAGAAAGTCTATGTGCAATAACTAACGTTGTTCTCCCTTTCATTAAGTTATTTAACGCCTTTTGAACGACAGACTCTGATTTACTATCTAAACTAGAAGTTGCTTCATCTAACATAAGAATTTGTGGATTTCGAAGTAACGCTCGGGCAATCGCAATTCGCTGTCTTTGTCCTCCAGAAAGCTTCACACCACGTTCTCCAACTTCTGTTGCATATCCATTTGGCAAATCGTGAATAAATGCATCAACATATGCCATCGCTGCTACTTTTTCAATTTCTTCATCTGTCACTTCGCCCTCAACACCGTAACAAATGTTATCACGAATTGTTCCATCGATTAACGGACTATCTTGTGAAACGTAACCAATTTGACGTCGCCATGATTGTAGTGAATAATTCTTAATTGAGTCTTTTCCTAATTTAATAGCACCGCTAGTCGGCTCATAAAAACGTTCTAATAACGAGAATAACGTCGTTTTCCCACTACCACTTGGTCCTACGATTGCTGTTACTTTTCCTGATTCAATTGTAAAATCAATATTCTTTAACACTTGCTCTTCTTCGTTATACTCGAAATGTACATTTTCAAGTACGATTGGCTGCTTAGCATCTGTAATCTTCACACCAGTTTCATGATTTTCTACTTCATATTCTAAAATTGTATTAATTCTTTCCGTTGCACCAATTGCCTTTTGGAATTGTGTAAAGAACATAGATAGTTGACTCATTGGCATTATAATTTGGACTAAATATAAAATAAACGCTACAAGTTCACCTGTAGTTAATGCACCGCTAGAAACACGCATTCCACCATACCCTACGATAATAACAAGCAATGCCATTAAAACAAACGACATAACTGGTGAAATTAACGCTTGCACTTTACCTTCTTTCAAACCAAATTGCAATAACTTTTCAATACCTTTATTTCCAGTTTCATATTCCCTTTTTTCTGTGTTCGAAGATTTTACTAAACGAATTTCTGATAACACTTGTGTTAATACACTAGTAAAAGAAGCCGTTTCATCTTGAAGTGCTTTTGAAATCTTATACATTTTTCGTCCAAGTGGAACTAAAATAAGTACTGATAATGGAATAACAGTTAAAAGTAAAAGTGTCATTTTCCAATCTAAAACAAATAGTACAATTAAAGATCCGACAATTGAAATACCACCTGTTAATAAGTTTGACAAGTGCTCAGAAATTAATGTTTTCACAACTCCTGTATCATTTGTCATACGGCTAATTGTATCGCCTGTTCTATTTTGATCATAATAAGTTACCGGTAAAATAAGCACCTTTTTCCACAAACGTTCTCTTAGTCCAGCTACAATCTTCTGTCCTATATAATTTAATAAATATATAGATAATCCTGCAGCTATAGTTTGCATAATAAAGAATGCAACTAGCCCAACAATTTGCCCTGTACTAATTGACGAAAGTGAGAAATTATCTACTAGCCCCTTCGTTAACATCGGTATAAATAAACTCGCTCCTGTAGAAAGCAAACTCATTAATAATGCAAAAGCAAGAATCCCCTTTGGAGGATTTGTATCTTGAATAAGGCGTAAAAACTGCCTCCAGCTCCCTTTTTTCTTCATTTCATTTTTAACTTCCATTATGTTCATCTCCTCGTGTTAAACCAAACTGTTCTTTCTAAAAATAGAATACAATACGAATGTAAACTGAATGTAAACACACTTTTTCTGTTTTTACAAAATATACATACAAACGTATCTTTACAACAGATATAAATATCTGATATTATTACCTAGTACTAAATATTATTCTATGTGAATTATAAATAACCAATTTACAATACTATATAAATCTCCCGTTATTGAAAGGAGTATCCTTTTTGCAAACAAATATACATTCCGAAAAGGAAACAATTATTTTTATTCATGGATTAGTCGGCAATCGTCGTGCCTTCAAAAAAGAGCATAAACGATTTTCCGCCTCGTACAACGTTATTACTTATGACTTATTAGGTCACGGCGATGATAAAGGAGAAGCTATTGAATTTTCATTACAGCGCCTCGTAGATCAACTATTGAAATTATATGAAAAAGAAGGTATTCAAAAAGCACATATTTGCGCTCTAAGTTACGGCTGTTATATCTCTACTATTTTTGCACAAATGCATCCAGAAAAAGTTTTGAGCATTTGTCATATTGGTGGACATTATAATAACCCTTCCCTTTTATATAACGTATTTCAAAAGTTTTGGGAGAAGCGAGGAGACGATTACTCTAAATGGCTCTCTCAATACGCAAATACTATTTTTCCAAGTGGCATATTAAAGGCAAATCCGTTTGCAGTCATTTCAAGAAATATTTATTATCGTTTCGGATTGCAATTACATTCATCAATTATTGCCCAATCATTACGACACCGGTTAGAATTCGACTTGAAATCTAAATTAAAATCACTTCCCCACCCTATTCTATGGGTAATGGGTGAACATGATCATCTCTATAAATCTTGTCTTTTTGATTTAAAATCTATTCTTCCTAACGTTTTATATAAAGAAATACCACTTGCAGGACATGCAGCAAACTTATTTCGGCCGAACTACTTTCATGACCTATACGCTCGATTTTTAAATGGGAAGTTACAGTAAAAACTACTACATTCCCAATTTATTCAACTATAAAAAGGCTTCCCAAGTTTCCCTGGAAAGCCTTTTCTCTATACGAAAAGTATATAAAACTACTTTTTCTTAGTATGCTTTTGTGTAACCTAATAGGTGCTTGCTCCAGTAAGAGTTACTTACAGAACTAATACGTACGCCAGTTGCATCAGTTTCTGCACTAATGAACTGTCCGTTTCCTAAGTAAACGCCCATGTGAGAAGGACCTGATTTATAAGTATTTTGGAAGTATACTAAATCGCCTGGTTGTGGATTGCTAGTCTTTGTTTTAGAGCTCCAGTATCCAGCAACTGTTTGACGAGCACCTTTATGACCAGTTTGATTTAATACGTAGTGAATGAATCCACTGCAGTCAAAACCAGCAGGTGTTGTACCAGCAGTTCTGTATGGTGAACCATTTAAAGATCTAGCGAATCCAGCGATTGAAGATGTATTTCCACCTGTTGTTGGTTTTTGTACGTCTTTACCTGGTTGTTGAACGTTATTTGTAACGTTATTGTTATTCGTAACGTTGTTTACTCCGCCTTTTACAAACTTAACGAAGTCTGCACTTACGTAACCTGTACGGCCGTTATGGTTAATTTTGTACCAACCATTTTCAGCGCCAGTAACGTTTAATACTTTACCTTGTGTTACGCCACCGATTACAGCATTGTATGTAGCTGGGCCTGTACGCACTTTTAAAGCACCAGTGTTAACAACATAAGAACCACCAGTTTGAACTGTAGTAGTATTGTTGTTTGTAGTTGGTTGTTGTGTTTGGTTAGATACAGCAGAACCACCTTTTGTTACGAAGTCTTTGCTTACGTATCCAGTTCCACCATTGAAGTTGATTTTAAACCAATCCTGTACTTCACCAACAACTTGTACTGTTTTACCTTTATTTACAGAGCCTAATACTGTATGAGATGTACTTGGGCCTGTACGTACATTTAGTGAAGAAACGTTTACTGTGTAAGTACCAGTTCCTTGTTGAACAGTAGTTCCTGTTTTACCACCAGTCGTTACGAAGTCACCACTTACATAACCAGTTTGACCGTTTACAGTTACTTTAAACCAACCGTTTTCTTGTCCAATTACTTGTAGTACTTGACCTGATTTCACTTTAGAAATCACGTTATGTCCTGTACCAGCACCTGAACGAACATTTAATACATCAGCAGTTACTGTGTATTTTAAGTCAGATTTTGTTTCTACAGTTTTTGTTTCAGTTACAGTCGTTTGATTTTGAGTTTGATTTTGTCCATTAATTTCTTTTAGCGCCTCGTTTGAAACTTGTGCTTGAGCAGAATCCATACCTGGAACTGCAACACCCACTACAGAAGCTGCTGCTAAACCTGCAATTACTTTTTTCATAAGTTGTCTTTACTTCCTTTCCCTACTATCCTCTTAAAAAAACTTATAAACTTAATACTTTACAATATTATCAAAGTAAAATATTCATTAAGTTCCATTTTTTAGCAAGAGTTTTATTTTTCACACAGAGTTCATTTTAAATGAATGAAGTGAATTCCGTGTGAACTTCATGTGAACTTTACCATTAAACTTAGTATTTTTGCAATGCTTTTTTCAAATTCCTTATGTATTTCATTGAAAATTCGACATTTCATTCATTATCTTAATATACATTTCCCTATACACTCCGAAAAACTCTATTAATCTAATGCAATGCAAAGAATGCATTTCCTAGTAAAGTTATTTCCATGAAGCATACTCTTATCATGACAAAAAATGCTTTTTTTATCAATAGTATAATATTTTTAGAAAACTATTTTTTATACTGTCTATCGCTTTTAAAAGATTTGACGATTTGTAAGATTTAACTTTAATAATTCTGTTCTAATTTGACGAAAACAAACACTCCACTACCCATTTTTAACTATATATGGAATTTGCAGGATATTTATATTATCATATATATAGTAGTATTTTAATTCATACAATTTTTTTGCCCTGCACTGAAACCTATCGAACTTTTAAAGGTCCGATGCATTGAATTTTGAGATGGAAGTCTTATTGCCCGCAAATAGTGGAATCAAAAAGGAGGTATATTTATGAAAAATATAATAGATGATCCTATCAATAAAAATATAGAACTGTACTATGCTTTTTTTCAATTCGTTTCAATTATCACCTTACAAAAAATATCAACTATTGAAACACGTAAAAACAAATTAAAAAATCAGATGAAAAATTCCTATCAAAAAAATCCTTACTACTTATAAAAAGGTGAACAGAATTATAATTCTGTTCACCTTTTATCGTTCCTACACTATTTATAAATTTTCACACGAGTTTCTAATGGTTGGTATTCTTTTTCACCTGCAGGTACCGCTGGTTTGCCAAACGGCATTTGCGCAGTAAGTTTCCAGCTTTCTGGAACTTCCCATTCTTTTCTC
The DNA here is from genome assembly GCF_054823925.1 of Bacillus sp. F9_6S_D1_P_5. Lineage (NCBI taxonomy): Bacteria > Bacillati > Bacillota > Bacilli > Caryophanales > Bacillaceae > Bacillus > Bacillus sp. F9_6S_D1_P_5. Next base: position 189,668 of record NZ_JBTREW010000007.1, on the reverse strand, counting down.
ACTTCTCCATCAATTAATGGATTGTAATGCTGCAATGTAGCACCAAATCCTTCAATTTCTAAAGCTGTCCAAATTGCAAATTGTAACATTCCTGAGGATTGCTGAGACCAAATTGGAAAATTCTCTTTATATAAGGCAAAGTTTTCTTGCAGTTCTTCCACTACTTGACTATCTTCGAAGTATAAAACCGTTCCATAACCACTTTTAAATGCATTCATTTTTTCTTCAGTAGATGCAAAATTATTTTCAGGTACAATTTTTCGTAACGTCTCTTTCGTAATATCCCATAACTTATCATGTTGTTCTCCTAGTAAGACGACAACGCGGGCGCTCTGAGAGTTAAAAGCTGAAGGTGTATGTTTTACAGCATGATAAATCACTTCTTGAATTTTCTCATCAGAAACTACTTGCTCTTTACTAATTGCGTAAATAGATCTTCTGTCTTCAATTGCTGAGTAAAAATCTTTTGCCATCATAATTCCCTCCAATTTTTCATTTGAGGCTTTTTCATATGTACACATCGTATTACGCCACTCAAAACTTATCATTAATAAGTTTCTAACTTTAGAATATCAACAAACAATAATAAACTCAAATAATAATACTCATATTTTTACCTTTTCACTTCCTAACGCTAAAAATAAAAAGACAATTTGTTGTTACTAATAATAAGTAACAACAAATTGCCTTTCTTAAATGATGATTTAACCCAATATTTTACTTAATTAACTAAACCAAATGCATAAGTCATTAGCTTATTCGTCTCTGTAAAACGCTTCGTTTTACCTTTCGTTCCCATAACAACTGTAATAATACGAGTATCACCTTGTTTTGCTGTACCCGTGAAACAATACCCCGCGCTATCTGTAAATCCTGTTTTTAATCCGTCTATTCCTTCTATATATAAAGCTTTATTATTTTTGTTTAACATATCATTTGTACTTATAACATTAATATTGTTAAATGCTAACTGACTTTGACGCAAGTGAGTCACTTCTAATATTTCTGGATAATCTTTTATAAGATTATACGCCAATTTTGCTACATCAGCAGCTGTCATCTTCGTCTCACTTCCATCAGGTTCTTGTAGTCCTGATGCATTTGCGAATTTAGCATACTCCGACATTTTTAACTGCTTTGCTTTTTCATTCATAAGCTGAACGAAATCTTTCTCTGTTTTTGCCATATGTTCTGCTAAAGCCACAGCCGAATTATTTGCTGATTCAATCATTAATGCATGGTACAAATCTTTAACAGTTAATGTGTCATTAACTTGGACCGGGATTCTCGCACCCTCTGTTTGTGCCGCTTTCGCACTCATTTTCACCGAATCTTCCCAGCGAACTTTCCCATTGTGTACATTTTCTAATAGAAGGTAGGCTGTCATCATCTTAGACATACTTGCTGGTGCAAAAGCTTCATTCTCATTATGTTGATAAATAACATCTCCATTACTCGCATCAATAATCATAGCTGCTTTTGCATCAATTTCCGGTGGTATGTACTTTGGTGGAACTACTTTTTCAGCTAATCCTGTTTTAGGTAGTTCTGCCACCTGTAAAGGTTGTCCCTCTATTTTTGTTGCACTCTTTTGAGTTCCTTGGAATAAGAACCAACATATCCCTAAAATAATGACTACTAGGATCGTCAGCCTTCCCCATTTTAACCGCTTCATTTCAAAACTCCTTTAGCAAACCTTTTATACACTCACGTTTAACCATAACAATAATTACTTTATACCGTCAAGGTAAAAAGCATATTTATTCATATAATACAGTTATGTTACACTGAAAATACCGAAATATAAGAATATTAAATGATGAATCATCGTAAATTAACTATATAATAGAAAGGATTCTTACAATGCTACTTCCAAAATCATTAAAATACGGAGACACAATTGGGATTTACTCACCTTCTTCTCCAGCAACCTATACTTCTCCAAAAAGATTTGAACGATCGAAATCTTACTTACAACAGAAAGGATTTCACATATTAGAAGGTCCACTAACAGGTCGATATGATTATTACCGTTCTGGCAGTATACAAGAGCGTGCCGAGGAACTGAATGCTTTAATAAGAAATCCTAATATATCTTGTATTATGTCGACAATTGGCGGTATGAATTCTAATTCAATATTACCTTATATTGATTATGACGCTTTTCAAAATAACCCTAAAATAATGATTGGTTATTCAGATGCAACAGCTTTATTACTTGGAATTTATGCAAAAACAGGCATTCCAACATTTTATGGTCCAGCACTCGTCCCCTCCTTTGGAGAATTTGAACCTTTTGTTGATTATACATACAAATATTTTGCAAAAACATTACTACATGATCAAGCACTTCCTTACAACATAAAACCACCTTTATTTTGGTCAGATGAATTTATTAATTGGGAAGAGAAGACGAAAGAAAAAGAACGTAGACCCAACAATTGGATTTCTGTAACAAATGGACAAGCTACTGGACGTATTATTGGTGGGAACTTAAATACAATAGAAGGAATTTGGGGTAGCCCTTATATGCCAAGCATTCAAGAAGGCGATATTTTATTTATTGAAGATAGCTCAAAAGATGCAGCTACTATTGAAAGAAGCTTTTCATTGCTTAAAATTAACGGTGTATTTAATAAAGTTTCAGGTATACTTCTTGGAAAACATGAGCAATTTGATGATTGTGGTACAAATCGCAAACCTTACGAAATATTATTAGAAGTACTGCAAAATCAAAGAATTCCTTTACTTGCTGACTTTGATTGTTGTCATACCCATCCGATGATCACTTTGCCTTTAGGTGTTCAAATAAACATGGATGTAACTAATAAAACAATACATATTTTAGAAAAATGGAAGATATAGACGACGCTTATACTATAGGAAGAAAATATTATACACGTTTCCATTAGGAAACAAAAAAGGCTCCGTTCATTACGGAGCCTTTTTTATTATTGCCCTAAATTTTGAACCTTGTCTTTCAATTCACGAACTTGATCTATCGTCTGCATAAGCTCAGAGTTTTTAAACTCTTCTACATTCACTTTTCCTTCTTCTATCTTCGTCATCGCCGTATCAATTAATGTATTTAACTTTTCGTTATATCCAACGATTTGCTGATGAAGATCCTTTGCTACATCAGGTGGTGTTAATTCATTGAAAGCGGGTATATCTTGCTTAATTTCACTAAGCTTCGTTTCTAATTCTTTTCGGGCTTCGCTATCATTAACAGCCTGTTCAGCTAATGCTGGTGCATCATTTGCAAATGCACTTATTTCATTTACATAGTCTGTCGCTTTTTGAGCATAATCTAGGGAGTTTTTCCCTTCTTCTACTATTGAACATCCCATTAAACCAATTGAAACTATACATACTAATAAAATTGATTTGATTTTCATTTTCGACTCCCTTCGTCTTTATACTTGTCTGTACTTTATCATTACTTCTAGCTAAATCACCTATAACCTTTTTCAAATAGCTATTTAACCTCTCACATGTCCTATTATCGTTACAACATCTACTTCTATATGTACGCTAATAATATCTTCAATTATATCCATATATCCTTGTCCTATAGCTGCTCCATACTGTAAAGTAAGCCCCTTCTTTTCATATACTGACTTCGGTACTGAAAAAATAAATCTCCTCAAATTCCTTTCATCAGCAGGCTCCATAATTAAAACAATCCCATCCTCATCAAACATATACGTTCGCCCTCCAACTTTACATTCACTATGGCTCAGTATTGCCTTGGTTAGCAAAATTTAAAACATAATAAGTTAAGATACACTCTGCTCTATCATAAAAATAAAAAAACATTAATTCTTTTCTGTTAAGAATTAATGTTTTTTAAAAAATCAATTTCTAACTCTAGCATCTTTTTTTGTCGAGGTTTTACTTTTCTTGCGGGAACTCCAGCATAAATATACCAATCATCTAAACTTTTTTTTACCATACTCATCGCGCCGACTGCCGCTCCTTCGCCTACAGTTACATTTGGAAAAATAATAGAGTTAGCACCAATGATTGCATGTTTTTTTAAAATAACTTCTTTTGTTTTTACATTCCTATATTGATTCAGGACAGTTGGCCCCATTAATGCATTTCCACTAAAATCGTCCAGTACTGCATATACGATTGTTTTGGCTGAGATGTTTGCAAAGTCATGCATTTCAATCCCAATTTCCCCTCCATATAACGCTACATAAGCTGATATATGCGAATAACTTCCAATTGTGATTTTACCACTTAAAATGCAAAAATCGTCAATTCTTACATTATTACCAACTGATATAGTGCCTGGATTATATATACTCGCTTTTTTACTGATCAATACATTTTCCCCAACAGATAAAAATCCAATTTTCTTTAGTTCTTCTTGACTATAAAAACTATTCATCTGCCGATACCACCTTCTGCCCTAAACAGATTACAATTTGTTCTACTATTTCTTTCGTCATTCCTTCCCATAAAGGTAAACTTACTATTCTTTTGGCTATTTTATTCGTTTTTATTAAATCTGTAGACTTATAGCTTCTAAAAAGAACTTGTTGGTGGCAAGATGGTGAAAAGTATAATCTAGCTTCTATTTTCTGTTTTTTTAGTTCTTCTATTACTTGTATGTTACAAACTTCTTTTGGACAAAGAATAGGCATAAATTGTTGAATAACCGCTTCTGTCTTTTGGACTTGCCATCCTTTTTTCATTAATCCATTACTTTGTAACAATTGTTTATACCATTCAGAAATACGGGTGCGTTCTTTTAATTTTTGATCCCATTTTTTCATAGTCGCAATCCCAATAGCTGCTGCATATTCAGACATTTTACAATTAAACCCTATCATCGTACATTCACGATTTTCATCAAATCCGAAATTCCCCATTCTTTTAATACGTTGTATATCTTCTTCGTTTTTACTATATATAAGCCCACCCTCACCAATTCCGAAAGGCTTTGTTGCATGAAAGCTATATACGATCATTCCACTAAAATCCTGACCGTAATGCATATTTCTATTCATTAATCCGAATCCCGGTGCCGCATCTACGACAACCGGAATTCCCTTCTTCTCTAATTCTTCATATTCTTCTAAGTTCATCCATGATCCAAAAGTTGCGTACGGGACGACAATCGCAACCTCTTCTTTTAATTCTTCAATTTTATCCAAAAGTACTGTTTTATCCATATACCAATCATCTAGTGAAATATCAATAAAATAAGGCTCCAACCCACACCAAATAGCTGCTAACGGAGTCGCAGGGAATGTAAAACTAGGCATGAGGGCATATTTTCCTTTTCTTCTTTTCTTAAGTTGAATAGCCGCCATTAACCCTAACGTTGCGTTTGCCACTGTTGTAACAGCTCCCCTGTTCTGAAAAAATTCCGACATAATTGTTTCTTCAAAACGTTGATTTATAGGTCCATAATTCGTATATATGTGAGATTTATCAATTTCCTTCAATTCGTCCAAATACTCAATTACAGGTACAGTTGAAGCACGTAAAAAAGGAATATTCTCCATATCTATCTATTCCTTCCTATCATTTTCGGACAATATAGAGCATATCTGTTTCAGATAATCCAAATTTCCTAGCACTTTTCATTCCTTGTCTTTCAGCTATGTTATATAATTCCACCTTAAATCCTGCATTCATTAATCGTTGAATGAATCCCGATTGATTATAAATTCTCACATGATCCTCTTGACCAAAAGCTAATTTTCTCAATTGTGGTGTTACAATTAATTCATTCTCTATAATAGAATCTACATTCATTACGATTGGTACTTGAATAATTCCCCATCCATTTGGCTTTAAAACTCTATATAACTCTCGCATTGCTTTGTCATCATCAAGAACGTGTTCTAATACATGGCTACATAAAATTACATCAAAAGTATTACTATCATATGTAATGCTTGTAACATCAATTTCCTTCATTAATGGGTCCTTTGGTTGTAAATCCCCACATACATAAGTAATATTTTTATACTCGTTAAACCAATCCCTTACCTTTGCTTCAGGTGCAATATGAAGCATTGTATAATGTTTACTTAACAAGTCCGTTTCCGCTTCAATGTACGCACGATACAATCTTTCACGATCCATTGAACTACAAACTGGACATATCCCTGTATCTTTATTCCACATTTCAAATTTATATTTTGGAAAATCGTAATGTGCTGGCCAAGGTGAAAATTTTTCAAATTGTTGATTGCAATATTGACAATAACAAGATTCTTTTTCAAACATATGAGCAATTAGCTTGTTTAACCCTTTTTTTATCTTTTCATTATAAATTTGATCTAGTTCGCCATTTCTTACTGCATCCTTAACTATAAATCCCGCATTTTCTAAGCAATAAGATAAGCTCTCTTTATAATCTCTTTCAGAACTTAAAAATCCACTATTATACGCATCTATAATTAATTCAATCCATTCTTCAATTGTCATTAAAATAAAATGCATTTGTTTTTGATTTTGTCCACTATGTTGTCTAAAAGAACTAAGTGGTTCTTGTATATAAACTACTTTTCCTTTCCTCATCATATCAAGCCAAGTTGCAATGTCATTAATAGCAGAATAAGCCTTTCCTTTAAAATACCCAAATTTCCCTTCAAACAAATCTCGATTAAATAGAACAGTTGTCGGCTCACCAACTATATTTTTTAAATTTTTTAATATGTAATTCCCTAATTCTTTCCCTTCAAAAAGTGTAGTTTCTTTCGCAATTTTCATATTCAATGTTGAAGGTGGTAATATCTCTCCATTCTCATCAATTAGTTCACGATATGACGTCACAAATGAAATATTTTCTAACGTCAAAAAATATTTCATCATTTTCTCGATCTTTTCATGATGAAATAAGTCATCATCTAATAAAAAGTTTATATAATTACCGTTCGCAAGTTCTATACACTTATTAAAGTTTTCAGCAACTAAAGGTGTTTCATTTTTAACATATGTAATACACTCATATTCACGTAAATATGGTTGAATCATAGCATTAACTTCATTATTTGTACTGTCGTCAGAAATAATAATTTCAATATTTTCATATGTTTGATTCAGAGCGCTATTGAGCGCTACTTCCAAGTAATAAGGTCTATTATACGCAGGAATAAGTATACTTACTTTCGGTAAAGGAGAATTATTATTTATATGTTGTTTTTTCTTTTCTATGTTTATTTTCTTTCTCCTAATTTTTTGATAATAATCTAATGTATATAATATCGATGATGGAACTATCCTTCTTGCATAATCTAGAAAATTAGTTATCGCTTTATCTAACTCTTTTTCGTTGGATAAGAAACCATATTTTTCTCCTACTATAATACTATGGGAAAAGTCTTCTAACCCATCCATCATTTTATTAGATTCATTTAACTGTTGATCTTGATGTAATCGAAAGTAACTAAGTGTCTCTGCTATGTATACTGCTTTTCCTTTACTTAATAAAGATAGCCATGAAGCAATATCTACGTTACATAGATACCTCCTCTTATCAAAAACCCCATACGGTTCTTGTAAATCATTTTTACGAAATAAAACTGTTGTCGGTTCTCCAATATAATTTTTTTGATCTACAATTACCCTATTTCCTAATTCTGTTCCCTCTATAATCGTATCCTCTTCAAATAAGCGGACAGTTGAATAAATATGTCTTAGTTCTTTCCCTTTATCATCAATTACTTGACGATGAGATGTTATAAGCTTAATTTCATTATCTAGATCATTGAAAAAATACTTCATCATTTTTTCAATTTTATTCACATGAAATATATCATCATCCATTAAAAAATTTATATACTCACCGTTCGCTTCATTAAATAACATTAACGCATTTTCAAATTGTCCGAGAGTTGACTTGTTTTTTATATAAATAATATTTGAATAGTCACACAAGTATTTTTGTAACACCTTTTCTGTTTCGTCATTCGTACTATCATCTCCAACTATAATTTCTATATTAGGGTATGTTTGTTCTAACACACTACATAACGCTTTTTCAAAGTAGTGAGGACGATTATACGTAGGAATTAAAACACTTACCAATGGAAGTTGATCTCCCGCCTCTTCACTTCTTTCAAAACGAGTTCTCATTTTACTCTCTCACCCCTTCGCATATTATTTGTATACTCGATGCAAAAATCACATTACTTAACTGTATGGAGCCTATTTACTTTTATGCAAACATAAAACAAAATATCATACTTTTCGTTCCTGAATAAACATATTTAATAACGCGGACATTTTATTTGCACCTTTTTTATTCATATGATCACTATCATAAAAATCATCATCACAAAATAATGGTGAATCAAATAAATCTATCACTTGAAAAGAATATTGAGTTTGAAAATCATTTATAACTTTATAAAAATCTTCTTTTAATTTCTTACTACTACAATTGAAATAATGTGAAGTAACAGGGAATACAACGATTAGTGGCTTTATATCATTTTTTAACAGTAATTCTAAATATGTTTTAAAAATCGTTTTATTTTCAACTAAAGTATGAGGATAAGACAATTTAGCATGTGAAGCTGCTCTTATTTTCCCATGTTCTTCAAAAGGAATATGAAGGGGAGTGTTATTCCATTCAGCATTTATCCATGGTAGTTTCAATGATTCATCTTTTAGTTCGTCTAGTAAAATATATTCAAAATGCAAATTAAAAATAGAAAAAAGTGGTTTCGGAGTATCTAGATGTGAGAATCCATCAGTGGGTAGAGGTGAATGGACTGCAGTATGATGCCCGTCTTGAAACAATGGATAATATACTTTGTGAATTCTATATGCTTCAGATGATAACGACATGTCAAAGTAAAAAGAGAAATAGGCTATTCCTATCAAACAATATTGAAATGAATGTTTGTTTAATAGAAGTTGTGACGCGATTAAATAATCATAGTATAGATCTTGCGATGGAAGTGTTAATTTAATTGATTTTTTTGAGAGGAGCTCCGTACTTATGCCACAATGCGGATAAGACAAACCGGTAGCAAACAATTCATACGTCGGATCACCCTTTGCTTTTTTCATAGAAATGTATAAAGACATAAGATCCGGATTTATTTGATATATAGAAATTAATTTATCCTTCCATTCATACATGTATTTTGTTAAATTTATAATTTTTGTACTTTGCACGCCCCTATTTATCAATTCATTTGCAATTTTTTCTGCGTCCACCCTCCAAATGACTATATATTGAAAAGAATTTTCTACACGAACAATATTTGAAACGTTTACAACATGAACTATTGTTTTACATTTATTTTTGTCTAATGCATTTCGAATCCTACCCACTGATAATTCATCACTTAAAACAATAATTTTATACTGCTCATTCATGTACATCCCCTCCATTATATGTATAATATGAAGTTCATTTTTCATTCGTAACGATCATATATATATTTAATTCAATACAAAAAAATAGCTGCACCATTAGGCGTAGCTATTTTACAATTATTACTTATTCAAACTATATTCCTTTATCTAACTCATAAAGCTTTCGATACTTCTCATTTTCCTTCAGAAGTTGTTCATGACTCCCTTGCATCACAATTTTACCACGATCAAGGAATATAACTTCATCTACATGTTCAATTCCTACAAGATGGTGCGTAATCCAAATTACTGTCTTTTCTTCCGTTGCAGAAAACATTGTTTCTATTAAAGACAATTCTGTCTTTGGATCTAAGCCGATTGTAGGTTCATCCAGTACAATGATTGGTGCTTCTTGCATGAGCGTTCTAGCAAAAGCAACCCGTTGTCTTTCCCCGCCAGAAAACCTTTTTCCCATTTCATGCATTTTTGTTTGTAATCCATCTGGAAGGGTAGCAATATGCGAAGCTAATTGTGCTTTCTCTAAAGCTGTCCATATCTCTTCATCCGTAGCCTCTGGTTTACCGATTCGTACATTATTTCCAATTGTCGTATCGAATAAATGCGGCTTTTGATTCAATACAGAAATATATTTTGATAAAAGATTCGTATGAGCATGTTGACTATTTAATAAAACTTCACCATGCAACGGGCTTAGCGCACCTGTTAACAATTTTAACAAAGTAGATTTCCCTGTTCCGCTTCTTCCTAAAATGGCGATTTTCTTTCCTGCCTTTATTTGTAGTGATACTTCTTTCAATACGAATTCATTACTATCTGGGTAACTATACGATACATTATTTAATTCAATGTCTATATGTTTTGATGCAGCATAATCTTTATCTACATGTAATTCCTTTTCATCGTGTAAAACATCATTACCTTCTATTTGATTTAGACGATGAGCAGATTCTACATATGATGGAATGCGATCAATAGCATCTGAAAGAGGAATAAGCGCGTTTGTGACAGATAACGTCATTAAGACGAAAGCCGCAATAACGGTAGGTGCAATTTGTTCACTTGCCGCCTCATTTCCAGTCCATATGATCATTGAAATAACTACAATACCCACTACTAATTGAATGATACTGTCCCGAATGTGATTCCAGCGTTTCATTCTTTTTTCCGTTTTTAACAACTGCGCATTTTGTTCTACATACTTATCAATGAATTCATCTTTTCTACCACTTGCTTGCCAATCAGATAATCCAAAAACAGCGTCTGTTAGTTGTTGATACAAACGGTTTCTTCCTTGTTTTAGAGTAACATGATGTCGCTTCATTAAAAGTAATGATACAAATGGAAGAAGAAAGACGATAATCGCTAGCATACACCCTGCAATAAGTGCAAACACTACGTCAAACGCACCGATAACAAGTACGAATATGCTATATACAACTAATGCTAATATGCTAGGAAATATTGTACGTAAATATAGGTTTTGCAAATGCTCTATATCTTCCGATAACACCCCTAGCATATCGCCCGTTTGAAATCGCGAACGGAAAAATAACGCCTGCGGTTCTACTATTCTATATAGTTTCGTTCTCATTTTTTCTAATATGCGTAATACGACATCATGTCCAACTAAACGCTCTAAATAATGAAATACCGCTTGCCCTATACTAAACGCACGTGTTGCAACGATAGGAACATATACAGCCATTACATTTTCTGGTCGAAGAGCAGATTTAGAGATTAAATAACCTGAAATAAAAAGTAACATTGCACCTGAACTAACTCCAAGAAGACCAAGGAAAATAGTTACAGTCATTCTACCTTTATTTTGCTGTATATAAGGTTTAATCCAGTTACCCATCTCTATCTCCTCTCTTTCCTATGAAAATGTAATGCCTCATTCTTTAAAAGCTCTTCATACGTTCCACTTTCTATCATTTTCCCTTTATTTAAAACAAGAATATGATCCATCTGTTTCATCCAGTGAAGACGATGCGTTGCAAGAAATACTAGCTTACCTTCAAACAGACGTAACATCGCTTGCTTTATTTCAAACTCTGTTTCTATATCAAGATGTGCCGTAGGCTCGTCTAATAAAATAATTGGCTTTTTACTTAAAATTGCACGCGCCATAGCAACACGTTGTTCTTGCCCGCCACTAAGCATACGTCCACCTTCTCCAATTTTTTCGTACATCCCGTTCGGAAGCGATGTAACAAGTGAACGAAGACCAACTTCATTAATAACTCTTTCCACTTCTTCATCCGTTGTATTTGTTTCGTAAAAACAAATGTTATCTTTTAATGAAAGCGGGAAAATATAAGGGTGCTGCGGAATATAAGCAATATTCTTTTGCCACTCTTCACGAGTAGCCCCGTCAATTTCCACACCATTTACGATCATCTTTCCAGCTGAAGGAGTTAAAAATCCTGCTAATACGTCGATTAACGTTGATTTCCCTGCCCCACTTTCACCAATTACACCTATAGCACCAGTGCCTTTCCAAGTAAAATCAATTCCCTCTAATATAGCTTTTTCAGATTGATCACTCTTTACTTTTATATCTTGTAATTTCAAGTTACTAGTTGAATTCCATATTAAATCTACATTAGATTCTTTCTTTCCTATTTCTTTTTGTTGCTGTAAAATCTCTTCTATTTGCTCCATTGCAAGTTGTCCATCTAACGTAGCATGATAATTTGCACCAACTTGTTTAATTGGCAGAAAATATTCCGGAGCTAAAATTAAAATTGTAAGGGCTGGCAGTAGTACAATTGTCCCATCTATTAAACGTATCCCTAATCCGACTGCCACAAATGCGATTGATAAACTCGTAAAGAAATCTAATGCAAAAGAAGAAAGAAAAGCAACTCGCAAAGTACGCATCGTTGCTTTTCTATATCTTTTACTTACTTTTTCAATCTTTCCTTCATGCTGTTTACTTTTCCCTAAATACTTTAATGTTTCTAACCCTTTTAACGTATCTACAAAATGATTAGAAAGTACACGATATGTCTCATACTGACTATCCGCCATTTTCTGCGCTGCTAATCCGAGTAGAATCATAAATATAATTACGATAGGAATCGTTACAACTAAAATGATTCCAGACTCAATATCTAGCGTAAAAACATATAGTACAATTAGTCCCAGTACGATACTACTTCTAATCATTTTAGGAATTGTTAATTCAATATATGTTTTAAATTTCTCAATACCTTCTATCGATAAGGTAACCAGATGACCTGTTCCAGCAGTTTGAACATACCGTGGACCTAATGTGAAATACGCCTCTATTAATTGTTTTCGCAGTAGCGATCCTGTTTTTTCAGCGAAACGTTCCACTAATATTTGCGATACTCGAACTAGCATGTGACGTAATGCAAACGCGATTCCAAAATAAACCGTTTCATTTAACACAGATTGCACTGTTTCTCCTTGAAATAAAAACGTAATAGCCCGTGCTAAAAACACTGTTTGCGCAATAATACTAAAAGCTTCTAAAATGCTAATGATTGTTAACACTACATATAAAACTCGGCTACCAGGATACGACGGAAGTCCTCTTTTTCTTTTCATTAGTACTCCAAATCTTTATCTGACTTAACAGGTTGTCTAAACACATAGAAACTCCATATTTGACTTCCCAAAACAAATGGCAATATAGCAATTGAAAAATACGTCATCAGTTTTAGTGCATAATCTCCCGATGCTGCATTATAAATTGTTAAATCGTATATTGACCCTAACGAGCTAATTAAGACACGTGGGAACATGCCGGCAAACACACTCGCACTTAGTAAAACGATTGTTAAACTCGTCATAACGAAAGCCCAACCATCTCTTCTTCTTTTATTTAATAATGTTGACGCACATAATGCTACAAAAGCTCCGATCGGAACCATAATCCACTCTGTACCATGACCAGTGAATATATCTGTTTTCCATAACCCTACACCGGCAAAAATTAGAAGTGCTATAATTGCAAGCGGTGCAATTTTCAACGCAGCAATACGTGCACGTTCTCTTAACTTACCAGTTGTACGTATAGTAAGGAATTGCAATCCGTGAACAATACATAGCAGAAGGAACATAACTCCTCCAAGTAATGCAAATGGATGTAGTAATTGTAAGAATCCACCTACAGCATTTTTCGTCTCATCAATTGGAATACCTACCATAAAGTTAGCAATGGCAACTCCCCAAAGGATAGGCGGTAGTAAACTTCCTAAAAACATACCCCAATCCCAAAAACCTTTCCATTTATGATTATCTATTTTCGCACGGAATTTAAAGGAAACGCCTCTAATAATTAAAGCGAGAAGCATAAATACAAACGGAATGTAAAATCCGCTAAATAAAGTTGCATACCAGTGCGGGAATGCTGCGAACATAGCTCCACCTGCACAAACAAGCCATACTTCATTGGCGTGCCAAAATGGACCAATTGTATTTAAGTAAATTCTTTTCTCTAAATCGTTTTCCCCTAAAAACCTTGAGACTATACCTACACCAAAATCGAAACCTTCAAGTACAAAGAAGCCTACGAATAAAACTGCAATAATGATAAACCACAACTCATTAAGAGATAACATACTCATCCTCCTTATCAAATGGATCATGGCTTTGAGAATCCTGTTTCGCTTTCTTATTCTCATGTCCTTTAATAGTACGAACGAATAAGTAAATAGTAATTCCACCTATAATTAAATATAGTGATGTGAACGAAACTAAAGAGAATAATACTTCTCCGAACGTAACATTTGGAGATACAGCATCTTCCGTTTTCATAACACCGAAAACTACCCAAGGCTGACGTCCCATTTCAGTCATAATCCATCCTACTGTATTACCGATAAACGGTAGTGCAATTGCATACACCATTAATTTTAAATACCAAGTTTTTTCAGCTAATCGATCTTTTCTTGATAAGAACCATCCGTACGCTCCTAGAAGAAGCATAAATGTTCCACTCATTACCATCGCTCTAAAACTCCAGAACATAGTGTGTACTGGTGGAATATAGTCTCCAGGCCCATATTTTTCTTCATATTGCTTTTGAATTTGATTCATCCCTTCTACTTGACCGCTAAATTTATCAAATGATAATAGACTTAGCATATAAGGGATTTGAATTTCAAACGAGTTTTCTTGCTTCTCTGCATCAATTTTTGCAAATACTGTAAATGGCGCTGGATCTTCACTCGTATTCCATAACGCTTCAGCTGCTGCCATTTTCATTGGATGTGTCTTAATTAATTGTTGTGCTTGCGCATGACCGAAGAATAATACTAGCGCAGTTGTAATTGTTCCAACAATGATAGAAATGCGGAACGATTTTTTAAACACTTCAGTTTCTTGAGCTTTCGTTATTTTCCATGCACTCACACCTGCAATAAAGAATGCACCTGTTGCAATCGCCGCTGTAATTGTATGCGGGAATTGTACCCATAATTGTGGGTTTTGAATGATCGCTAAGAAATCATTCATTTGTGCACGTCCATCTGCTGCCATTTCATATCCTACTGGCGATTGCATAAATGCACTTGCAGTTAAAATCCAAAATGCTGATAACATTGTTCCAATTGAAAGGAGCCAAATACATAAAAGGTGAATACGCTTCGGTAATTTATCCTCACCGAATACCCATAAACCTAAGAATGTAGACTCAATGAAAAATGCTAATAAACCTTCAATCGCAAGTGATGGACCAAACACATCACCTACGAAGCGTGAATATGTTGACCAGTTCATACCAAACTGGAATTCTTGTAAAATACCAGTTACTACACCTACCGCAAAGTTAACAAGGAATATTTGTGTCCAAAACTTCGTCATCTTCTTATAAATTTCTTGTCCCTTTACTACATATAACGTTTGCATTAACGCAATGATAAAAGCTAAACCAATAGACAGCGGAACAAAAAAGTAATGGAAAATCGTTGTTGATGCGAATTGTATTCGTGCCAATTCGAGCGTTTCCATACTACAATCACTTCCTTCATAATTTTTTATATCGTAATTTCAATTGAGTTGTATGAATAAAACAACTCAATTCTTAGAAATATAGAAAGATAAATTTGTTTATGTACTTTTAGAAAATATAAATTTTCAGTTTTCAAGATAATTACAAAAGAACTTTCTCATAAAATTTACCTTTTCACTATTTCAGTAGTGTTTTATTCGTTAATCGAATTGTATAATATACCTGCATAGTAAATTCAGCTGATTTTTGACGTATTATTGACATCATTTTGTCTGAAATATGTCTTTTGTCATTTTCTTGAATTAGATTTTTCTCATTAATAAAATGTATTTTTTAAATATAAGACTTACTTCCATATCAATAAAATAATCATTTTTCTCTTCATACACTTGACTTTCATGCGAAAAAATGTCCTCTAAACCAACAAAGAAATCAGTGAGTTTTTTGTCAAGAGAAAAATATATTTCTAAAATTCAAACACGAAATAATGTTATTCAAAAATAGAAAATACCCTCCCTCTTTCTAGACTAAAAATTCATTTTATTGTCATTTTTTCGAACTAAATTCATACATAAAAAATACCGAGAATCGATTACACTCTCGGTATTTTTTAAATTATTTTGCTGTATGTTTTCTAATAGCCGGTAAAATCTCAGTAGCAATTAGTTCGATATTTTTCTCAATTTTATTAAGTGGTACACCACCAAAATCAATTTGTGCCATAAAACGTTGTTGTCCAAACAATTCATATTGGTAAAGCATTTTTTCAATAATTTGTTGCGGACTACCAACCATTAATGCATCACGATAATCTACTGCATTTGTAAATTGTTGTTTCGGATACCCACCACCGCGCAGTGTAAGCATACCAGCATTAATATGAGGATAGTATTCATTAAATGCATCTTGTGAATTTTTTGCTGTATAAAATAAACTCGTCGTTGCAACTGGTAAACTTGCTGGATTAAATCCACTTTGCTCTGCAGCCTCACGGTAAGCATCTACTGATCCTTTAAAGTTAATAGCTGGACCACCTAGTGTTGTTATCATCATTGGTACGCCCGCACGTCCTGCTTTAATCGCACTAGCTGGTGGGCCACCGACTGCACGCCAAATTGGTAAATTATTATTTTTCGCTCTTGGAATAACCGATGCGTGTGCAAGCGGTGCTCTGAACTGTCCATTCCAAGTTACATGTTCCTCATTATTAATTTTCAATAAAAGTTCCATCTTCTCTTCAAATAATTCTTCATAATCATTCACGTCATAACCAAGTAAACTATATCCCCCAATACGAGATCCACGACCAGCCACGATTTCTGCACGTCCATTAGAAATCAAGTCAATTGTAGCAAAATCCTCATATACTCGTACCGGATCAGATGTACTTATTATCGTTGCTGAACTTGCAATTTTTATATTTTTCGTAGCTTGTGCAATAGCCCCTAAAATAACTGTATGAGCTTGCGTTGTAAAATGCGTTTGATGACTTTCACCGACAGCAAATACATCAAGTCCAGCTTCATCTGCTAACTTAGCTGTTTCAATTAATTCATGAATTCTTTGTTCAGCACTAATTTTCTCTCCATTATGCGGATTTAATACATGGTCCCCGATCGAATATAATCCAAACTCCATTCCTTTACTTGTATCCATACGGTATTTTTCCATAGTTGTTCTCTCCTTTAATTAAGTCATATTAATTTTCTTCAATCAACCTTCACTTGATTAGTCAATTGATAATGTAAAAAAAATTACTCTTGCGGTAATTCTTTTTTTTCACTGTGCTTATGCACTTTCGTCATTAGCTCGTATAATATTTTCTGCTCTTCTTCATTTAATACATCATCAAAAAACGAAGATTGAAATGCAAGCTGCTCTGGCAGTGCTCTCTCTAAAGCTGCTTCCCCTTGCTCTGTAAGACTAATTGTTTTCGTTTTCCAATCTTGTTTTCGTACTATATATCCTTCTTTTTCAAGGCGAGTTAACATTCGAGAAATACCGCCTTGTGTAACTGTTACCTTTTCAGCTAACTCCATTTGTGTGAGTGGTTGATACGTACGTATTTGCAAAAGCACATCAAATTGAGCTGTCGTTAAATCAAAACGTTTTAAAAACTCATTTGACATCTGATTACTTTGGTTCGTAAATCGTATTAAACGTAACCATATTAATGATCCTATCGTATTATCACGCATGTTTGATCACTTCCTATCGTGAATCTTACTATCACTTTACTACGCAAGTGATAAAAAAGCAAGAGAAAAAGTGAAAAATATCTCATTAAAAAATAACGATAAGAAAGAATTCATGTTTAAATGAATTCTTTCTTATCATTATTCTTAACTTTCCATTTCATTCATTGCTATATTTAAAGCTCCCGCTGCTTTGGGCCAACCAACATAAAAAGCCATATGTGTTATTAATGCAATCAATTCATTTTCTTTAATTCCATTTTGTTTGGCCAGTCGCAAATGAAATGGTAATTGTTCTGTCTGATTAAGACTAATTAATGCCGCCACTGTACATAAACTTCTTTCTCTTAATGTTAAAGTGGCATCCCGCCACACTTCCTCGAACAATATCTCTTCACTATAATGAGAAAATGCAGGTGCCTTTTCTCTCATTTTCTCTTGAATACAATATTCAATGGATTCATTCATCATTTCACTCCCCCTTCACTTTTACCAATTGTGCCATTCCTTGACCAAATGACCAATTTTCTGCAGATGTCTCATTTAGCGTAATAAAAATATCTGCACTTTTTATACTAGAACATTCAGAAACATTCGAGGATATCGACTGATACAGATCACTTTTCTGTTTTATCGTTCTTCCCGGTCCACATGTAATAGAAACATAAATCATATTCTTTGTTCTCTTTTCTCCTCCTTCCAACAAATAATATGGATTATATAAAAAGTGATTTTGCGAGTAAGATAAAAACAGTTGAAAATAATCATTTTCAGGGATGTTAAAATTTTCAATTAATGAAAGATGAATACATTCACCTATCTTTTTGATCTCTTCTTTATTTAATTTATTTTCATGATAATAAACGTTCACAAAAGGCATACATTTTCATTCCTTTTCTTAATTTAACATTTAACAAATTTTCATCGTGAAATGTGCAAAATCTCATATACTGTAACATCTTTATTCGTTACCATATCAGGCTTATCATTATAAAATCTGAATTGGCTATATCCCCATTTATCTGGATTATAAATAATTACATTTCCTAAACTCTTTTCTATGTTTTGTACATTCTCATTCAAAGTGTTTAATTGAGTCCCTCTCAGTGAATTACTTTGAGAAATACTCCCTGTATACTCAACAGCATATCTACTTTTTTTAAAATCATCGCTTAAATTAACAACTAATGGAACACCTATATTTATTTGTTGCCATCCAAAAGATTGTAAAATATTATCGTAATACCCTTCAAAGATAAATTTGTTCATTCCTTCATGGCCATTCCAAACATATAAAGGTGCATAACAGTTATAGAAATTCCCATCCTTACCTGCCTCATTAATTAAATACGCTTTAAAATTTAGTTCTTGAAAACCATCCGTTTTATGTCCATTATCCTTTACCCTTTTTTTAATGATCTCCATATCATAATCCTTTGGCAAAATGACCTTATATTGCATTCCAATCATGTTTATCACTCACTTTCTATCTTATATACAAAATGATAAACCGATAATTAACTAACGTAAAATAGGTATAAATTATGTTTGATATCATTTATAATGATACCGTATAAGGGGCTGTGATACATGGAAATAAATGATCTTATTATATTCAAAACTGTAGCTAGTGAAGGTTCTATTAGTAAAGCTGCTAAAGAGTTAGGATATGTTCAGCCAAACGTAACTGAACGAATCAAAAAATTAGAACAAGAATTAGAAACTCCTTTACTACATAGAGATAATAAAGGCGTTTCCTTATTACCTTCTGGTGACATTTTATTAGACTATACGAATCAAATATTAACTTTAGTAGAAGAAGCGAAAGATAAAATTAAAACGAGTGGTTCTTCTTATATAATAGCGACGTCACAATCTATTTTGACCAATTATGTAAGTAAGCGTATTAAAGAAAATTTCAGGAATTATCAAATATATGTAGAAAATAGTAGTCATTTGCATAAATTACTGCAACAACAAAAAGTTGATATGGTCATTACTTACGAGGATGATCCCGAAGCAGCTTTTAAAAAAGTATTTACTACTTCCATTTCCGTAGGCTTATTACAAGCGAAAGGAACGCTTATCATTGACTATTCAAAGGAACTCTTCTTCGTTAGCAATGACAAAAAGTGCCCTTTTAGAAATAAGACGATACAATTTCTAAAAGATAATAATTTATCTCAACTTCAACTTCAACAATTAGATTCTTATTCGCTTATGGAAGAGTTTATTCAGGACGGTAAAGGGATAGCCTTTTTACCGATTAAAAATGATAACTTAGTGCCCATTGAAGATGTTCCAATTGAGGAATTAGCTGTTCATTTTTTTACAAATCAAAACTCTTTAAAACAAATACCTAATGAATTATTTGATTAGGATAATATCTTTAAACTAACTAATTACATACACCAATAAAAATCCCTCCTTTACGAATCTAAAAGAGGGGTTTTCATATTCTATACAATTGATTTTTCACACATTTTGCTCCACTTCTGCACTTTTCTCCTTCTTATTCCGTTTCACATTCTTCAAACTCTTTACCGTCCCAACTAATCCTTTCGGGAAAACTAGCAATACGATAATGTACAATAAACCAAGAATAATCGTCCATCGTTCAAAAATCGGATACGCTGTAGCTAGTTCTGATAAATAATATTTCAGTGATTCAATAATTCCAGCTCCAGCAATCGCTCCAATTAACGTTCCAACGCCTCCAATCATCGTCATCAATAATGCATTTAATGTCATTTCAATTGAAAATACAGTCGTATTTACAAAGCGTAGTGTGATAACAAATAAACCACCACTAATCGCAGCTACTACTCCTGCCACAATACTAGCAATAATTTTATAATGAAGAACTTTATATCCTAATGCTTCAACACGTTGTTCATTTTGTGAAATTGCCTTTAATACTTTTCCGATAGAAGATTTAGTAAAAAGACGTAACAGAATAAAAATAACAATTAAACATATAAGTGTTACATAATAAAAAGTAAAACGATCACGGAATAAATCTGGTACACCAAATGTAAAACCATCCCCTCCGTGAGTAAGCCCACGCCATTTTTCAGCAAGTACGAAAAACAACTGTGAAATAGCAAGTGTTAACATTGCATAAAAATGACTTTTCAGCCGTAAAGAAAGCAAACCAATTATATAACTAACAATTGCTGAAATGATAATTGCAGCTACTAGCCCTATAAAAAAGTTCGTTATAGATACTCCTTGCCGATCAAATAAAAGGGCTACGCCATATGCTCCTATTCCAAAGAACATACAATGACCGAACGATACAATTCCTGTATATCCAAGCAATACATCAAAACTCATTGCAAAAATAGCAAAGATGAAGATTTGAGTGAACAAAATTAACAAGCTCCTTGAATCATTTACGAATGGAAATACACTTAAACAAATGAGCATAAATACTCCGAAGTATACTTTAATTCGATTTGATGTGCTGTTCACCATTTCACCCCTTTTCACTAACAAGTCCATTTGGCTTCACGATTAAGAAAAATAGTAACATTAACATATTGATTGCAAGTGATAAATCTGGTATAAAATACGCTGTAAAAGCACCAGCTAATCCGACAATTAAAGAAGCGATTGCCGAACCTTGTACGCTTCCTAGCCCTCCAATGATTACTACTATGAAAGCTAAAATCGCATACTGCATACCCATCTCAGCGAAAATAACGCCTGAATATGGTGCTAATAAGAATCCTCCCAACGCTGCCATCCCTGCTCCTAATAAAAAGACGAAAGAAAATATCGCTTTTACGTTAATACCGAGCGCTTGAACCATCTCTTTATCCATTACACCAGCACGTATCATAAGACCTATCTTTGTTTTTTTGAGCAGTAATAGTAAGGCAATATAAATGATGATCCCAATTAAAATAACGAATAAACGATATTTAATTAAGATAACTCCTCCGAACGTAAAACTTCCCTGTAGCCATAATGGTAATTTTGCACCAATTGGATTAGGTCCCCAAAATACTTTAATACATTCACTAAGTACAAGCATTCCTCCAAGCGTCACAAGAAGCTGGCGAACATGATTTCCATATACAGGTCTAATAAGGAATCTTTCTAAAATGAATCCAAGGAACATTCCCATAGCTATTGCCCCAATTAGCGCTAATACATAACTACCTGTCATATTAAATAGCCAAACACCTGTAAACGCTCCCCACGCAAATAATCCACCATGTGCAAAGTTTAGAACACTCATTAAACCGAAAATAAGCGAAAGACCTGACGCTAATAAAAAAATGAGCATCCCTGTTGAAATTCCATTTACAAATAAATTGATTAACACATCCATCCTTCTCACCCCGGATTCATGTTAAGAGATCCCTAAATATTTTTGACACATTTCCTTATCCTCTTTTAATTCGTGCATAAAACCGTTATGAACAATTTTTCCATTATCCATAATATAAAAGTAATCACCAATTTGACTAGCCATCATAAAATTTTGTTCAACGAGTAAAACTGTTGTTTTCTCCTTCATTTTCAAAATGGCTATCATTAACTTTTCTATCATAATAGGAGACAACCCTTTACTCGGCTCATCAATAAGTAGTAAACCATCACTATTAATAAATGCTCTTGAAATTGCTAACATTTGCTTTTGTCCTCCACTTAGGAGTCCGCTTTTTTTGTGCCAAAATTGCTTTAAATCTGGAAATAGTTCCAGCATCCATTCTATTTTTTCTTCCGCTTCTTCACCCTTACCTCTAGCAAGAGCGAATGTTTCTTCTACTGTCAGGTCGTGAAAGATACCTTGATTTTCTGGTACATACCCTATTCCTTTCCTTGAAATTAAATGTGTAGATAATCCATTTACTTGTGTACGATCATAATAAATTTCACCATGTGCGATATGATGAAATCCCATAACCGAACGTAACGTCGTCGTCTTCCCTGCCCCATTTCTGCCAAACAGTACAGTAATCGTTCCTTTTTCAACAGCAAGAGATACCCCTTGTAAAATATGAAACTGATCTAAATACGTCTCTATATTATTCACTTGTAATAGTGCCACTATATAATCCCCCTAAATAAGCACTTTGTACACGCTCATCTTTCATAATTTCTTCGGGTAAACCTTCAGCCAATAGCTCTCCATGAAATAAAACGATAAGATGATCTGACAAACCTAGTACCATATCCATTTTGTGTTCAATAAGTACAATTGTACTCTCTGGATGTTTCTTAATATTTTCAATCACTTGTAAAATAGCTGGTACCTCCTCAACTGATATACCTGCCGTCGGCTCATCAAGTAGTAACACATCCGTTTTTAAAGCTAATAACATCGCAAGCTCTAATTTTCGCTTTTCTCCATGCGCTAAATCTTTCGCTAATACATGTTCTTTCTCCTGAAGTAATACTGTTTTTAAGAAACGTCTCGCCTCTCCAACTTGTTGCTTAAATTTTGCCGAACTCGGAAAAAAACTATAGTAATCTTGCACGAATGATTGAACACTTAAACGAACATTTTCAAGTACCGTTAACTCTGGAAATATATTTGTAAGTTGAAAAGAACGACCAATTCCTAATCGAGTTCGATCTGAAATTGATAACTTTGTAATCTCTTGTCCTTTAAAATATACTTCACCCTTCGTTGGGGAAATTTGCCCACTTAGTAAATTAAATAACGTTGTCTTTCCTGCACCATTTGGTCCAATAATGGAAATGAGCTTTCCTTTTTGTACTGTTACATTCACATCTTTAATAACATGATGTTCCCCAAAAGATACGCTAAGATTTTTCGTTTCTAGCAAATGTGTCACGAAATCCCTCCCTTTAAAGCTTTAAGTTTGAAAGAAATACGTATAAAGAGGGTGTCCCCCCTCTTTATACAAAAACAACAGAAAATTCAGTCTATTTATTTTGAACTGGTGGTTCTGTCTCTTTCATCGTTAATTCTCGCTCTAATACTGGCACAGGATAATCAACACCATCTTGTTTTTTCAATGTGATAGAATAAAGCGTCTGCATCGCTTGATGATCCTTCTCTCTAAATTTCATCTTTCCTTTCGGCGTATCAAATTCCATTCCTTCCATTTTCTTAATCAATGTATCTACATCTGTGTCCCCTTTTGATTTCTTTAAAGCTTCTACAATAGAAATTGCCGCTGACATTCCACCCGCTGTAAATAAATCTGGCACTTCACCATTAAATCGCTTTTTATGTTCTTCCACTAACCAATCATTCACCTTATTTTTTGGGAGTGTATGATAATAAACAGAAAAACCTTGCATTCCTACTAACGCATCCATCGTTTTTAATGCTGGTATATCTGGTGCACCTGTAGAAATTTTAATACCTTGCGCTTCCACATTCATATCCTTCAACTGTTTCCAAGGTGAATTTGCCCCTGCCCAAACGATAAATAAATAATCTGGTTTTGAACTAATGATATTTTGAATATTAGCAGTGAAGTCAGTCGAATTCGTATCAGCATATTGCTCATTTACAATATTCGCACCTAATTTCTTCGCTCCAGCTTTAAATGCCGCAATTCCTTCACGGCCGTAAGCATTATCTTGTGCTAACGTTGCTATTTTCACATCTTTTTTAGCAATTGCTGCAGCACCAGCGACTGCATCTTGAGATGAATTTCTACCCGTTCTAAAAATATATTTATTCCAGTTCTTCCCGGTAATACTATCAGCTACTGCCGGTTCTACAACCATTATTTTTTCATATTCTTCAGCTAATGGTAAAACCGCTAATGTATCACTTGAACTAGACGATCCGACTAAAAAATCAACTTCCTCTTCTTCTAATAACTTCGTAGCTTTCTTCACTGCTACATCTGCTTTCGTTTCCGTATCTTCTACAACAAACTTAATCTTCTTCCCTTCCACCTTCCCAGTTCCCCCCGTCGCATAGTCTAACCCTAATTCAAATCCGTTCACTGTTTGTTTTCCATACGATTCTAATGGACCTGTTAATGAAGCAAGAACCCCTACCTTAATCGTCTTTTCATCCTCTGTACTTGTTTTCTTTCCTGAACAAGCTGCCGTTATGAATAACGAACTTAAAACACAACCAGTAGCCATCATTCTTAGCCATTTACGTTTTTTCATCGACATTGTGATCCTCCCCATACTTTACTTTCTGATAGAGTCAAACACGCCAAAGTTACCCATCCGTAATTATGACTTTTTCTTTAAATCATATAAACGAGGTTGTTAGTATACATGTATCTTCTCCGATTTCCATGAAACACCTTTACAATTTGATATAAATATTTTATTCCTACCTATACCGCATTCCGAAACTATTAAACTTCTATCCTCTCTAACAAGTATTTTGAGCCTCCAATATTAATTAGCTTTCTTAAAAAATTGAATTCTTTGGAGTAAACCATCTGTAATAATGATATTCCCTTGGCTATCCACATCTATTCCTTGTGGTGAGAAAAACTGCCCTGATATACCACTAAAACTTCCAAAAGACTCTAAAAAACCCCCATTTTCATTATAAATATTCACGCGATTATTAGAAGTATCTGTGACATACACCGTATTATTTATATCGATTTCAATTCCTATTGGCAAAAAAAGATCCCCGGGACCCTCTCTCCAATTTTCTAGTGGATCTAAGTTTCCAGCTCCATGATTGGTACCCCATTTTGTAAGAAAATTACCCTCATTATCAAATTTTTGAACCCTATTATTAATCCGATCCACAACATAAACATTATCTTTTGAATCAATTGCTAATTGCATAGGTTGAAAAAACTCTGCCTCTCCAGTTCCTTTTTTCCCCCATGATTTCATATATACAAAGAATGGATTAAATTTTTGAATACGATGATTTTCTGAATCAGCTATAAATATGTTTCCTTTACTATCAATAGCTATTCCAGATGGAAATTGAAAAAAGCCTGGTAATACTCCAAATGAACCATATGAAGCAAGCGCTATTCCTGAATTGGTGAATTTTTGGATACGATGATTTACAGAGTCAGATACATAGACGTTATTGTAACGATCCGTTGCAATTTGTCTTGGAACATAAAACTGTCCTGGAAGACTTCCGTATCCTAGTGGTCCACCAGCACCAAATAAACTTCCCCACTTCCCAACAACCTTCCCAGTTGTATCATATTTCAAAATCCGATGATTAAAGGAATCCGATACAAAAACATTTCCATTCGTGTCTCTTTCGACGTCATAAGGTCCTGCATATTGTGTATTTCCATTCCTTTCACTACCTATAGTTTTCTTCATTACCGCTGTTAGGCCTACTTCATTATATAAAAGTACACGATTATTTCCCGTATCCGTTATATAGATATTCCCTTTACCATCCGGAAGAACTTGATTTGGATAAACAAACTGGAAAAAATTACCTATTGTATATAAAAATTGATCTTTATTTGTAAATTTCATTATCCGATTGTTATAAGTATCTGCTACATATAGCGATCCAGATGTTGAGTCAAAATTTATTCCTCTTGGATGGTAGAATTGATATGGGCCTAAACCTGCAATTCCTGTTCCGATTACTCGCTTAAACTCCCCTTTTTTATCAAACACTTGAATACGATTGTTATATGTGTCTGCAATATAAACCTCGTCTTGTTTATTTATCGCGATACCTTGTGGTAAAGCCATTTCTCCATTCGCCTTTCCATAACTCCCTATTGTTTGAATATACTGCCCATTCGGGCTATATTTCTGAATACGATGATTGTATTCATCCGTAATATAGTAATTGTTATCGCTATCTACTGCAATTTCCCTAGGAAACGAGAACTGCTCACTTCCTTTACCTTTTGTGCCCCAACTTTTAATAAATTGAAACTCCTCATTAAATTTTTGAATACGATAATTCGCTGTATCCGCAACTAAAATATTACCTTCTTTATCAACAGCAATACCAAATGGCATATTAAACTGCCCCGGACCTTCACCTAAAGTTCCTATCGTATCAACAACTTCTCCATTCTTATCTATTTTCAAAACCCTATTATTCCCCATATCAACAACATACAAAAATCCTTTTGCATCCCTTGCCATCGCCACCGGTGTCCTTAATAACTTAGAAGGATCTAGCTCACTCCCCCATGATTTCACATATTTTACAGCAGAGGCATTTCCTACAGAAGCAAACATCCATAGACTCACAATAACAATGAAAAAACAACATATAATTTTTTTAATAAAATCCATCTTTACTACCATCTAATCACAGTCGCTGCCCACGTATACCCAGTCCCGGCACTAACTACTACTGCAATATCTCCAGGCTGTAATTTTCCCTGTTCATTTGCAAAGTGAAGACCAATGCAAGGATCAAGCGCTGACATATGTCCATAATGATCTAAATATACAACTTGTTCTTCTTCTAGCCCTAGTCCCTGTATCAATTCTATTAACATAGAACGTTTTGTATGCAGTGGTAACAATACTTTAATATCTTTAGGAGTTAACCCACTTTTTTTTAACGCCTCCCTAATAACCTTGTCAAAATTAGGGATTGAAACCCGATCTAGACGTTCTTTCATACTATTAGGATCTATTACATCAATATAATGTTGCCGATTCTCAACTGTATCATAGCTCGCAACCTGCTTTGATCCACCTGCTGGAATACGTACATCTTCAT
Organism: Bacillus sp. F9_6S_D1_P_5; assembly: GCF_054823925.1. Taxonomy (NCBI): domain Bacteria; kingdom Bacillati; phylum Bacillota; class Bacilli; order Caryophanales; family Bacillaceae; genus Bacillus; species Bacillus sp. F9_6S_D1_P_5. Next base: position 162,487 of record NZ_JBTREW010000007.1, on the reverse strand, counting down.
GAAATGAACCATCTGTTATAATCGCACTTTCTAATATTTCACCATTGCTAGCATCTTTTTTCACTAAAGCTGCGCTTCCACCATCAGCGAAATTAAACATAAAACGTGAGCGTGGATTATCATAATCTACAATTTGAGATTCTTTACATCCACCTACTAATAATATATTTTCAATTGAGTTATCGGAGTAAAGCATATCTTTTGCAACTTTGAGAGCAATAGGAAAGCAAGAACTAACATTCATAATTTCAAAAGCATAAGCATTTTTCAATCCAAGTTCATGCTGAATTTTTGGGGCACTTGACCATACGTGGTAATCTTTATGTGGACTGCCAAAATAAATGACTACATCAATAGATTGAGGATCTACTTGTAATAATATTGGCTTTGCAGCAGCAATAGCTAAATCTGATGCATGCATCGTTTCATCTGCGACATGTTTTTCATATAATCCAAACTTTTCTATAATAATATTCTCAGGGATGCCTGTTTTCTTAGATAGATCTGCAGCCGTCTCTACGTCTTTTGGGAAGAAAACACCCGTCGTTTCAACCCCAATATTCATTAGACTACCCCTCCTTCTTTTGGCACCATCATTGTCGCTACACCTGTCAATACTAAATCTCCTTTTTGATTATGACATTCAGTTAACAATTTCAAAACTCTCTTTTCTATCATAAATTCTTGCACTGTAGCCGTAGCTGTAATTGTATCGCCTATAAAAACTGGTGCTGTAAATTTAATAGTTTGTTCCATATAAACGGATCCTTTTCCAGGTAAATGAATCCCAAGCAATTGTGATAATAGACTAGAAGTTAATAAACCATGTGCTATTCTTTGATTAAATCTAGTTTGTTTCGCATACTCATGATCAATATGAATTGGATTAAAATCCCCACTCAAACCTGCAAATAATACAAAATCTGTTTCTGTTATTGTTTTACTACATGATGCCTGTTGACCAGTGCTATACATCGTCATCTCTTCACCTGCTTTTCAATTGATTTGCTAACTGTACTTTTTGAATTTTACCAGTTGCATTTTTAGGCAATTCCTCTAGAAATACAATTTCTTTTGGAATTTTATATTTTGCTAGAAATAAACAACAATGTTCAATGACTTCCTTTTCAGTTAATTCACTGCTACTCTTTTTCACAATAAAGGCGATTGGAATCTCTCCCCACTTTACATGTTGCCTACCAACGACCGCTACCTCATATACCTCCGAAATCTTATTAATGACCTGCTCTACTTCAAGTGGATAAATATTTTCACCACCGGAAATTATCATTTCTTTTTTTCTACCGACAATGTATACAAAACCATCTTCATCAACTTTAGCTAAATCTCCCGTATATAACCAACCATCTTGAATCGTTTCTTTTGTTGCATCTGGTCGATTCCAATACTCTTTCATTACATTCGGTCCTCTTATAAGTAACTCTCCAACTTCACCGATTTCAACCTTATTTTTCTTTTCATCAATAAGTACATAATCACAAAACAGAACAGGTTTCCCAATTGAACCTACTTTACGTCTTGCGTCTTCTTCTGAAAGCATAAATACGGTTGGTGATGTTTCAGTCATGCCGAAGCCTTGCCCAAATAAAAATCCTCTATCTATAAATTTTCTCATCAACTCTTCTGGACATGGAGCACCACCGTTATAAAACCAGCGGACTGATTGTAAATTTGTAGTTTCAAACTTTGCGCAATTAATTAATGCTTGATGAATTGTAGGTACTCCCATCACTACAGTCACTTTATGTTTTTCTATCATGGAAAGAGCTGTGGTAGGTTCGAATTTTCTTGGAATAATAATTACGCCACCTGCAAATAAAGTTGGAAATGCGAATAAACCAATCCCACCAATATGAAATAAAGGTAATAATACAATAGAGCGGTCGTGCATAGTTAAGTCAATTGCAAATGTATTGTTAAGCGCATTCCAAAACATATTTTCTTGTGTAAGTACGGCTCCTTTCGGTTTTCCTGTTGTACCTGATGTATAACATATAATAAAGGAGGCGCTTTCATTTATCTCTTCAAAGTTGTCACTTTTTCTATCTTCTATTTCTTTTAAACTTTTAATCGAAATAACTCTTTGGACGTACGATACCTTATGCATTGACAGTGCCATATTTTCAAATGTTTCCTCTACAAATAAAACTGTAGTTCCACTGTCTTTTAACTGAAATATAAGTTCATTTTCTGTTAACCGTATATTCAATGGAACAGCAATACATTCTACCTTTGCTATAGCAAACAAAAGTACAATATATTCCAAGCTATTTTGTGATAAAATAGCTATCCTTTCTCCTTTTTGCACATTTAAGTCGTAAATTAAATAGGCAGCTACTTTACTTACATACTCATGTAACTGTTTATATGTCATTTCCTCCTCTTCTGTAATAATGGCAATGCGATCTGGATGTAAATAGGACCGTTTTTCAATCCAATAAGCAATGCCTTGCATATTTTCCCCACTCCCTTATCTCTTTCTCAATCCTTCAAATATTAATGACATCGCTGCTTCAAATACATCTTCCGGAACATCTTTCTCTTCCCAATAACCCCATCGCATTCCTAGAAATTGTCCAATTGACATAAGACAATACGCAATTGTTTCTTTATCAAGTTGTTTAAACTCTCCCGCTTCCATACCAGCCGATAAACTTTTTAAAAATCCATTTGCGAGCTTTGCATAATACCATCTATATAAGTTATCATCAACAACTACTGCCTGTTGTACAATGTTATATAGATTAGGTCGATCTTTCACCCACCGAAAAAAAGCCTGAAAACCTCTTCTTTGTGCCTCTTCATAACTTGATATTCCCTTCATTTCTTCTTTAATAATTAAGCGTAACTCACGGTTCAACCTGCGAATCAATTCATCAAATATATCTTTTTTAGATGGAAAGTAATTATAGAAAGTTCCGTGCGCTACCTTTGCTTCTTGTGTAATATTCACGATAGAAGCCTCGTAATATCCTTTACTACCAAACACCTCTTCTGCAGCACACAATAATTTCTCTCTCGTTTCTAATCCTTTTGTTGTTAGGTTTTTCACATCCATTATTATTTTTTCTGACACCTGAATCACCTCTTAGATTTGATTATAAATAAAATTCTGAATTTTACAATTATTATCGTTAGACAAAATCTGCAAGTGTCTTTCTATATCTCAATAAAGGTTGGTTTCTTTTGACCAGCTATTAATTAGTGAGAATTTTATAATACATCCTTAATCAGAATGAATAAACACCCACGTCAGTTGACTTTTTTACACTTTCCGGCCTCTTATAACACCATATATATTTAAGCAATATTATAAAAATCAATCTATATTTTACAAAAAACGGAATATCCTAATATATAATTGATTACCACTTATAAGTATCGGATATGAGCGAGAGAATATTGTTTTATATACCTAGGAGGAATCATAATGAATTTTAAACATGTACTTGCAACAGGCTTAATTACCGCCACATTATTCGGCGCAACGAATGCTCATGCGCAAGCTGAACATTTCATCGATGTACCAATGGAGCACTGGTCTAAAGATTCGATTAACTACTTAACTGAAAAAAAGGTCATTAGTGGTTATGGCAACGGAAAATTTGGATTTGGGGACAATGTAACTCGTGGGCAAGTGGCTGCGATTATTTAAAGATACTTAAAACTAGAAAATACTGGATCTACAATTAAACATTTCTCTGATATTCATGGACATATGTTTGAAAACAGTATTAAAGCAGTTGCTCAAAAAGGACTTATGACAGGGGACAGTAACACTGACAAGTTTAGACCCGATGATACATTAAATCGATACGAAATGGCTGTTATCTTACAAAAAGCTTTTCATTTACCAGTAAAAACAAGCGACCTTTTCTATGATGTTCCAAATAATTTTTGGGCAACAGACTCTGTTCGTTCATTGTATAGTAATGGCATTACAAAAGGAATTGGAAACTATCAATATGGCGGAGAAATGAATGTAACAAGAGAACAATTTGCAACGTTTATGTATAATGCAATTTTTGTAAAAACTAACTTTGTTCCTGATCCTATCCCTGCAAAAGATGAGGATACGTATAAAGAAATTGAGAATATACTGATTGATTCTGGATTTTTAAAAACCGATTATAACTATGTATTCACTAAAACTGGTAAAACATATGATGGAATTATGTATTTTAATTTTTCACCTAAAGATGACAGCGCATATAGAATGTCTATTCATAGTGATGACCCTGTATTAAACGAGCCGGTGAAAAAAATCCTAAATACACTACTACCAACTAAAGCAGATCATCTATATAGTTTAATTAAAAACCCTACTGCAAGCTCTCGAACAATAGAATTAGATGGTCGCAAAATTGAATTTAGAAGAGATTCTAGTACTAGTCTAAGTGTTTCTCTTGGAAAACGAAAACACTAATAGAGTGACTATTTAAAATGAATACAAGTATCTATTTGCTTATTCATAAAAAATAAAAAGACTGCCTCATAAGTCGTTTTCACCAACTTATGGGGCAGCTCCCTTTAATGTTAGTTAGAATTAAGTTCCACTTTCTCTAACCCTTCAGCCAGTTGTTTCTTATCTAGCCCTTCCCCTATTACTACCAAGTTCGTCGGGAAACCGAAGTCTTGTTCCAGTAAAGTTGGTACCCCAAATGAATATTGGAATAGGTGCGGGTATTTATCTCCGTGGAATTTCACAAATCCTTTTACACGATAAATACTGTCTGGTAAATTTGAAAGCCATTCATATAAATTGTCTTGATCAATCGATTTTGTAAATTGATACGTCATCGTTTGTATATGTAAATGCTGTTTTACATGTAGTGTCTCACGTTCCGCGTCATTCGTAAATTCAGCTTCTTCTATGTCTTCTAAAGATATATTACAATATTTTGTTTCAAACAATTTCGCATGATTATTTATCACTTTCACTTCTTCTATTACTTTGTTCTTATCCTCATCTGTTAGTAAATCTGATTTATTAATTAAAATGTGGCTACCAAACTTCAGTTGCTCATGCAATAATTGCTGAACATTTGCACTTAATACACTTCGATTTAACCACCTTACTGCATCTAGTACGACTACAATTGATTTCACTTCTAAGAAAGGTGCTAAAATTGGTGATACACATGCATCTAACACTTCAATTGGATGTGCAACACCTGTCGTTTCAATATAAATGACATCTGGTCTTTCTTGCTGATATAACGAATGCAGCTGTATTTCAAGCTCTTCTTTTAGCGTACAACAAATACATCCTTTCAGAAGTTCTCTTAAAACATTCTCTTTTCCAATAATATCGGTATCTACCGAGTATTCACCAATTTCATTCATTAATACAGCAACTTTTCTATTCTTCTTTTTCTCCGCTAACAATAAATTTTGTAATAATGTTGATTTTCCACTACCTAAAAAGCCACCTAATATATGAATTTCTACTTTATTCATTTGATCGACCATCCATTTCTATACTTCAAACGTATTCAAAGCGTAATAATTACGATTTATATTAATTATTCTATTAAAAGAATAGTGATTTGTAAATATATCTTCACTGTTCGTTTACTTCATAAGCAACTCGAATTCCAGACTCTATTGCTCCTTGCATCCATCCATGCGTTAATGTCGTATGCTCTCCTGCAAAGTGCACTTTGCCAGCTGGCGGCGTAATATACGGAAATAACTCGAGCTCTTGACCTGGTTCGAAAGCTGTAAATGCGCCGCAAGAATACGGATTTTTACTCCAGCTAAAAGATGTTCCAGTAACAAACTCACTATAGACGATGTCACCGTATATTTCCGCTAAATTTTTTAATGCGTAACGAATACGATCTCTGTGCGAGAGACTATCCCATGTTAATGCCTCATCTGCCCACGTATAACTTGCTAAAACGATGGCTGCCCCTGGTGTATGAATGCCATAACTCGGATAATATGTAAATCGGATAGGTAAATCTGTAATAGATTTACCTCCACACTGTCCCGCTTTCTCCCAAAATCTACTTTTAAACTCTATCGCAATTTTAGTTGCAGCAATATAATTCAACTCACGAATTGCTCGTCTTTTAAAATAAGAGAATAAATGATATGGCTGAACTTCTACAAATCGTAACGCTGAAAATGGAATTGTGACAATAGCAATGTCGCCTGTTACCATAAATGAATGTAACGTTTGTTCATGTAATACTTGCATTGCTACTTTATTATCTTCCTGTATAATTTTCTCTACTTTATAGGACATAAAAATATTATCTTTTAACTTCGGTAAAAATGCATTTGGTAATGCATCCATTCCGCCCATTATCTCATAATATTTTGTCGTTGAAGTAAAAAAAATCATTTCACGTAATACTTCAATTAAAGACATTCCCATATATGCTTCCATATCAAGAAGTACACCGATCATATCAATTGCTCCATCTGAATAATACTCCATTAAAAAGGAACCAAGCGAATACGTGTTATACTTTTTTTCAACGATAAGCCAGTTTTTATTAGGGTCTTTTTTTATAAAATTTAGTATGGGTTCTAATACTACTAACATTAACTCTTCTGCCGTTTTTCCTTTTTCATTCTCTAAAATAGGGTATCCAAGTATACTTGGATTTTTTTCAAATACGCTCAATCTCGTTTTAATATTATTCGTATATATAATATCTGAAGCGGTTTTATTTATAAAAAGATTTAACGGTAATTTAAATTTACGAATGTAAGCTAAAGTTAACTCGTGTGTTTCAGGAATTCGCATCGGCCCTGCATTAAAATATAAACCAGAGCTAAATGGTTCACGAATCGTATATATTCTTCCGCCTATTCGGTTATTCGCTTCTAAAATTGTTATGTTATGCCCAGCTTCTTTCAATAATGATGCTGCAACTAATCCTGAAATTCCTGCACCAGCAATAATAATCTGCTTTGGATTCTTCGTTTTAACGAGCCCCACATGAATAATATGAAGCATTCTTTCCATCGTTAATGGCTGCATCATGCCCTTTTCCCCTTCAATAAAGGATTTTATTGCATTATATTCGGTTAACTTACTTCCTATGTTTCATGCAAAGAATTGCACGGATACATTTTCTAATACTTGAATATCTTTTATAAAATGTAATAAACTAGATATGACTCTATAGAAGTAAGACGTATTATCTTACATAATAAAATCAATGAAATTGCGAGGAATTTTGAAATGAAAAAAGGTATTAACCGAGTGGTATTAGTAGGAACAGGAGCCGTTGGATGTAGTTACGCTTACTGCATGATTAACCAAGCTGTAGCTGAAGAATTTGTTTTAGTTGATGTAAACGAGGCAAAAGCTGAAGGAGAAGCGATGGATTTAAGTCATGCTGTTCCTTTTGCACCAGCTCCAACTAGAGTATGGAAAGGCAGCTACGAAGATTGTAAAGATGCAGATCTTGTAGTCATTACAGCTGGATTACCACAAAAACCAGGCGAAACACGTTTAGATCTAGTTGAGAAAAACGCGAAAATTTTTAAACAAATCGTTCGCAGTATTATGGATAGTGGATTTGATGGTATCTTCTTAATCGCAACTAACCCTGTCGATATTTTAACTTACGTAACTTGGAAAGAATCTGGTTTACCAAAAGAACGCGTAATCGGTTCTGGTACAACTCTTGATTCTGCTCGTTTCCGCTATATGTTAGGTGAGTACTTCAATATTGGTCCACATAACATTCATGCTTATATTATCGGAGAACATGGTGATACGGAACTTCCTGTTTGGAGTCACGTATCAGTCGGTATTCAAAAACTACAAACGCTTCTTGATAAAGACAACACATACACGCAAGAAGATTTAGACAAAATCTTCATAAACGTTCGTGATGCAGCTTACCATATTATTGAGCGAAAAGGTGCAACTTACTATGGTATCGGTATGTCACTTCTACGTGTTACGAAGGCCATTTTAAACGACGAAAATAGTGTATTAACTGTTTCAGCATATTTAGAAGGTCAATACGGTCAAAAAGATGTTTATATCGGTGTCCCTGCTGTTTTAAATCGCGGCGGTGTTCGTGAAATTTTAGAAGTAGAATTAAGTGAAGAAGAAGAATTAAAATTCGATCACTCTGTTCAAGTATTGAAAGAAACAATGGCTCCAGTTCTTTAATATGTATAGTAAAAAAGCAATCCAATTTATTTTGGATTGCTTTTTTTGTTTATTTTCTATTTTTTAATCGTTTCCTCATTATTTACATTAAGTACATCTAATAAGAAGATGAAGATTGGTATCCCGATAATAAGGCCCCATATTCCAAGAAAATGCTCTGAAAAGATGAGAATCATAAATGTATAAAAGATTGGTAAATTCGTTTTCGCAGACATGAACTTCGGGTTTAAAAAATAACTTTCAAGAGCATGGATTACTGTAATGAACACAAGTATGTATACAACGTACATAACTCCTCCTACGTTATAAGCAATAATACAAAGCGGAAACAAGGAAATGATTACACCGGCAACAGGAATCAATCCTAGTAAGAAAATCATGACAGCCAATACGAGAAGCTGCGGAAATCCTAAGACGATTAATGCAATTACAGTGAGTACACAATTGACAACCGCAATTAAAAACTGTGCTTCAATTACTTTACCGAATGATCTTGCAAATCTTTCACCAAAATATGCAATCTCCTCATAAAAAATCTTCAGACTACTATCTTTAAATTTAGAAGTAAATGTAATAATACGCTCTTTTTCTAATAAGAAAAATAAGCTTAATATGAGAGACAATAATATTTGTAAACTTACCTTCCCTATGTTTGCAATCGATTGATATATGACATCTACACCTTGTTCTATATATTTTGATACTTCCATCCCATTAATTGTTGAAAGTGCATATTTAATGATCTCATTATCAGGTGGATTTTGAAAAAACAACCTAAACTGATAAATCAATTGGGAAATTTGTATCGTTAGCACAGGTAAATATTTATATAATGTTGTGCCGATAAAAGTAACTAATATTATATACAAACATGCGATAACAATTTTCCGATTCACTTTCAACTTCTTTGAAATAAAACGTTGAAGCCGATCCATTAAAAATGTCAGTATAAACGTAATTAATATTAAATTGATCATACTTTTTAATCCATATAACACAAGCGCTACTATTATTAAAACGAGAAACCGTTGGAACCCTCTACTTCGAAAAAAATTTTTCACTTCATTCATTAAGATTTAACCTCCCCCTTCAATGGATGGAAATTGAATATATTACATTTTATGAACCTCTATAGACAATCTTTCTTACTAATTGAGAAGAATCCTTTTTTCTTTTCATATTGTTAGATTCTTTTCATTCCAGCCTACCAACATATTTCAGTGAAACTCTTTTTCCGTTTACTCTTTTACAGTTTTGGTGATCTTCTATTTTTAGACTGCTGCTCATACGCATATCCAATATTGAACAGTTGCTTTTCACCAAATTGCTTCCCGACAAATACCGCACCTACCGGCTCTCCATTGTTATCATATCCTGCTGGCACTGCTAACTCTGGATACCCAGCTACAGCTGATAGAAGAACTTCAGAGTTGTTAATCATAACTAAAGCATCCAAACCTTTTTCTATTAAATACCTATCTAGCTCTTTTCTTGCATTATCTTGGCTCGTTTGCACTACTTTTTGAAACTCAACTTTCGTTATAGCAGATTTGTCAGATCCCTCAATTAATGTTTGTCCGTATTTTATTCGTCTATTACTATCCTTTTTATTAAAAGCTATAATCTCTTCTAACGATTTTACCGGCACATCTTTTTGCTTTGAAAGAAAATCGTTAACATTATGTTTGAATTCATATTCTAATGTTTGTAGATTATCTACACCCTCAGCGTTTAACTGAATATCATCAGTCAAGATCGCACCTGCATCTTGAAGGTCTTTTCTAATCTTCTCTGCTACTTCTTTTCTATTTTCACCTTGTCGATCTATTGAAAAAAGAACTCCTATTTTTTTCCCTTTCAATCCGTCTATCGATAAATCCTTCGCATAATCCACACTTTCTTTTTCTTTCATTTTTTCTGTCATAGCATCTTTTTCATCATAACTTACCATTATGTTAAATAACGTCGCGGCATCCTTTACCGTTCTTGCCATCGGTCCTGCTGTATCAAGTGTTTCAGCTAACGGAATAATGCCTGATCTACTCACCATACCTAGTGATGGACGTAATCCAACTACGGATTGCTGCGTCGCTGGTGCTACAATCGATCCAGTCGTTTCCGTCCCGATTGCAAGTGGTGCAAAATCTGCCGCAACTACTGTAGCAGATCCAGAACTTGATCCCGATGTATCAAACATAATCGGACCGTATGGATTCAAATTTTGTCCTTTTTTCCCGCTATATCCGCTAGGCATTGTAAAAGATAAATAATTTGCCCACTCAGACATATTCGCTTTTCCTAAGACGAAAGCACCTTCTTCTTTCAACTTCTTCACGACCGTCGCATCTTCATCTGCAATCCAATCTTTTAACACATAAGTACCCGCGCTTGTCGGCATCACCTTTTCCGTTTGTACATTATCTTTTACGATGACCGGCATGCCGTATAAGTTCGACTTCTTTTTTAATAACCTTTCTTTATCTAACTTTCGCGCTTCTTCCATTGCATTTGGATTAATCTCTGTAACAGCATTTAATGATATTCCATTTTGGTCATGCTCTTGTATTCTAAAAAGATATATACTCGTTAATTCTTCATATGATAATTTCCCATCATCAATCATTTTTTGAATCTCATCTACAGTCGCATTTACGACTTCTTTTTATTTTATCTTTACGCTTTCTATATTAATTCCTTTTAACTGGTTATGTATCGGTTTTAACACTCTATCTTTATCATATACGATACGCTCAGGTTCCTTTGGAAAATAATTTTTATACACGTAATATCCTCCGGCACATGCCAACAGGACAATACCTCCAGCGATCGATAACGTTATCTTTACCCACTTTTTCATGTTGTTTCCTCCACTCTAAAAGTTGCTCAATTGTATGGAAAAAGAGAGTTACCCTTGTAACCCTCTCTTATTAAAATGCTAAATGAAAAAATGAAGAATTTCAATTTCATTACTTCTTTTTTTGCATTTGCTTCACTAATAATTCCTTCACTTGATTATACGTTAACCCTGAATCTTTATTTAAACGTTTTACTTCCTCAACATCAGTACCTACTACTGTATATTTTTTCTCATCATTCATTTTTCCACTTCCCTTTCTATTGCATTATTTCTAATATTTTTTCCCTAAACCCTTATAAATTAATACAAATAAGGAAACTGCCCGAAATTCAACACCTAAGGGCAATTACGTAAGAGGAAACGATAAAAAAATGTCGAATGTATATACTTGTTGAATTTAAGGGCTTGGAGGGAACATTTTGAAAACATATGAGTTTAAACATAACATTCCAACATTAGAAGAGTACAAATATTTGTGTGATTCTGTTGGATGGACTAATTATATGAATTTTGATGTAGCAAATATTTCACTGAAGAATTCTATTCACTGCATCACAGTGAAAGATAATGAACAAATAATCGGCATGGGGCGAATTGTTGGTGACGGATCTATCTATTTCTATATTCAAGATATAGTAGTTCATCCGAATTATCAGAAACATGGTATCGGGAAAGAAATCATGCATCGTTTAGTTACATACTTACATGAAAATGCCCCTGATAAAGCGTTTGTCGGTTTGTTTGCATCAGAAGGTAAAGAATCGTTCTATGAGAAATTTGATTTTAAGGATTACTCACCAAACATGACGGGGATGTTTACTGTCATTTCAAAAACATAATAGATTTTTAATTGTAAGGAAGGACTTCGATTCCTATGTAGGTAATTGCGCTTGCAATAAGAGTTTAACATTACATACGAAAGGAGAGTACATTTATGGATAATATGTACTCTCCTTTTATTTCACTCTTTATATATTAAATTTCTTAATAAAATTTCACTACATCTTCAGTAGGTAAAAATGTTCTTTCTCCTGGTTGTTCATTTGGCTCACCAAATGGCATTTGTCCTACTAAGTTCCACTCTGCTGGAATGTTCCAAGTTTCTTTCACTTCAGCATCTACGATTGGATTGTAGTGTTGCAGAGATGCGCCAATTCCTTCAGCTGATAATAACATCCATACTGTATGTTGTAACATTGCATTTCCTTGATGAGACCAGAATGGGAACTGATCTTTATATAATGGTGCATTTTCTTGCATTTTTTCTACTGTTGCTTGATCTTCAAAGAATAACACAGTCCCAACACCCGCATGGAAACCTTTTAATCTTTCTACAGTCGCTTCAAAGTTTTCTGCTGGTACGCGGGCTCTTAATGTTTCTTTAACAATATCCCAAAACTTTTCATGCTCTCCATCCATTAATACAACCATTCGGCCACTTTGCATATTGAAAGATGTTGGTGCGTGTAAAGCTGTTTTTAAAACTTCTTCAATTCTTTCTTTCGTAATTGCATCGTTTTTTGTTACTTTACGAATGGAACGACGGTTCACGATTGCTTCTTTTAAGTTTGTTGTAGTTGCTGACATGTTAATTCCTCCAAATATTTGTTTTATAATTTATTTTGTTATTTCATAACAAGCGAATTAGCAATATCCATCTGTATTACACTGCATACCTTCAAATGAATTTGTTTTTTCCTTTTCAATTTCTTTATCAATTACTCTTTGTAGCGTTTCTTTACTAGCAAGTCCTTGAATGACTTCATCTCCAATCATGACAGTTGGAACAGCCATAATATTCGCTTCATCATATGCGTGCTGAATTGCTTCTTCATGCTTTTCTTTATATTTACGAGTTACTAAAGCATCTTTAAATTCGGCTTCAGGAAGACCTACTTCTACTGCTAATTTTGTTAAAACATCAATATCTTCAATGTTTTGCTCTTCTTGGAAAAATGCTGTGAATACGCGGTGATGATACTCATTTCCAAGTCCACGTTCTTTCGCAAATTGACATCCTTCAAAAGCTAAATGTGTATATGGATGCGGAGAAACACGCGGCAAACGCATATCGATTCCTAACTTCTTCGCAGTTGGAAGAATGAAAGCATCCCATGAACCTAATTTTTCTGGCTCATTCCATGGATCTATTTTTGAATATGGACTTGGACGTAATTCAAATGGCATCCATTCAATTTCTACATCTTTCTCTTTCGCTACTTCATCTAATGGACCTTTTGCTAAAAAACAAAATGGACATATAAAATCTGAGTATACTTTCATTTTTACAGTCATAACTTTTACACCTTACCTTCATAGTTGTAATCAAGACAGTTACATTAATAATAAAAAAATATAAATATGATTTAAGTATTCATTTTTTCTTGCAAAGTTTCAAACAACTGCCCCATCGTAATATTTCTTAAAACTTCCTCCATCGCAGATTGCGCTTGTATTAATATAACTTCTAATACGGCTTGAATATTCGCTCCAATTGGACAATCTGGATTTGGTTGCTCGTGAATATGAAATAATTTATCCTCTTCCACTACATTCACTGCATGATACACATCTAACAATGTGATTCCATGCAAATTCTTTAATAATCCCGCACCACCTGGACCGCGGTTTACATATACAAAACCCGCTTGTTTCAAGTACGACATGATTTTGCGAATGACTACTGGATTTGTGTTTACACTTTCAGCCATATAGTCTGAAGTACAAAGTGAAGATGGATTATTTTTCAAAATAGATAAAATATGAACAGCTATAGAAAAGCGGCTACTAATTTTCATCGTGATCATCACCTCGATGTAATCATTATAGTTACAACCGAAAGATAAGTCAATCCTTTTCATAAATTTTTTATAAGCAAATTAAAAAGTGTCCCATTTAGATATATGAGACACCTCTTTTTACTCTGCAAATAGCGCTTGAAATTCCTCTATAAATAGCTGCACAGCTATTGAAGAATCCTTTAATGAAGGAACAGCTAAAGCAATTTCTCTCCATACTTGTGGTTCCAATTCCCTCGTTTGCACATTCTGTGGTAAATTCGTTAAAGATAATTCGGCTAATATTGCAATACCTAGCCCTTCTTGAATCATGTTTAAAGCTGTAGTAACGGTTGATATTACATACTCAGCCCGCAGTGGTACGTTGGCTTGTTTAAACATATCAATAATGGGTGGTTCATATCCGCCCTTACATAATATGATTGGTTCATTCTCTAAATCACTAATTGTAATAGAGCCCTTCTTACAAAGAGGATGGTCATCTCTTAAGATAACAACCATTTTTCCTTTCGTTAATGGAACAATCTCCATCTCTTTATTAGGCAAAATAACAATTCCTATATCAACAACCCTCGATACTAACCAATCTTCAACCTCTTGAATCGTTCCTTCGCAAAGAACGACCTCTAAGTTCGGATACTTCTCCTTAAAATGGTTTATCATTTTCGGTAAGAAATGTGCAGAAGCACTCGGAAAACTCCCAATTCGAATCGTCCCAACTTCGTGCCCTTTCTCCATCGCAACTTCTTGTTCAATCTTCTCTACACCGTTCAAAATCTCTCTAATATGTACAAGAATTCTGTTTCCTACATCCGTAACAATTAGCCCTTTTCGTTTATCACGTATAAGAATAGTAACTCCTAACTCTGACTCAATACTTGAAATGGCATGACTGACTGCTGGCTGCGTCATATTTAACACCCGGGCCGCCTTCGTAAAACTACCTAACTCAACAGTTTTTATTAATACTTGCAGTTGTGTAATGGTCATAACTAATCACTTATACTCCTTATAAAAAAGATTCATTTTATTTATTACAGTCGATATCATATCATAGTGAAATGAATAACAACAAGGAGGTCTTACCGTGACACAGCTTTCTCGAACTAAGACGGCCATCATCCTTACCTTTCTCGTTTTCATGTGGGGGATCAATTGGCCTTTATCAAAGTTCGCCCTGCATTATACACCACCCGTTTTATTTGCAGGCGTTCGAACTTTAATTGGAGGATTCATTTTACTCCTGTTCGCATTACCGAAATACAAAGAGTTACACTTAAAAGAAACTTGGTATTTATACGTTATTTCTTCTTTACTTAACATCATTATATTTTACGGATTACAAACTGTCGGTCTTCAATATATGCCTGCTGGGCTATTTTCCGCCATCGTATTTCTACAACCAGTTTTACTCGGCATTTTCTCATGGATTTGGCTTGAAGAATCTATGTACGGCTTAAAAATTTTCGGGCTTGTTCTTGGATTTATTGGCGTAGGTGTTATTAGCTCTAGTAGTTTAACTGGACATATTTCTATTATCGGAATTCTTCTCGCGTTAGGATGCGCGATTGGCTGGGCACTTGGCACAGTATTTATTAAGAAGACTGGGCACCGCGTTAATTCCATTTGGATGGTAACACTTCAGCTTATTATTGGTGGGCTTTGCTTAATTGGATTTGGATCAGAGTTTGAAAGCTGGTCTAGTATCGCTTGGAGTATACCATTTGTTAGCGTACTACTCTTTATTTCATTCTTTGTTATTGCAATGGGATGGCTTGCATACTTCACTCTTGTTGGAGCTGGTGAAGCAAGTAAAGTTGGGGCTTATACATTCCTTATTCCTCTAATTGCTATAATTGTAAGTTCAATTTTCTTACATGAGGCCATTACTATTAGCTTATTCATCGGACTATTATTTATTGTGGTGAGTATTTGTTTCGTAAATATAAAGCCGAAAACACTTGCTGTAAGGCAGCAGGTTGAAGTGAAATAAATATGAGAAAGAGCCTACTGTTTGTAGGCTCTTTCTTATTGTATGATGATACTTAAGTAATAAAAATATTACTTCTACTATACATGGATGAACTAACAATTCTAATCATAAGGGGGAATTATATGGTTTTACAGTATAAAGAATTTGGAGATTCAAGCTCTCCACTTATAGTTTTTATTCATGGGGGCGGAGTCAGTGGATGGATGTGGGACAAGCAAATTAAACATTTTACTAACTTTCACTGCCTTGTTCCTGATTTACATGAGCAAGGAAAAAACAGAAGTAAAGATCATTTCTCAATAAACTTTAGTGCTCAAAAAATCATAGAACTAATTGAAGAAAAAGGACAAGGTAAAACTGTTATAGTAATTGGGTTTTCATTAGGCGCTCAAGTATTAATTGCTATGCTCAGCATGAAACCAAACTTAATTCAATATGCTATGGTAAATAGCGCATTAGTTAAACCAATTCCTTTCGCTAAAACATTAATAAGCTCTCTTAGCTTAACCTACTGTCTAGTAAAGAGTAAGACATTTTCCAAAATACAAGCAAAATCAATGTACATAGATGAAACACAATTTGATAACTATTATCATGACAGTTGTCAAGTAAATAAAAATACATTTGTAAGGATATTACAAGAGAATATGTCGTTTACAATACCAAAAGGTTTCAAGGATGCTAATAGTAATATATTAGTAACTGTTGGAGATAAAGAAAAAAGAATTATGAAAGTCTCGATGACTGAAATCCTTGCAAATAATACGAATTGCACAGGTATTATCGTTCCTGAAATTGGTCATGGGATCTCTTTAGCAAATCCCATACTATTTAATACTATAATTGAAAACTGGCTCGAACATGATATACTGCCGGAAGACTTCATAATCGTCAATTAAATTCCAGACATCAATAAATTTCATTATAGAGTGGCTATAATAGTGCCGATATCCTCATTCCTTCTAATCCATAGACGTAATAAAAAAGGTCTCATTATTTACGATGAGACCTTTCAATCTTACTTATCTTTTACGACGTACTACAAAAACACACGCACCAACCGACGATACAATCGCCAAAATAGACAAGACAATTGCTATTACTTGCATATTACTAGTGCCTTCATTCTTTTCTACACTAGACACTTCACCATGTTCTCCTGTTAATGACGTACCTTTTGCAATTGTAGTAAGTGAATGTGGTTTTTCAGCTTTTTCATCGCCTGTCCATTCAACAATTTCTCCGTCTTTATATTGTTGATATGCATCCCAAGCTATTTTTTGTTCTTTATCCGGATTTTTAGCGACGAAAGTAAATCGCTGAAACTGACCGGGTAAAATCCCTTCTCCTGTTGCTTCCCATACTACAGTTTTCACTTTTCCATCATTATCTTTTTGTTCTTCCACTTTCCATCCTGGCACTGGTTCATACTGTTGGAACTCCACTCCAGACGGTATTTTCAATGTGATTTTTGTCGTTGCTACATTCTTTTCAACTGGTACTTTTATCGTGTAAGTCTCCCAAGAGTTAACGTCCGAAGTTGCTGGTTTCACAGTAACGTGCGCACTAACAGGTAACGAAAAAATCCCCATTGCAATAATTGTTGCGATCATTGTTGTGCCAATTTTTTTTATACGTTTCATTTTCTATTAGCTCCTTTTTATCTATACCTTCTCTTTATCTGCCGCCTACTATAAATTTATAATCCGTATCAAAGCTATCAAGAGATTTTGTTAATCCGTGCACTTGTATATTCCAGTTTCCTGTCATGTTAATATACATCCCTTCCGCTTCATATTCTCCTGGTGACACGGCCGAAACTTTAAATGAACCTTTTCCCATATTCATATCTAATGATTGCGTAGTTAAAATAATTTGCTCCATATCGGTAACAGGTTGTCCGTTCTCATCCTTTAAAGTAATATGGAATGTATTTTGCCCTACTTTATTAGGACTTACATGTAAAGTAAGTTCATATCCATTATCTAATTGTTTACTCTCTGTAAAAGGTCCAGTAGGAGGCATCGGCGGTGTTTGTACGTTTGTCATAAAAGCTACGATTATGAAAATAATAATTCCAATGGTAAACTCTATTTTCACCGTAGCGCCTAATCCTTGCTGCGCTCTCATTTTCCCTTTTACATAATGTACAATTCCCAATATCCCCATGAAAATGAAGAAAAGCATCTTCACTAATAAAGCTAATCCATACTTCGTATCAAATAACGAGTGGATTGTTGGAATAAAGAATGTACTGTTAAAAAGACCAGTTATTAAAATCATAATGACAGCACCTGTTGCCCACGGTGAAAAACGCTTAATCATATCCCAATACTTACTCCACTTGTCATCCTCTTTACGTAAAAGAAGAATAATGGATGATAGACCACCAATCCATAATGAAGCTGCGAATAAATGCAGAAAATCCATAACGACAGCAATGTCTTTAAACTTTAAACCATATGCATGACTATTAAATGCTTTCATAACAAGTATCCCAATAAATAATACTATCGGAATGCTCCATACTTTAAACGACGACAGCTTCTCAAACTTCATCGCAAAATACGTAACAATTATAAGCAAACTAATAAGAACCATTTGAGTAATCCATACATATCCAAAAACAGAAAGCTGTAACGTTTCTTTTAATAGTAACGGATCGAATGCTTCTAGCCATGAAACATCTGCATTTATTTTCGCTTGCAATGGTAGATTGAATAGTAAACTAATGAATATACCAATTAATGAGATCCATATTATTTTTTTACTTCTTGATTGAACCGAGATTGCATTCCCTTTATACATAATAAGATTAAAGAACAGTACTCCTATAAATAGTGAGAAACTTGTATATAGAACTCCACGTTCTATAATCATGTCTATTTGCGGGACATACCCCATCTCTTCTACTTGTATATCCTCTGCTCCCGCTTCTGCTGACCCAATTCGGAACGGAATAACCCCTTGAATAGGATGCCCATCAGCAGAAATCACTTTCCACTGAATAGAGTAGAGTCCGTCTTTCAAATTTTCTTTTAATCCTGCTTCTAATAACTTTTTCTTTTTCTTATCGATATGAGCATCTTTTAAATCTACTCTTTTACCTGATGTATCTCTTACAAACAATGTATTAAAATGTGAAACTTGTATATCCTCATCGAATTCAATTTTCACAATAGATGGTGCCTTCTTCAACGTTTCATTTTCAACAGGGTTTGATTTCACAATGTGCGCATGAGCAGATGCACTTTTCGGCATCGATATGATAAGTACACATGCAATTAATAACCATGCCCCTAACCTTTTCATTACTTTCACAATCATTTCACTTCTTTCTTACTCATCGCTATACTTCCATTCCTTTAACTTTCCAAGTTCAATTCTCCGGCGAAATATTAACCTGATTAAATATAAATTTCTATACAATATAACTCTTTATTTCTCTCTCACCTCTAAACTTCCAATACAATAGTAACTACCTTCATAGATACAACTTACATTTTTAAAGTCGATTGTTATTATATCATAAAATATATTTATGTAAGTTCCTGAAGAAGAAAAGTTATCGTGAATCATTTGTGAAGAAAGTGTGAAATACATAAATAAAAAGGTATTACGTTATTACGTAATACCCTTCTTCCATCATAAAATTTCTCTACTTCTCTTCCGGATAATCACAATACTCAATGATTGTTCCCTCTGTATCTGCTGGGTTAAGATAAATTAACCTTCTACCGTGCTTATTAATCCGAAGTGTATGCTCTAACGTTCGAATACCTTGTTCTTTTAATTCTTCTAAAGCTACATCTAAATCATCGACACGATATGCAACGTGATGAACACCTTTACCTTTTTGCTTTATAAATCTGGCAATTGGTGAAGTCGTATTATTCGTTGGTGCAAGTAATTCAATTCTATCTCCATCCACTTCAAGAATGGCGACTTCACTTTCAACACCAGGAGCTTCACTTACGTAACGATCTATTAAAGTTCCTAACAACACCTTTTCATAAAAACGTATCGTACTATCTATATCTCGAACTGCGATGCCGATATGATCAATTGTTTTTTTCATTTTATTTCCCCTACTACTTTATTTTCTATCCTTATCAATAGTAACAAAAAAAGTTATAGAATCAAATTCTATAACTTTTTTCACTTAACTTATTTTCTTATTCGTACTAGCTGCTGGCTGAACTTGATTTTTTACTTTCATAATGCTAATGCCGTATCCGATAAATCCACCGATAATCGCTGGTAAGATCCATCCTAATCCTACTTCTTGCATGGGAAGGAATTTAGTGAACACTCGGCTTACTACTTCAATGTTAACTCCAGCTGCACTTAATCCATCGAATAAGCTAATGATAAATGTTACGATTAAGCTCACTTGATAAACTTCAGCTCTTCCTTTGAATAATGAATGGAAGAATGTTAAGAAAATCAATACAATGGCTAGCGGATAAATTGCTGTTAATACTGGAACAGAAACTGCGATTAATTGTGTTAATCCTACGTTTGCAACAATGGCACTAAATACACATAACGTGATTGCAATTGCTTTATAAGGAACATTTGGGAATAACTTATGGAAGAATGAAGAACATGCTGATACAAGTCCCACACTAGTTGTTAAACAAGCTACTGTAATCATTAATCCTAATAATACTCCGCCATATGATCCAAAATAGTAGTTAGAAACTTTCGCTAATACTTCTCCACCGTTCTCTAAATGTCCAAGCTTTGCAACACTTGAAGCACCCATATAAGAAAGAGCTGTATAGATAATTGCTAAAATAGATGCTGCAATGATTGTTGCTTTTGCACAAACGACCATAATTTGTGTTTTCGTTTTTGCACCTTTTTCTTTAATTGCATTAATGATAATAATTCCAAATACGAATGATGCAAGTGTGTCCATTGTTAAGTATCCTTCTTGGAATCCTTTAAAGAATGCATGTGACGTATAAGCTTCCACTGGTGCTTGCATATCTCCAATCGGATGTATAAAAGCAACGATTACTAAAATACCAATGAAAGTTAACTTAATTGGCGTTAAGATTTTTCCAACAATATCGACAATTTTCGCAGGATTTAGCGAAAAAAAACAAGTGATACTAAAGAATACAATCGTGAAAAGAATTAAAGGTGTAGAACCTAATCCTTCTGGCATAAACGGTTTAAGACCAATTTCATAAGAAACATTTCCTGTTCTTGGTATTGCAAATAACGGACCAATCGCTAAGTATAAAACTGTTGTAAACACAATCCCGAACACTGGGTGAGCACGACTTGCTAATGACTGTAAATCATCTTTACCCGAAAAACCAAATGCTAGTACACCTAGTAATGGTAACCCTACACCTGTTACTAAAAATCCAGCGTTTGCAATCCATACATTCTCTCCTGCCGATTGCCCTAACATTGCCGGGAATATTAAATTTCCTGCTCCAAAAAATAGTGCAAATAACATTAATCCAATAACTACTATGAACGAAAACGGTACTTTATTCGCCATAATATAACCCCCATTCAAATTTCCTTATCTCATTTTCCATTTTTAACTAATTGAATTTTCTGAATTTTTAATTCAACTATCAACTATTCTTGACCTCATTATAGTTTGCTATATAATATTTTGCAATACTATTTTCAAACTTTTCATTTATTTTATAAATATACATTTTTTAACATAGAAATAGACTAAAAAACCAACATGGTCATCCATGTTGGTTTTTTACATTTATTATCAATTAAAATTTAGACGCTACTTTTTTAACGTTCTCTAAACCTTCTTCAACAATTTGTTGTGAACGATCTGGATATTGATTGTGCCCTTCAATTACAACAGTCTCTGGATTTGTAATTCCCCAGAACCCAAGTACATTCGTTACATAATTAACGGCCATTTCCATAGGAGCCATTTGTTCTGAAGAGTAATCTGAACCACGCGCACCTAATACAACGACTTTCTTATCACCAGCTAAACCTTCCGGACCATTTGCTGTATATTTAAATGTTTTTCCAGCTTGAGATAAATATGAAATATACGTAATTAATGGCGCTGGCACTGTGAAGTTCCATAGTGGAAAGGCAAATACAACTTTATCAGCTTCTAAGAATTGATTTAAATATTGATCTACCGTAGCTACAGCCTTCTCTTCTTCTGCTGTTAACTCCATTCCTTGACTACGTTTGTATCCACCTGAAATAGCAATATTTCCGTAATACGGAAGATCTAATGCGAATAAATCTAACTCCGTAATTTCTGTATTTGGGTTCGCTTCTTTATAAGCACTTACAAATGTTTCATACATTCTTGAACTAACTGCTTGCTCCGCTGGACGATCGTTTGCTTTTACAAATAATACTTTTGACATTGTTTTATTCCCCTCTACTTTTGTATTTTCTTCTTTTTTACCAAATAGCGAGCTAAATAATCCCATTTTCTTCACCTAAACTTTCTTATCATATTCATTATTCATCATCATAAAAATTCTTATTCTAGTAAAAAGTTCCAATAGATACCTTAAGTACAAACATAAAAAACTTTTTGTTATTTAATTACCTTATGTAAGTGATTGTAATACAGTTACTTACTTTAGTCAAGTAACTTTAAATAAAAAATAATATCTCGAATTAAAAATAATGACCACAATACAATTCATACACCCATTCTAACTTTATTGTTTGTATAATGGATGTAGAGAGGGCAATTCATATTTAGAAAGGATTTACTCATGAGCACTATAGAAAAGATTCAAACTTTTATTATTCTTTTTGCTGTTACATGCGGCATCGTACTCGGACAATTTCATTTGATACATATGTATTCCGAGCAATTTATTGTCCCCTTCTTATTTTTCATGCTGTATGGATTATTCCTCAGCATCCCATTGAAAGAAATAAAAAGCGGGTTCCGCAATTTAAAATTTGCTGGAACGAGCCTTACTATTAATTTTGTATGGACACCTTTACTCGCTTGGGGGTTAGGAGCACTATTTCTTTCAGATCACCCAGCACTTTGGGTTGGATTTATTATGTTAATGGTTACTCCATGTACAGATTGGTACTTAATCTTTACTGAAATAGCGAAAGGAAATGTAGCACTTTCTACTGCCATTTTGCCTGTAAATTTAATATTGCAAATACTACTCCTTCCCATTTATTTATTTTTATTTGCTGGTGTCATGAAGACTGTAGCGGTTTCTGTTTTAGTAGAAAGTATTGTTATCGTAATCATCTTACCATTTGTACTTGCACACGCTACAAAATTCATTATGAATAAAATGAAAAAGGCTGAAATACTCGAGAATACACTCATTCCGTTTTTCAGCTCTGCGCAAATTGTATTTTTAAGTTTAGCAATCGTAGCGATGTTTGCATCACAAGGTAAATATTTACTACAAAATATGAATGTCGTTTTCCTATTACTCATTCCTGTTCTATTGTTCTTTATCATTAATTTTGTACTCGGGCAATTTATCGGACGCATGATGCGTTTATCTTATAAAGATACAGTAAGTCTAAACTTAACAACTTTAGCAAGAAACTCGCCTGTTGCACTCGCTATTGCTGTAACAGCTTTTCCAGACGAACCTCTCATTGCACTTGCACTCGTTATTGGACCGTTAATTGAACTGCCAGTACTTGCTTGTGTTTCACAGGTGTTGTTGTTTATTAAGAGAAAACAGCAATATACATAATAAAAAAACGTCCTAATTTGGGACGTTTTTTATCGAGAAATTATAGAATTATCTGTCCTTATTCATTATTAAAAATGAAATAACTGAAACTAAAAACGTAATGATACCAATTACAATAAATATAATGGAAGATGAAATTGCCTCTAAGGAATACCCCGTTATTGCGATTCCAATCGGAGTTGATACTAATAATAACGAGTTTAGGAAACCAAAGAATCTTCCTTGCACTTCATTTGGAATTGACTTTCTATACAGTACCCCGAAATATACATTACTCACTCCAAAAGCTATCCCTGACAGAAAATAATAAACTGAAAATAATATTGGATTCAATGTCGTACCCATTGCAGCGTTAAAAATCCCCATAATAGCAGTAAATATAAGTGCTGTTGTTATTGTTTTATATGCACGAATTTTTTTAGTAATAAATGCCCCAATTAATATCCCTATCGGAGATGCCGCAAAGACGATACTATACCACTGCGTAGAAAGATCCATCTCTCTAACAACTATTACTTGCAGTGAAAGCATACACGCTGCTCCAAGTAAGTTAATGGCTGCAGCGCTCATTAGTAAGATTTTCAGTGATTTATTATTACTAATAATAGAAAATCCCTCTTTAAAATCTTCATAAAACGGCTTCTTCTTCTCCACTTTCAATTCACGTGGAAATTGAATTTTCATCAAAATTAAAAACGATATAAAGAATGTAAGTGCATCTAACACAAATACTCCATGAAAACTAAAAATAAAAATCAAAAAGCTCGCCATCAAAGGAATTGCGATCGATATGATTTGTATTGATATTTGTCTCAATGTAATCGCCTGCTGAACATGCTTTTCTTCCACATATGTAACTAACGCTGCATTTGAAGCTGGTGTAAATAAGGCACTTCCAATTGAGCGTAAAATTAGTAAAAGTAGTAATGGAATGTACAACATATTATTATAAAATGCTATTACAGCAATTAAAATCATGACAATACACCTTATCACATCTGCAACTATCATAAGTTTTCTTCTCGGCATTCGATCTGCTAATGTTCCTGTAATAGGAGCAAACAGAATCGCTGCCGTTGCAATCGCAATATTTACCCCCGAAACGAGTAATGGCGAGTTTGTTAATTTCATTACCCATAATGGTAAAACAAGTGTAACCATAGAATTACCTATTAAAGAAATACAACTTGCTAAGAAAAAATAAGAAAAAACTTTATTACCCCATATACTAGAGCTATTCTCTTTTCTATTACTAACTTCACTATTCACTGTACTCTCCCTTCTACTCACATATTCTTCTTCTCCTTCTCTTCGTCACCATCCTGTAAAATACAAAAAACCTTCTTCAAAACAAGAAGAAGGTTTACTTATACCCACATTCTTATCTTTTAGGACTTTTAGATCCTACAGGATTTAGCACCTTATATAACATTAGGTTGCTGAGGTTTCAAAGGGCCAGTCCCTCCACCTCTCTTTATAAGAAGTCATTATTCAATTCTCTAAATTTATTATATATCGCATCAAAATACTTTCAATATATTTTTTCTATCCAGTTAACAAAGTCTTTCTAATTAAAAATTATAGGAAAAGTAAATATTACGAAAGCTGCCCAAATTCCGTATATTGGCAAATACTTCGTAACGGCATCTTGGATAGCTGTCGGTCCTGATTTGTTTTGTAGAAAACGCATATAGGAGAACATAATCCAAATGAGATTTGCCCAAATCAGTATGTTTACCCCTAAAACAGCAAGTCTATTAGGTGTAATCCCGTAAGAAGAAAGTCTGAATACGATGGCTGACAATGCGACAGTATCAATAATAAGTGCCAAAACAATTAAGGCAAAGTTTATATAATCTGAAATGCTCTTTTTCTCGTCTGACTCACTCTCAACGATAGAAAATATAGTAACAGCCAATACACCAAGGAGTATTCCGTTGAAGGCCATTAGGAAATTGCGGTCCAAGAATGGATTTTTCCCGACCCAAATTACCGTTATAAGATAGATAAACAATGTGATCAAGACAAGCGGACTAAAAATTTTAGATATGTATGGTGTAATATTTTTAGCAAGTTTAAGATTCAATGATACTAAGTATGCAGCCACTACAGCGAGAGCGGCAGCTCCAAATAAAACAACATTACTAAAATAGAACTCTCCTATATCCAAGTCAACAAAGCTAAATAATCGCATTGTGAATAATGCTAGTATCATTCCGCTCACTGCCATGCTCGCGTAGAGAAGACCATATTCTAAATTAAATTTAATATACGCTAATCTTGTACTACCTTTTGAATATTCATTTCCCGTAAACGCAAGTCCCAATAAGACCCATAGCAATATAGGAAGATGTAAATACGCAAGGATACTGCTGTCTTTATAATTTAATGGCAATATATTAAGATACAACCCGGCAATTAAGAACAACGCTGCAAGGAAATAAATAATACTTTTTTTCGGATTATTATTGTAAATAAAATAAGCAGCAATAAAGGGAATTACACCAAAAGCCAAGTTAATTGGAGCAATTGCTTCCTGCTCAACAAAGTGGAAAATGATTCTAGTGCTTAGCCCTGCTAAAATAGCTAACATGCCCATGAATAAGAAACCTTTTTGAAACAGTGATATTTTTTCTTTATTTGCCGTCTCCTTGAAATGCAATCTTTCATACCAAGCAGCTAGTACCTGAGAATCAGGGTTTTCATCCCATGCTTGTGAGAATGACTTTTTAAAAGCTTTTGGGTCTTTTCTATACATTCTCTCCAACTCATGAGGATTATCCCTATTTTTAATAATCAAATTTTGATTGTTCATAGTTTTACCTCCTCTAATAAAAACAGCGTTTTTACCTTTCTATAAAAAGCATCTCACTGATTTATCATGATATTGATTTTAATATAAAATTTATTGTTTTACAATAAAAAATTATCAATTATAAAGATTTTTTTATTGTATATTTTATTTTAAATAAAAATAAATAGTACTACTTATTCAAAAAAATATCCTATAGAATAGACTTTTTTAAGTGTCTATTCTATAGGATACAGTTTAATTATCATATTTTTTTATTGGTTGAAACTACTTAATTCTCAAACACAAAATTAATCTTATTATCTTTCCACTCTAACTTCGCATCAAATGTTTTCTCGCCCTTTGTAAAGCCTTTAATTAAATCGGTCTTTTCACCTTTTAAGAGCTTTGTCATATTCTTTTGCGAAATTGTTTTGCTTAATATCTTCTTTGAGATGGTAAAATCACATTGTGTTGTATTGTAATTAGAACAACCGTAAAACGTTGACTTATCAATCACATCGCCATCACATTTTTTACAGCTACCAACCTTTTTACCTGTTGTAAATTTCGATCCTTTTCGCTCAATCGATTCAACATGTAATCCAGTGAAATCCCATTTTTCCGACATTTCCACTGCATCTTCAATAATTTTAGCTGATAGCTTTTTCGTTTGTTCCATAAATGTAGCTGGTGATGCTGTACCTTCACCGATTTCCGCAAGGCGCTGCTCCCATTTCGCAGTCATTTCTGGTGAAGCTAATATTTTATCACCGATTGCGGTAATTAATACTTTCCCTTTATCGGTTGCATACACTTGGTTTTTCTTTACATCTA
This sequence comes from Bacillus sp. F9_6S_D1_P_5, assembly GCF_054823925.1. NCBI lineage: Bacteria > Bacillati > Bacillota > Bacilli > Caryophanales > Bacillaceae > Bacillus > Bacillus sp. F9_6S_D1_P_5. The sequence goes on along the minus strand of NZ_JBTREW010000007.1, from coordinate 135,335 downwards.
TATATTTACGGTCTTTCAGCATCGTAATAATTCCAGCGCGCGTTGCCTCTGTACCTAAACCTTCTGTTTTCTTTAATACTTTTTCAAGCTCTTCGTTCTCTAAATACTTACCTGCCGTTTTCATTAACGTAATAAGTTGCCCTTCTGTATAACGCTTCGGTGGCTGTGTTTTTCCTTCTTTCACTTTTACCTTTACAACTTTCCCTTGTTCACCTTCAGCTACAATTGGGAGAATTGTTTCATCATCTTTATCATCTTGGAAAATTACTTTACGCCATCCTTCTTGAATTTGCTGTTTTCCTTTTGATATGAATTCAGCACGTTCATCCACAAGCGTTACAATCGTTGTATAATCAAAGATCGCGACTTCATAGTGAGCGGCAATAAGTCTTCTTACAATCATATCGTAAATTTTCTTTTCATCACCTGATAATCTGCTTGGGTTTGTAACTTGCTCTGTCGGAATAATGGCGTAGTGATCTGTTACTTTCTTTTCATTCACGTAACGCTTATTATTCATAATTGATTCAACTGGAGCTGGTAATAAACCTTTATATTCATCAAACTGATTTAACTTCTGCAAAATATCAGGGAACGTCGCTGCTTCTCCTTGTGTCACATAGTTGGAATCTGAACGAGGATAAGAGACAATTCCTTTTTGATATAATGCTTGCGTTATATCAAGCGTCTTTTTCGGTGAAAATTTGAATGCTTTATTTGCAGTTGCTTGCAGTGACGATAAGTTAAATAAAAGCGGTGGCTGAAACTCTTTTCGCTCCGTTTTCATTTCCTTCACTTCAGCCGGTTTTCCTTGGCAAAATGCCGCAATTTTATTTGCCATATCAGGGTCTTTTAAGCGGGATTCACTATCCTTCTCCCATTTCCCTTCATACTTCTTTCCTTCTATATTAAAGGTTGCGAACACTTCCCAAAACGGCTCAGACTTAAAGTTTTCAATTTCTTTTTCACGCTTTACAATTAACGCGAGTGTCGGTGTTTGTACACGACCAGCTGAAAATACATCATTCATTCCTTTTTTCTTGAGCAAAATACTAAAGACACGCGATGCATTCATACCAACGACCCAATCAGCGCAAGATCTTGTATATGCTTCGTAATACGTATTAATCGTATCTGATTCATCAAGTAAGTTTTTAAACCCTTGATAAATTGCTTGCTTCGTTAAAGATGAAATCCAAAGACGTTTCATCGGCTTTTGCACGTTACAAAGATTAATAATGTTTCGTACAATTAGTTCCCCTTCACGCCCAGCATCGCCTGCGTGAATAATTTCTGTTACTTGAGGATTATGTAACAGCTGTTTCACAACGTTAAACTGTTTATACTTCGACTTTGTTACTTCAAATTGAAAACGCTCTGGAATCATCGGTAACGTATTAAGTGACCATTTTTTCCACTCTGCGTGATAATGCTCTGGATTACATAACTGCGTCAAATGACCAATTGCCCATGTACAGTACGCTCCATTTGGAAATAACTCATTCGCTTCTACTTCTAAATATCCATCTTTCCGGCGAAATTTAAACTGTGAAACAAGAGCCAAACCTTGATCTGGTTTCTCGGCAATAATTAATTTCATTTTATAACTCCCTATCTGTATTCCAGTGTTACGTTCATTGTCTATCTGTTTAGAGGCGATGATAAAACAACAATCTTATTTATCATTCGCGGTTCGTCTCGCAAATGGGAGACCTATAATATTATACGCTTATTCTTTATGGCTTCACAATAGAAACTCTTCATTTAACTCTTACATTCACATGCTCATAATTAAAAAGGCGTCCAAAAAAATCAGGAGCCTTCTCACTTACATTTATGAAATTGTGCAGATAATATGCAGATATAAATAAGCATAAGTACTCTCCATATGAACATATGATGAAATGAATGATAGGACAGGGAGGTATCATGATGTTCGCTTACACATTAACCGCCTTAACACTTTGTTGTGTCTCGATTCTTATTACATCATATATTTCTAAACGCAAGGGTACCCTAATGGAGTATATGGTATTTATTATGTCTTTTAGTATGTGTATCGGTTTAAGCATAGGTTTTTATTTAGGTATACTCTTTAAAGGAGAATTATTATATTCTACTTTGCTTGCGATTTTAATTAGTGGTTGTATCGGTTTTGTAGTCGGTCTACGTTTTCACCTATATACTGCTTTAGAAGGAATGTTCTCTGGATTAATGGCAAGTATGATGGGAGCAATGATTACAGAAATGTTAAACGCTCAACAAGCTCATAGTATACTGTTTATTAGTCTCTTACTTACGATAACAATAACTATGTCATGTATAATTCAACTTTTATCAGAAACTTTTTCTACTTTTATCCAAAGGCGTTTTTTATTATTACTTTCAATTAGTGTGGTAATTATCGTTTCCGTATTCGTGACATTCCCAGAGCATACTCCCCCACATTCATCCGAGCATGATCAACATATACATTGACTCTTGCAACGAAAATGAATAAGCAGCTATCCAAAGGATAACTGCTTCATATTATTCTGGCTTATTAGGAATGTTTGGATTGGGAACATAGTCAGATTTATAATCTGTATATTTCACTTCTGTTACCATCCCCGCGGAAGCATGGTGTAAATCATGACAGTGGAACATCCAATCACCTGGATTGTCTGCTACAAAGGCTACTTCATATTCTTCACCTGGTTTTAGGTTCAAAGTATCTTTCACAATTGGAGAACCTTCTATCGGTTTTCCATCTTTACTCAACACCTGGAAGAAGTGACCATGTAAATGCATTGGATGATCGTCCATTTTAGAACGATTTACCAATTTTACTTTTACTAAATCACCCTTTTTTACTGGAATCGGGTCAATATTCGGAAATACCTTTCCGTTAATTGTATATACCATTTCATTTCCATTCATTTGCGTATTTAAGTCCATATTATATGTGGCAGTATACTGCTGATCTAACGTGAAACTACCTAATTTTTTAGCACCGTATTTCGTCATATCTAATTTCGATAATTTTTCTTTTTCGTTTGCTTTATCTTTCATCTCTTTGCTGCCATCATATTCAATAACAGCTTTCATTCCTTTTACACCTTTATTTGCTGAATGGTCTTCCACATACCATTTCCCAGAATTATTAGCAGTAAATTCAATATCATAACGTTCACCCGGTGCGATTGAAATTACTTTATCCTTTATTACTTTTAGATCGTTTATTGGTTGACCGTCTGTCGCAATTACTTTTATATCATGACCGTGAACATGTATATCATGTGATAGATAACCAGCATTAACGAGTCGAAGACGAACTTTATCTCCCTTATTCACTTTTAATGGTTCTACTAAATCACCGCTTTTACCATTGATTGTGAATAAATCATACATACTCATATCATGACCTTCCATCTTCATATTCCGATGGTCCATTTCTGCCATATTGCCTGAATCTTTTTTATCACTGCCCATGTCCATATCAGAATGATCCATAGCGTTCTTATCATCATTCTTTTTCGTATTTTCATTATCCTTAGATTTATTACCTTTTTGCCCTTTTGCCATTTCTTTTAACTGATTATTAATTTCTTCTTTATCTGTCATCCATTCATCTATCATTAATGTGTAATCTTTATCATACTTTTCATTTGTATCTTCTACAATAAGTGCTCCATACAAACCTCTGTCTAATTGATTTACAGAATCTTGATGTGAATGATACCAATACGTTCCTGGGACGTTCGCTTCAAACTCATAGGTGAAACTTTTTCCAGATTCAACTGCATCTTGCGTCACACCTGGAATTCCATCCATATTATTTGGGACAGGATATCCATGCCAATGAATAGATACTGGTGCAGATAATTCATTTTTTAATGTTACTTTCACCTTTTCACCTTTTTTGACCCGAATTTCCGGACCAGGAGATGAACCATTAAATGTCCAGACCGGAACAATAACACCATTACTTAACTTTTGCTTTTCTTCTTTCGCTATTAAAGTCACTTCTGGTCCTTTTTCAACTTTCAATGGTTTTGCATCTGTTTCAGTCTGTGGTGTTCCTTTATCATTCATATTTTTATGATCGTTTGTTGTATTTGTAGTCGCGGAACATGCAGCAATTAAAGATATGACAGAGACTGTAACTGCTGTTAATACAAATCGCTTCATGGAAAACCCCTCCTTTTTCTTTTTCAAAATCATTATAAAAAATGATTTTCAAGAAAATATGGAGATGTGCAATGGATCAAATAAAAAGACGCCCAAAATTGAGCGCCTCTACTAATGATTATTTCGTAACAACTTCATCTTCTTTTATATTCACATTATTTGCTCTCATAAACGCTTCAATCTCTTCAACTTCTCTAATGATATCTTTTGACAAGTTTTCATGTCCGTCTTTCGTTACAAGAATATCATCTTCAATACGAATACCAATTGATTCTTCTGCAATATAAAGACCAGGTTCAATTGTTATAACCATACCTTCTTCTAACACTCTATCTTTATATGTTCCTACATCATGCGTATCTAAACCAAGGAAATGGCTGACACCGTGATAATAGTATTTTGATAACTCTTCGTCTTCTTGAATTAAACCAATTGCTTTACACTCTTCTGCTAGTACCTTTTTTGTATGCTCATTTAATGCAGCAAACTTTACTCCTGGCTTAATGAGCTCTGTTGTTTCTTTCAATGCTTTTAATACAATATTATACATTTGTTTTTGGCGACTAGAAAATGTTCCATTTGCCGGGAATGTGTAACTAATATCAGCATTATAGTAATCTTTTTGAGCGCCTAAATCTAGCAGTACTAAATTACCATTTTGAATTTGTGCATCATTATCTTCATAATGAAGAACTGTAGCATTTTTCCCACTTGCCAAAATTGTATTGAACGCATGATGCTTAATGCCAGATGACTTCAGTGTGAAATCAAACTGAGCTTCTAATTCATACTCCATCATGTCAGCTTTTGCATGCTTAAGTACGTTGTAAATGCCCTCTTTCGTTACAGCAATCGCTTCTTTAATGATTTCAATTTCTTCTTCTGTTTTAAACACTCGTAATTCACAAATATTCGGATATACATTACCAATTAAAACGTGTGGATACTGTTCTCTTACATGTTTAGCAAACGCAAGCGTTTTTGTCTCCGCACCATTCCACTCACGACGCTCTAAATCTAAATATAGATGCTTCACATTTTCTGTGAAAAGTATATTTGACATTGTCTTTTCAAAGCTATCTAAATATACAACTTTCTTTATACCTGAAATTTTCTCTGCCTCTTCGTTAGAAACTGTTTTACCGACCCATTTTTCCATTACTGGATCTGACTTTTCAATGAAAAGTGTTTCTTCTACACTACCTCCAACCTTCTTCAACATGAAAATAACATTTGGTTCATCAATTCCTGTTACATAGTAAAAGTTTCGATTCGGCACAAATTTATAATGTGCATCGGCTGACATATGAGGTGCTTGTCCAGCAAATAAAATAGTAATAGATTCATCTGGTAATGTGTTTACTAATCGTTCTCTATTTTGAGCAAAAAATGTTGATTTCATATTAATCCCCCTAGCGTTCTATGTATACTTTTAAAGTTAATTAACCTCTGCTATTCATTTTATTATTGTTATAATTTTTCGTCAATTTTTAACCTTTTAGATGATGTTGACATAATAAAAATTAAGCGTTACAATTACTATACATTAGTAAGTAACTAATGTAATTAATCCTAACTAGAGGTGAAGACAAATGAAAAACATTTTATTCCGTATTAACGAATTATCAAAAAAAGAAAAAGCATCTGGATTAACAGTTGATGAAAAACAAGAACAACAAATGTTGCGCCAAAACTATACACAAACATTTCGTGGAAGCTTAGATTCCATTTTATTAAACACAAAAATTGTTGATCAAAATGGTCTTAACGTTACACCGGCGGCATTACAAGATGCTCAAATACGTTTAAAATTAAGCAAATGAAATCAAAGCTAGAAAAACAATCGTATAAAACATAAAAAGAGCCGGAACTCCTATTTAGAAATTCCAGCTCTTTTTATTTTCTTTTCTAATTTAACATATGAGCGATACATCGCAATTCTCCACGATACAATCATTTTACGCAAAGTTTATGAACGGAATATGAACAAAATATTACATTCAAGTTTTGAAATTAAAAAAACCATCCCACAATTCATAATTGCGGAATGGTTTTTCAACTTATTTTAAATCTTCTATTGAGAAAGCACCTGGAAGTAATTGCTCAACAGTCACTTCTTTTTCATCGCCTTTTACATTCGTTAGTAATACAGGCATTTTCGGTTCACAGAATTCAGCAATTACTTGTCTACAAGCACCACATGGTGAAATCGGCCCGTCCGTTTCGCCTGTAATAACTAAGTAACTAAAATCGCGTTCACCTTCTGATACTGCTTTAAAGATCGCTGTTCTTTCTGCGCAGTTACATAAACCGTAAGAAGCATTTTCTATATTACAACCAGTATAGATTTTACCTGCTTTCGTAACTAACGCTGCACCAACAGGAAATTTTGAATACGGAATATACGCTTTTGCTAACATCTTATTTGCTTCTTCGATATATTTTTTCTTATCCATATTATTTCCTCCCCAAAGTAAATGTAATTATGATTAGTCAGTAATCACTGTATGAACTAATTTAGGTGCTACTGCTGTTTCAGCGATAGAAATGTTCTCATAGATTTTTGCTTTTACATCTTCTACATTTTCACGGTTTGCATAGATTGTTACGAATGGCTCGCCTTCTTTTACTGCATCGCCAACTTTTTTACGCAACATTAATCCTACTGCTAAATCGATTTCATCTTCTTTCGTCGCACGGCCAGCACCTAGTAACATAGCTGCGATACCGATTTCATCTGCAACAATGTTAGAAATAACACCTGAAGTTTTAGCAGGTACATCAATTACATACTTCGCCTGTGGCATTTTTTCTGGATTGTCTACAATTGAGCTATCTCCGCCTTGATTGCTTAAGAACTCTTTAAACTTCTCAGTTGCTTTTCCGTTTTTCATCACTTCAATTAGCATTTCACGAGCTTCTTCTAACGTATTTGCTTTTTTCGCAAGTACGACCATTTGACTTCCTAATACAAGTACTAATTCTGTTAAATCTTCTGGACCTTCACCTTTTAACGTATCGATCGCTTCTTTTACTTCTAGAGCGTTACCAATCGCAAATCCAAGCGGTTGTGACATATCTGAAATAACAGCCATAGTTTGACGTCCTACATTTTTTCCAATACGTACCATTGCATGTGCTAATTCTTTTGCATCTTCTTCTGTCTTCATAAATGCGCCAGCACCTGTTTTTACATCAAGTACGATTGCGTCAGCACCAGCTGCAATTTTTTTACTCATAATTGAACTTGCGATTAAAGGAATTGAGTTTACTGTTCCTGTTACGTCGCGTAATGCATAAATCTTTTTATCTGCAGGTGTTAAGTTTCCTGTTTGTCCAATAACAGCTACTTTGTCACGGTTTACAATATCAATGAACTGCTCTTTCGTAATTTCAACGTGGAATCCTTCTACCGCTTCTAATTTATCAATTGTTCCGCCTGTATGTCCTAAACCACGACCAGACATTTTTGCTACTGGTACGTCTAAAGCAGCTACTAATGGTCCTAATACTAATGTTGTTGTATCACCAACACCACCAGTTGAATGTTTGTCTACTTTAATTCCTTCAATTGCTGATAAATCGATTGTTTCTCCAGACTCAACCATCGCCATCGTTAAATCTGCACGTTCACGATCTGTCATATCTTTAAAGAAGATTGCCATTGCAAGTGCACTCACTTGATAATCAGGAATACTTCCGTCTGTATATCCATTAATAAAGAATTTAATTTCTTCAGTTGTTAATTCTTTGCCGTCACGTTTTTTTGCAATAATATCTACCATTCTCATTACAATCACCATTCCTTTTTATATGATATGAATCTGTTAAAATAATAAGCCAACGATTGTTGCTGATAAGAAACTTACTAATGTTGCACCGAAAAGTAATTTCAAACCGAATCTTGCGACTACATTCCCTTGCTTTTCATTTAAGCTCTTAACTGCCCCTGCAATAATTCCAATTGAAGAGAAATTTGCAAATGAAACTAAGAATACAGATATAATCGCTGTCGTTCTATCTGAGAAATTAAAGTTTCCTTGTGCTAAATCTGTCATAGCGACAAATTCATTTGATACTAATTTTGTTGCCATAATATTTCCGGCATTAACTGCTTCATGCCAAGGTACACCCATAATAAATGCAAATGGTGCAAATACATAGCCAAGAATTTCTTGGAATGAAATACCGATTACACCTTTAAATACTGCATTAATGAATGCGATAAGAGCAACGAAACCGACTAACATAGCTGCTACTGTAATCGCAACTTTAAATCCATCTATAATGTATTCCCCTAATACTTCAAAGAAAGTCTTTTTCTCTTCTTCTTGTACTTCTAACATATCTTCTTCTTCAGTAACTTCATAAGGGTTAATGATAGAAGCAATGATGAAACCACCGAATAAGTTAAGCACTAAAGCGGTTACAACATATTGTGGTTTTAATAACACCATATACGATCCAACGATAGACATTGAAACGGTAGACATTGCAGATGCACATAATGTATACATTCTTTTCTCTGGCAATAATCCTAGTTGCTTCTTAACTGAAATAAACACTTCAGATTGTCCTAAAATCGCAGAAGCAACAGCGTTATATGATTCTAGTTTCCCCATTCCATTTACTTTACTTAATGCTAGACCGATAGATTTCACAATAATAGGTAATACTTTAATGTGTTGCAAAATACCGATTAAAGCTGAAATAAATACGATTGGCATTAATACACTTAAAAAGAACGAAAACTCTTTTTGATTTACTAATCCACCAAATACGAAATTCACACCGTCAGCGGCATATTTTAATAGTTCTCCAAAACCATCTGCTATTCCGCTAATTAATATATTTCCTACACTTGTATTTAATAGTAAAAACCCCAAAATAAATTGTAATATAACCATCGTTATGATTGGGCGATATTTGACTTTTTTTCTATCATTACTAGCAAGCCAAGCGATACCTAAAATCAATACGAGGCCAAAAATACCGATTAAGTATTTCATAAGCCGTCTCCTCCCATTCGTATCCGCTTACATCTATTTCAATTGTTAAAGCAATAGATACACTTTACTTTGTGTATCTATTGCTCTTCACTTCATTAATGATTAGTAGTTATCTGTAGCACCTTTTGCATCATTTAATACGATTGCAACACTAGCACTTGCTCCAACGCGAGAAGCTCCAGCAGCTACCATTTTGTCTGCATCTTCACGTGTACGAACGCCACCAGATGCTTTTACACCAACGTTTGGTCCAACTGTTTTACGCATTAATGCGATGTCTTCAGCAGTTGCTCCGCCAGTTGAGAATCCAGTTGAAGTTTTTACGAAATCAGCACCAGCTTTTACTGATAATTCACAAGCGCGTACTTTCTCTTCATCTGTTAATAGGCAAGTTTCAATGATTACTTTTACAAGAGCTTTTCCTTTTGCTGCTTGTACTACTTCATAAATATCTTTTTCAACGAACTCGTTGTCGCCATCTTTTAAAGCGCCTACGTTGATTACCATATCAACTTCAGTTGCACCTTTTGCGATAGCATCTTTTGTTTCAAATGCTTTTGTTTCAGTAGTGCTTGCTCCTAACGGGAAACCGATTACAGTACAAACATCTACATCATGTCCAGCTAACTCTTCAGCCGCTAATTTTACCCATGTTGGGTTAATACAAACAGAAGCGAATTTATATTCCTTTGCTTCTTCGATTACTTTCATAACATCTTCTTTAGTAGTATTAGCTTTTAAAATTGTATGGTCAATTAACTTTGCAATATTCATTATCTTCACTCCTCATATCTTTTAACAACTTCATTCTAACCCTTAGTTGAACAAATGTAAATACACTTTTGAAATTTTGTTCATTCTTTTTTAAAAGGGAATTTTCCTGTAGTAAATAAAGCTCATTCTAACTAAGAAACACTTCCTATTTAAAATCAAAACTTTTATATTAACAATGGTAGTATGTATCTCAATATCCATAATTATTTTTAAAAAGGCAATTTGTATTCAAAAAACACTCCCATAATCCATACATAACAAAATAAAAGGCTTTCTCAAAATTTACATCTTGAGAAAGCCTTTTATTTCTAATCTTTTTGATAATGTAACAGTTCCTTTGCTGTATGCTGATCGATAATTAATACATTTGCATAACCGCCACGTAACGCACCATCAATTGCTTTGATTTTTCTATTACCACCAGCAACTAAAATAGAACGTTTCTTTAATTTCAGTTCCTCTAACTCGATTCCAATGGTCCGCTTATTAATTTCTTCACTACTAATATTTCCGTCCCCATCAAAAAATCGTGAACAAATGTCACCGACCGATTGTTTTTTGAGTAAACTCGTTTCATCCTTATCGAAATAGCCTAATCGGAATAATAGCGCTTCGTCTCGCACTGTTCCGACAGTGAAAATTGCAATATTCGCCTGTTTTCCCATTTCGATAATGTGATGAATATGTCGATCCTGCTCTACTAATTCTTTTGTCACTGCGTTATCAAATATAACTGGAAGAGGTAGATTTCTCGGCGTCGTTTGAAAAGCATCTGCAAATAAAGCAATGGTCTCATTCGCATATGTATTTACACTCGAATGACTAATACCACCTTTTAACTGAACAACTTCTACACCTTTTACATGTTGTGGTACGATTTTTCTAGCGATTTCATACATCGTCATTCCCCAGCTTACCCCAACGATATCACCAGTTTTAACCGTCTTTTCCATATACTCAGCTGCATATTTACTAATATACTCTGTAATCGTTGCATACTCTGGTACTGGAGAAAATACGACATGTGCCTCTAACAAATTGTACTTTTCTTTCAGTAAATTCCCAACGTTATCTAAATCAGCAAATGGATCGGCTATGCTAATTTGAACAAACCCTTTTTCTTTCGCGTACTTTAATAGTCTAGAGATAGTCGGCCTTGAAATATTTAATTTGTTAGCAATTTCTTGCTGACTATAATCTGATTGATAATATAATCTTGCAACTTCAACGCTTAATTGTTGTTTATCTTTATCCATAGTAACTCGTTACATATCCTTTCCTGTATTTCCTTTTCGTTACAAGCATTATACAGCTTTATGCAAAAAAATTCGACTACCGAATTTTATCTAACTGAACTTCTACTACACTTATTATATATAATGAAAACTTATTGTGTAGATTTACAAACTCAATATAGATACGCTTGAAACATGTAAATCGATTAACATTTAATTCATATTTTTTCTGCAGTAACGATAACAAAGCCGTTCAAAATGCATGATAGAATCAAGTTATTGCACATAGAAAAAGTTGTATATGAGGCCTAGGATATCAAAGACTTTTGTCTCATACCTATAGAATTTCCGTCCGTTTTTCTGTGAGAGTTAGTAAAGAGACCATTTTTGGTCTCTTTTTCATGCTTTTTTCTTAATTCCATACGTAATGTCATTTAAAACCTTAGCTTGATGGGCATATGTTGTGACTCCTATTAAATAAACGCCCCTGTTATTTTATAAAGGCGATTTACTGGAAATTAAGTTAAAACGCCAATTATTACATTGCATAAAGTTACCAGGAGGGTATTCGAATTCGGATTCGGAGATTAATTCGAATCCAAGCTTCCGACAAATTGCATTTGAAGCTGGATTTTCAACTGAAGGGAAAGCATGAATGTACCTATACTTATTCTCAGCGGATGCTTCTTCTATTGCCAACTTTACTGCTGTTGTCGCTATTCCTTTCCCCTGAAATGCGGGAAGGACGCTCCAGCCAGTTTCGTACACACTTTCATCATTCCAAGTAGTTTGCCAATAGCCAACAGAACCTACTGATTCTCGTTCTGGTAACAATAAAATGCTAAACATACATCCTCTACTAACCAGTTCAAGGTACCGTTTGTGTCGATTCAAAATTTGTTCTTCATTTTCTGGACCTCCAAGATGCTGCACCATCACTGGGGTGTTAATACGAAAAAGTAAATCAAGGTCCTTATCTTCCCAAGGTTTAATTTGAATAATATGATTGCTACGTTCTAAAATTTTATTCATCCCCTTACATTTTTCTTTATTTATTCTTTCTTTACGGTAAGCAAAACTCCTTTATCTGTTCCATTAATCTGCACCGTTAGACAATAAGTAAAAATGAAAAATAGTAAAGGTTTTTATTCTCAAAATTTATTATAGATCATATTTCAATCATTCATCTTTTAGAGGCAACCTCCACATTTTTTAGTCATCTAAACTACCTTGATTTTTTCTTATAAAGCAAACCGGTCAGGTTATTGAGGAAGTCATTTTTAAAGTTCAAATTAGATATGTGTATAAAATTAGTATGAGGGTGTGAAATCAATTGTAAAATAGTAGTTTTGGAATAAATAAAAGAAATAATCAATAGTGATTATTTCTCTTTTCATTTACATATTTATTTTTGAAAAAACAACCTAACTCCAAATACTAATAATACAGCGCCTGTAATACCCTCTATTGTACGGTTCACTCGTTCTTTTCTTAGAAAAGTTCTTAATTGACGTATGAGTGAGATATAAAGTAAATACCATATTGCTGTCAAAGTCGTAAATGTGACTCCTAATAAAAGAAATTGGAGGAAGTGATTTTGATTACTCACAATAAATTGAGGTAAAAAACTAAGGAAAAACACAGCAGTTTTTGGATTTAAAATTGCCGTAGTAAATCCTTGTCTAAAGCTTTTAATTGCTCCTATATCTTTAGAGTTCATTTCTACTGAACCTGACATAGCTTCTTTTTTATGTAAGGCACTTTTAATTGACTTTACAGCTAAGTAAATTAAATAAAAAGCCCCAGCATATTTTATAAATGTAAATAACATAGCAAATTTCATTAGAATAGCAGAGAGTCCTAACGTAGCCATTATTGTATGAATCATCATTCCAGATATCGTTCCTAAAACAGTCTTTATCCCACCATTTTTACCATGCGAGATAGTATTTTTTGTAACTAGTGCAAAACCAGGACCAGGCATTATTATGATTAACATTGCTGTAAGGATAAATAATAGATAATTTTCCATGTTCTAGTATTTCCTTTCCAATTTTTAGTTTTGCTTACAGTATAGCTTTTTTCATTAAAACATTACATATAAAAGACTTGATCAGAAATTTATCTATGTTACTAATAACATAGATACAAGACATGGAAAATTTATACATTAAATTACAAGTCCACCTCTCACAAAAAACAGGATAAAAAAATAAACAGCGGAACCAGTCCACTGTTTACTTCGCCACACCTTCATGTAATTTTTCTGTATAATCTTTTACATCTTTCCAGCTATCTTTTGCTGTATGTAAATCTTCTTTTATAAACGTAAATTCTTCAGGGCTGATTCCTTTTACGTTTTGTAATAAGTTATTATATTTTGCCCCTACTGTATACCATTGATTTGATATATTTTGCAATGCTGTAATTGCTGCATCAATCGTTTCAGTCATGTTTGTTGTTTTATTTTTTACATCTGTCAAAATTGCGACCTCTGCTTGTGCGCCAGAAATTCTATCCTTTAAACTCGCGATTTCTCGTTCTGCATTTGCGATATCTTTTTTCGCAACGGCAATCATCGGTCCGCCAGCAAGACATGTAATTAGTGCTACACAAAGTACGCCACCAGCTATGACCATATCATTACTCTTTTTGATTGAATCGTTATATGTATTAATTTGTTGCTCTAAAGCTGGAATGCCAGCATTCGTACTTGCTAAAATTGCTGTTAATTGATTTGTATCCTCTTTAAAACGATTTGTGTCTTTCGCCATTCTATCGCGAAAGGCTTTCAAATCTCCTAATAATACATCTACCTCATTTTGATTCTTTACAATATCCGCATACAATTTTTCTAAATCCGCTTTTAACTTTACGCTATCTTTTTGATCAATCGCAATTAGCATGCTATCATAATACGCTTGAAAAGTATTATTGTAATTAATAATATTTTGATCTGTTTTCATAATTTGAGGCTTCATATGATTTGACCAATACGCCGCATTAATTTTTGCATCTCTTTGGTGCTGAATCATATTTCCTTTAAACTCACCATTAATGGAACTTATTTTACTCAAATCAGTCTCTTGCTGATTTCGAATTAATTTTGCATATGAATCCATTGCAAATATGCTCGATGTCGTTTGTGCCATTACATCTTGGAACCCCGCTGGCCCTAACGAATAATTTTTCGCACTTTCTTGTAATGTTGTTACGTTCTGTTCTGCTGCAAAAGGATGTAAAGGAAATGCGTTACTCGTTGCCACCCCAGCAATCATTAACGTTAAAAGGCATTTTTTATAAAATCGTTTCTGCATACTTTTCACCTATTTTCTTTATAAGAGTATAAAAAGCTCCTGCTCACAACTGAACAGGAGCTTCAAACCGTTCATCAATACTTAACGCTCTAACGATTCGTATTCGATTATGCTTTTTTCGTATCTACTACTTTAATATCTTCAGCATAAATCTTTTCTGCATAGTCTTTAATATTTTTCCAACTATCTTTCGCAATGTTTAAATCTTCTTTAATGAAAACAAGGTCATTTGGACTAATTGAATCTACATTTTGAAGTAAAGAATTGTATTTTGATCCCATTGTGTACCATTGGTTTGAAATATTTTGCAATGCTGTAATTGCAGTATCAATTGTATTTGTTAAATACTCAGTTTGTGTTTTAATGTTCGTTAATCCCGCTACTTCTAATTGCGCAGTTGTAACTTGTCCCGTTATCTTTTGAATTTCTGCTTGTGCATTATCAAGTTCTTTCTTCGCTAATACGATTCCAGCTGTACCACCGCCTACTGCTGCTGCACCACCTGCAATTAACGCGACTCCTAGCGGCGTTCCTGCCCCTGTAGCAATAACTACTGCACCACCAATAATGGCAATTGGCCCTAAAGCTGTTGCAACTGATGAACCGATTATAATTGCGTTATATTTACTAATTGCTTCATTGTACGTTGTAATTTGATTTTGCAATAGCGGGATTCCTGCATCTTGACTAGCTAAAATAGATGTAATTTGATTTGCGTCCCCCTTAAAGTTTTGCGTATCTGACGTCATTTTATTTCGGAATTTTTTCAAGTCTTCTACTAACTGATCTACTTGCGCTTTATTTTCATTAATACTACTTGATAATCTAGTTAAGCCTTTCGTAAGAGTCGCTTTATCCTTTGCATCAACTGCAGCAACTAAAGTATCATAATAGTTTTGGAATTTCGTATTGTAGTTAATGATATTTTGATTCGTTGAAATAAGCTGTGGTTTTAATACATCTAACCATTGCTTCGCATTTCCTCTAGCTGTATCTTGGTGCTGAATTACTTTCCCTTTTAAAGCAGCATCAACAGACGATACATTTCCAAAGTTAACATTACCTTGTTTAATAATTGTTAAAGCGTACAGATCCATTACTAAAGCGTTTGAACCCGTTCTTTCCATTGCATCTTTTAGGCCTTCTGGTCCTAATGAATATTCCTCATAGTTATTATAAGCTTTTGCTACCGCATGAACTGGAGCTTGCTTTACTGTACTCTCCGCTGCATACGTATGAGCCGGCATAATATTTCCTGCTGCAAATACTGCCATAAGTGCTGATAGAGCCATTACTTTATAAGGTTTTTTTGTCATTTTTCTTCTCTCCCTATATCGTTACTTATTTTTAATGTACTTCAACGTTTGTAACGTAATCTTCAAATTGATTCGTTTGTTTATTCATTTCATCACTTACTTTTTTAATTTGGTTGAAATGTTTTTGTAATAAACTACTGTCTGTATATGTGCCTTCTTCAACATTCTTTTGAATTTGGATCATATTATTGTTTAAAACTTTCCAATCCGTTAATAACGTTTCTAAAGTTGTGATTTGGCGATCAATTAGTTCTGTAAAGCTACTTACTTGATCTTCAACGAATGTAATTTGTGTTGCCTCTGCTTCAGTTTGTGATAACTTTTGAATAAGTGGCAATAGCTCTTTTTGCTTTTGCTGAATGCGAAGAGCGGCTTCTCTCGTTTGGCTATCTGCAGCATTTACAATTTCATTACTTAAAGTACCGATAGAAACGAAATCAATTGTCTTCGTTTGTGCAGTTTGATTTGTAATTGTAAATACTTGTTTACCGATATTAATAGAACCTTTAATAATTTCTTGCGGTCTATTCAAAATAGTCGTTAACTCTGCTTGAATTTCTCCTTGAATTCTTTTTATATCTTCTCTTAATTTCACAATATCTCCACTTGATCCTTGTAGTGTTTTTATTGCTTCATCGGCTTTAATTGATAAGTTGCTACTATCTTTATCTAATACCGTTTTAAATCGATTTAACTCTAATAAATCTTGCTCCATACTCTCTTGGATACTTTGTACTTGCAGTTGTAATTTTCCATATGCATTTGTAAAATCTGCTTTTGCTTGTTCATCTTCATTTACGTTTCCTGCTAGTTCATAGAGCTTACTATAATAACTATTAAATCTAGTACTATATCTCATCATCTCTTGATTTAAGTCAATGAGCTTCGGATTATATTCATCAATCCACTCTCTTACATTTGCCTTTGCAAACTTTTGATGATTCGTCAAACTACTCATGGCATTCACCTTAATGTCTGGCTGTTGTAAAATCACTAGTCCATATGCTTGTATAAGTGGTGACTGTGATCCTAACATTCTAATTGAATTAGATAATGTATTTGGAGCAATTACATTTTGTGCATATACTGTTTTCACTTCTGTTTGCCCCTCCTTAGCGTAAGCGCTTACAGGAATGAAGCAACTCGTAGATACTGCCGTAACCAATAACCCTGTAATTAAAGTCTTTTTCACTTTAACTCCTCCTATGTATTAGTAACTATTACTATCGCATTTTATTATTCTATTTCCTTACACATAATTTGAGATGGTTAAAATAGAGAACGTTCTCACCGCGATCCATGTATGAACCACCTCTCTCAACTTTTATTGCTACAGTACTTACTTATTGTTATAAAACATTTCATATGTGATTAGTATGAATATTATTGTATAAAATTTCTATTTTATAGCCATTTCCACATTCACACAGTGAATATATTACATGAAAATATTATTCATTATAAACTAAAAAACGTACGTCAATATGAAATTCCGTTTTGTTTTTATGTAAGTTTTGTACTGTAAGGTCATTTAAACACAGCTATTTATATAACGTAAAGAAGTATTTTCATTCCCTTTATTTTCAAGCTTTATTGTCCTTATTCCAAAATATAATCCTCTTCACTTTTCCAATTGAAATATCCATATATCACAACAAAAACCTCTACTTATTTACATATACAAAAATTATATCAATATATTTTTTAGACTCATATGCAATTATGCATAGTGTATACACAAAAAGGATAGCTTCACTTTCATGAAGCTATCCTTAAAAAATCTTCTTACTTTTTCAAATGATATGGAACTGTCGTAATAACTACATTTCTTTTATAGAGTAAATACGCACGAATGAGTAAACTAGACTGATTATGAAGAATGTTATGCCAACCTTTTTTCGGAATGAACTGTGGTATAACTACAGTAACTCGGTAATTTGATTCACTCGCTTTATATTGCACTGTATCAATAAACTTTGTCAGCGGTTGAAGAATACTTCTATAATGAGAATGCAATGTAACAAGTCTTACTTCAGGTTGCCACTTCTTCCATTTCTCTTCAAATTTCTTCTCTTCTTCTCTGTCAAAAGCAACATATACAGCGATAACTTGATCTGCAGAAAGAGACTTCGCATAGTTCAACGAATTTTCTACCACATGTGTCATACCAGCCACAGGAACGACAATTACATTTCCTTCAATCGGAACAATTCTCTCACAAGTTTTTAAACTTAATTGATCGCCTACTGCATCATAATGCTTCTTAATTCGGTGGAACAGGAATATGATTGCAGGTAAGAATATAAGGATCGACCAAACTTGTGCGAATTTAGTTAAAAAGAACATACTCATTACGATAAAACTAATGACTGCTCCAATTAAATTGACCGTTAATCTCAAAGCCCATCCTTCAGGTTTTTCACGAAGCCATTTTAATACCATACCCGTTTGAGAAAGGGTAAACGGAATAAATACACCTACTGCGTATAACGGAATTAAATGTTCCGTTTGTCCTTGGAAAGCTACAATTAAAATAATCGATGCGATTCCAAGTATAATAATTCCGTTTGAGTATCCTAGGCGGTCTCCTCTAATCATAAACATTCTCGGTATAAATTTGTCTTTTGCAAGGTTAACTGCTAATAGTGGAAATGCAGAATAACCTGTATTAGCAGCAAGAATTAATATTAAAGCAGTTGTACCTTGTATGAAATAGTACATGAAATTACGTCCAAAAGTTTGTTCAGCAATTTGTGAAACAACCGTTACTTCCTTACTTGGATTAATTCCGTAATAATAAGCTAAAAAGACAATTCCTGAAAATAAAACGGCAAGTAATGCACCCATTGCGAGCAATGTTTTCGCTGCATTGTTTGGTGCAGGATCTTTAAAGTTTGGAATTGCGTTAGAGATCGCCTCAACACCTGTTAAAGCTGAACTACCCGATGCAAATGCTCGTAGCAGTAAGAACAAACTAATTCCTGCAACTGGTGTTCCAATTGACGTGTGTAATGTCGGTGAAACTTGACCAGTTATAATATTATAAATACCTACACCAATTAATATAAATAGTGCTAGAACAAATAAATAAACAGGATATGCTAAAACGGAAGCCGATTCCGTTACCCCTCTTAAATTTAAAATAGTAATAAATATAACAAATATAATCGCAATGATTACATTATGTGCATGTAAACTAGGAAAAGCTGATGTAAGCGCATCTGTACCTGCTGATACACTTACTGCAACAGTTAAAATATAATCGACTAATAAAGACCCTCCAGCTATTAACCCTGGATTCATCCCTAAATTTTCTTTTGATACAACATACGCTCCTCCGCCGTGCGGATAAGCGTAAATAATTTGTCGATAAGATAAAATAAGAGCAGTTAATAACACTAATACCCCAACAGCTATCGGAATGGAATACCAATATGCTATTGCCCCAAGACCTGCTAATGCAATTAATATTTGCTCTGGTCCGTATGCAACCGATGACAATGCGTCAGAAGATAAAATAGCTAACGCCTTCGTTTTATTAAGCTTTTGCTCTC
Source organism: Bacillus sp. F9_6S_D1_P_5 (assembly GCF_054823925.1). Lineage (NCBI taxonomy): Bacteria > Bacillati > Bacillota > Bacilli > Caryophanales > Bacillaceae > Bacillus > Bacillus sp. F9_6S_D1_P_5. Next base: position 115,960 of record NZ_JBTREW010000007.1, on the reverse strand, counting down.
CAAGCTCAGTTGATTTTAACGGCCTTCCAATTAAAAACTTTTTGATAGATGAAACCACTGCTGTCCACTCTCCAATAATTTTGTACGAACTTTTCTGCTAGTTACAGCGGATAAACGATTTCTTCAGAAAACAAAAAATGTCTACAAGCCATAACGAAATAGACTTGTAGACATTATATTTTTTGTCGCACAAGCTCCACCTTCCTTCTCAATATAACGCTTACGAGGTTAGCTGTCGGATTCGGGCCTATGAGTAGCCCTACCTTTTTCAAGGATTCACCCCATTGGATTAAGAACTAATCCATAAGAACGGGTCCCCCGCACCATGCGGTTTCAGCGATTTAGAAAATTGAAACTGTGGATTATAATACTCCTTTATTTTCAAAATGTAAACAAAAATTTCGAAAAAGAAAAAATTTAAAATGATTGCGCATAATCCGCCGGTAAATATACATAATGAATACTAAAAAATCGATAAAGGAGACCTACATGTCTAAAGAAAAGAAGCCTATTTTTTCCGATTCCTATTTAGATGCATTAGCAAATGAAATTAATCAATTATACGGTAAACGTGAACAGGAAATAAATTTGACAGATAGAACGAAAAGAAATAAATAATTTGTCATAAAAAAGAAAGCAATACACTTATATATTGCTTTCTTTTTTATTTTTTCATACATCCAATTCTATTGCTGATTTGTTAAAGGTCATTTCTTCATACACCTTTAAATTTTGATATACCGCACCCAATAACGGTGCTTCCATAGAAAATTGTTCTGCTACATCTAGTAAGTATCCTTGTAAGTGCTCACCTTCAATTGCAGAACCTTTTTCCATATCACGCTGCATCGATGACTTCATATTATACGAAATTTTATCAATTGTTTTCATATGTTCCTGGGCAATATCTTCCTTAATTGGTGCTCCTATAAATCTCATGATTTGCACGCACTCTTCAAATAAGTTTTGGATAAAATTGCGGCCACCTTCGCTTTCACGAATCGGTCCTATCGGTGCACGCATTAATGTTGTCACACCTGACATTGCAGTAATAAATAAATATTTATGCCACATATCTTGCGTAATATTTTCACTTAAAACAAAACTAGATTTCGTACCTGCAAATGCTTTAGCAATATGCTGTATTCTCTCTGAATCTTGAGACTTCATTTCTCCAAATACAAGTCTGTTAGCAGCACTCGTTTGTACAATCTCTCCTTGATCGTTTAACGTCGTCTCAATAAAGCATAAACCGCCGATCACTTTCTCTTCACCAAATTCTTTTTGTAATAGTGATACATGAGCAACACCATTTAGTAATGGAATAATTACAGTATTTTCACCTACAAACGGCTTCAAATCTTGAATTGCATCGTTTAAGTGATACGCTTTTGTTGAAAATAGAATAACATCAAACGGAGAAGTTCTATCTTCTTTCGTTATTAATTTCGGTTGGAAGGAAAAATCCCCGTTAACACTACGAATAACAAGTCCCTTTTCCTCTAATTGCTGTTTTCTTTTGCTACGAACAAGAAACGTAACATCTTCTCCTTTTTCGACTAATCGGCCACCAAAAAAGCCTCCGACACCACCAGCTCCTAATACTAAAATACGCATACAAGATCCCCCTTTTCAACATACAATTTTATAACATTTAGTATACATAACATTATACATGTCCCCTACTAAATAAGCTGAATTTTCATTCTTAATCAAGTATAAAACAATGGTTATTTTCAAATGAATTTGGGCATGTTGTTTTTATAGCATATATGGAAAGGAAACAATGTAAATGGAGGCAATACAAACAATCGAGGAAAAAGATGTAGCAACAGCCATATTTCAATTTATATTCCCATTTTCTTTTAAAACTGGATATGAACAAAATATGTTCCCTTTCTTACAGAAAAATGATTTTCGCCCTTTTCGACTCGATCATCTTGAAAATGAAAATACATACTACGGAAAGTTTCAAGTTTCACATCAAAATATGGAAGCATACTACCTTTCATTTACAAATAAAATACTATTTCCTCACTCAGAACATCAAAAAGGATTACAACGCTATTCTAAAGACCTTAACTTAACTGGACATTTAACAACAAATTTGATTTCCGTTCCATTCAAGATTCATTCTATTGACGTAACACTTTGTCCTTATGAGCTTGGCTTCTTAACAATTCGGACAGAAGTAGAAACCGCTCTAAACATGACATTATCAGAAGCAATCGAATTCGCCGCCCGCTTCCGTGTACTTGAAACTAAAAATGATACAAACGAGACTATTTGTATCGAATGTAATGGAAAAAAGTATTCCCAAGTGGAAAGATTCATTTTTGGTTATTTATTTCATGGCGTAACAGATTTCTTTGAGAAGAAGAGATTAAGAAGCTCTTACTTTCAAACCTTTCCATTCTTTGAAGACCAAAGAATGTACGTTCAAACTTTATTATCTATAAAAGAAGCAATGGAACTGAATGAAGTGGATGTTTATCGTACTTCCAGTCTTTCCGGGTTAACAAGTGATGGTAAGGCATATGTGAGTGCAAATAATCTGCCTTATATTCATGATTATTTAAAACAACACGCTTACCAAAGATGGGCTCCGAATCGCTATTTCATAATGGAAGAACATATATTCACATGTGTAACAAATGAAGGAGAACGCGAATTTACTAAACTTGCGAGTCAAATGTATGGGGAGTTTTATTACGCTTTATTATTAAATCTATTTCATAAAATTGTTTTATTAAAAATGGCAAATGCTTATGCTGAATTAAACATTGAACAAGATACAAATGAAATAGAGAAATTAATTTATTCAATCAATTCGTTTACGGCGAATTACTTTTCTTTAGAGCTAGTATCCCAGTCACAAAGTGAAGATATTTTCTTTCGCTTAAGAAAGCTTTTTAACATCGAAATACTATACTCAAATGCAAAACAAAATCTTGATAGTTTGTTTAAATATCAAGAAAACGTCGCCTCTAAAAAAGATAGCCTTTTATTATTAATTTTAACGCTCTACTCTGTAGTAGGCCAAATGTTAGGGTTTACTATGATTGATCTGTTAAGAAACACCGATTCAAACAAAATATCATCGCCACTTGAATTTTTCGCACTTTTAATAGCAATTAGCGGCATCGTCATTTCACTTATTTTAGGTGCGCAAAGTTTATACCAATGGAGTCTACAACATAAACGAAGAAAAGCATGGGTAAAACAAACTGTACTTTCTGCTGTGAAAGAGAAAGATGATGAGAAGTAAAGAAGGTTATTTTCAAATTATAAATATGTAGTATACGTTTCAGTAAATGAAATTTTTATCGGCGCAACTCGAAATATATCAGCGATTTTTAAGATATATCGACTTACCGACAAAAACTGACAAAAAACACATCATAAAAAAGTACTCCAAACTGAAATTTGGAGTACTTTTTTATTACAATAATCTAGCTTACTTCCCTGCTTCGATTTTCTCTAATGCGGCAGCTACTTGTTCTTCTGTTAATTCATGTTGTATTACGTAGCGGTTACGTGGGCTTACACGACATTCATGAGAACATGCACGTAAATATTTCGCTTCGTTTTCTTCAGAACATAAAATTTTCTTATTACATTCTGGATTTGAACAGTTTACATAGCGCTCACAAGGTTCACCTGAGAAGTGGTCTTTACCAACGATAACATGTTCTTTTTGGTTTACTGGTACAGCGATACGCTCATCGAATACGTAACATTGTCCATCCCAAAGCTCACCTTGTACTTCTGGGTCTTTACCGTACGTTACAATACCGCCGTGAAGCTGGCTTACATCTTCGTAACCTTCACGAACTAACCAACCAGAGAACTTCTCACAACGAATTCCGCCAGTACAGTATGTTAAAATCTTTTTACCTTCAAGCGTTTCTTTGTTTTCTCTAATCCAATCTGGCAATTCACGGAATGATTCAATATCAGGTTTGATCGCGCCTTTGAAGTGACCTAGATCAAATTCATAATCATTTCGTGCATCAATAATAACTGTGTCTTCTTGTTTCATTGCCTCATAAAAATCTTTTGGCTCTAAATATTTACCAGTAATCTCTTTTGGATTAATGTCATCTTCTAGACGAAGTGTAACTAACTCTGGACGAGGACGTACGTGCATTTTCTTGAATGCATGCCCCTCTTCTTCATCTATTTTAAATACGATACCGTCAAAACGTGGATCGTTATTCATCGCTTCCATGTATTTCTCTGTTTGTTCTACAGTACCAGAACAAGTTCCGTTAATACCTTCTTTTGCAACAAGAATTCTACCTTTTAATTCAAGTGAATTACAAAATGCTAAATGCTCTGCCGCAAATTCTTCTGGGTTTTCAATTGTTGTGTACATGTAATATAGTAATACTCTATATGGTTTTGTAGTTGCCAATGTATTTCTACCACCTATCTAATTTTTAAAATCATGTATAAGTTAACGTTCATATCAAAACATATATAATAAGAAAATGAATCCCATTTTCTTTTCTTTATACTATTTTCTATCAGTTAACAAAAATAAAAAACAAGATTACACACCAAAACACTATGGTTATGTTGTAATCCCAATATATTATATATCATACAAATGCAATTCCATCAATTAATATGCTATATTATCGGCTTTATGTTCACATAAATTTCAAAAATAGTCCTTTAATTTATTATCTTCCCCCTTATCTAGAAACCATAAACTTCCAAAAGTTCTTCACATCGTCACACCATTCATTGCATAAAGGCATATAATTTGCACTAAGGAAACATTTGTGTTCAAATAAAAATATCATCTAATACATTTAAATGTATTGAAATAAAAAATAAGAATACTTACAATAATTTCATCAAGTTAACATTTCAAAGGGGAAAACGACTATGAATAAAGATATATCAAAAGATGAACAAGTCCCTTCTCAAAGTACAACTGTTCAATCAGCGCATTTAGCATTAAGCGGACAAACGAAAGGTTTAAAAAGACTATTACCCTTTTTAGGTCCTGCTTTCATCGCTTCAGTCGCTTATATTGATCCTGGCAATTTCGCGACAAATATTGCCGCTGGATCACAATATGGATATTTATTACTTTGGGTAATTCTCGCTTCTAATTTAATGGCTGTATTAATCCAAACTTTATCAGCTAAATTAGGAATCGCGACAGGCAGAAACCTTCCTGAAATAGCTCGAGAGAACTTTCCAAAACCTGTTTCCATCGGCTTATGGATACAAGGTGAACTCGTTATTATGGCTACTGATTTAGCTGAATTTATCGGGGCAGCACTCGGATTGTATTTATTATTTGGAATTCCGATGCTACCTGCCGCTTTAATTACAGCAGTCGGATCATTTATTATTCTTGAGTTTCAACGCAGAGGATTTCGTCCATTAGAAGCTATCATAACAGGAATGATTTTCATCGTTGTTATCGCTTTTGGTGTACAAGTCTTTTATGCAAAACCGGAATTAAGTCCTCTACTTTCAGGGCTCTTCATTCCAAAATTCCAAGGTGTAGACAGTATATTACTTGCAGCAGGAATTTTAGGTGCGACAGTTATGCCACACGCAATCTATTTACATTCCGCCTTAACGCAGCGCCGCGTAGTCGGAACAAATGATGAACAAAAGAAAAAGATTTTCCGCTTCGAGTTTATTGATATTATTATTGCAATGGTTATCGCTGGAGCAATCAACGCAAGTATGTTAATAGTAGCAGCTGCACTATTCTTTAAAAACGGCTTGCATGTCGAAGATCTTGATGTTGCTTTTAACCAGTTCAGTACTTTAGTCGGTCCTGTATCAGCTGCTTTATTTGGAATTGGGCTCTTATCAGCAGGACTATCTAGCTCTTCTGTCGGTACAATGTCAGGTGATATTATTATGCAAGGTTTCATTCGAATGCATATTCCGTTATACTTACGCCGCTTTATTACAATGATTCCACCATTAATAATTATCGCTTTAGGTGTAAATCCAACTTACGCACTAGTCATGAGCCAAGTCGTCTTATCATTCGGTATTGCCTTTGCGTTAGTACCCCTTATTATGTTTACAAGTAGTAAAAAAATTATGGGTGCGCTCGTTAATCACCGCATAACGACCTTTATCGCTTGGATCATTGCTGCACTTGTTATCATTTTAAATATTTTCTTACTGTATCAAACTTTTGTAGGGTAATAAGAAAAGGTATTCCAATAAAACTGGAATACCTTTTTCATTACCACTTATGTATGTACCTCTTTCCGGCATTATCACATCTTTTTCAGTTCGAAAGTACAGTGGTAATCCTTCCGAAAGAAATATGCTCACCTTGGATGGATCCTGTCTTTGATGATGAATATGTAAATGCGGCTCACTTGAACTTCCGGAGTTACCGACTTGGGCAAGAACCTCTCCTTCATTTACATGTTGACCTTCCCTCACTTTAATTGATCCTTTCTTTAAATGGGCCAGAACCATAAATGTCCCTGATTCATCTAGTCGTAAATAAATATGATTCCCCGCCATTGACTGAAAATCATCCTCTCCTGGAACTACATCTTTTTCATCATTATTGATAGATACAACTGTTCCAGAAGCTGGTGCCATTACTTCCGCTCCATATATTCCATAATCCTCTAACTTACTACTTTTCACTTCAGCAGGCGGAATAAGAATATCATATGCCCAGCGTTCATTTGGTTTTATAACATGATAGTTCGTTTCTAATCGATCACCACCCCATCCCACTAATGCTCGTTCATTCAAAGGAAAGCGAACTACTGCTTTAGGATTCATAGAATGTACATCTGCTGGATAAGCAAGTCCCCCTATGTTAGCAAACCACCCTAAAGGCCAAGCTCCAATTATAGAGAAAAGAACGATGAAGAGTAGCGCTCTATCTATTCGCTTTCTGAAAATCCCTTTCCACACAAATAGTAAAACTGATCCTATCAAAATAAAGAGTGATACTATGCTAAAGGCTTGTATACTCCACCAAAAAATGACTGATATAACACCATGGGCTAAATAAACTACACTCCAACTTATAATTAAAAATGCAACTAAAATTATTAATACATATTTCTTCCACATGTTGTATCCTCACTCTCATATCTTTGTTCTACATAATACGAAGTAAAAATTACGACATATAAAAGAAATACTTACGACTTTCTTACAATTCTTTATAACGCGGTAAAGCGATAGTGAAAACAGTTTCTTTCTCGTTACTGCGCACAGTGATATCCCCTTTATGAAGCTCTGCTATACTTCTCGCTATTGCAAGTCCCATTCCTTTTCCACCCGTATGAGAGCTACGTGATTTTTCACCACGATAAAACTTCTCAAAAACGTAAGGAAGGTTCTCATTCGGAATGCATTGCCCAAAATTTTTAATTTCTATTTCAACATTCATGTCTCTTTTAGAAATTTGAACCAAAATCTGTTTTCCGTCTTTCCCGTACATAATACTATTACTAATTACATTTCCGAACAGCCTCACCATAAGCGCTACATCCATTTCCACATGTAACTCCTTATCACCATTAATACAAAAGCTCATATCGGCATCATCTAGTTGTGGTACAAAATCAATCATGATTTGTTCAATGAACGCTTTCATATTTACTACACTTTTATGTAATTCAATCTCTCTATAATTTATTTGACAATATTCTAATAAATCATCTACTTGATTTTTTAATTCATAACTTTTTCGCTTTAATATACTTACATACTGTTCACATTCTTCTCTATTTGAATGAAGCTGATTTCCTAACAGGTCCGCGTAACCGATTAGAGATGTTACAGGTGTTCGTAAGTCATGAGAAATATTGCTAATCATTTCATTTTTCGTTTCCTGTGATTTTTTTTCATTTTCGATAGACTCTTTTAAACTTTTAGCCATTCTATTAACATTCGCTGCTAATTCACCAATCTCGTCATTTTTTGAAATAGGTATATGTATTTCCAAATTACCACTACTTATTTGCTTCACACTCTTGTTAATTTCAGATAATCTTTTCATCATTGTTTTTGTCATGAATGCAAAGTATATTGTAGTAAAAGTTAAAAAAGCTATTACATATAAAAATGAATATTTTTTCTCTAATTCGGTAACTTGACCATATATATTTCCAATTAATATTTGAAACGCTATTATACTTACAGTTGCTAACAAAATGCTACATATGAATGCGATAAAAAACTTAGCTCTAATGCCTTGTAATGATTTAATCTTCAATTTTATATCCGACTCCCCAAACATTTTGAATAAACTTCGGCTCTTTTGGATTCTCTTCAATTTTATTTCTTAATCTTGCAATATGAACCATTACTGTATTATTACTTTCATAGGCCCTTTCTTTCCAAACGCTCTCATATATTTCTTCAATAGTAAATACACGATTCCTTGCAGCGGCCATTAAGTACAAAATATCATATTCAGTCCTCGTAAGATTGATTGTTTCTCCATATAACATTACAGTTCTAGACACTTCATCTATTTCTAAACCTCTAATGTTTATTTTCTTTTCTATTTCTTGGACAGCATTTTGATTGAAATATGTATACCTTCTTAATTGAGCTTTCACTCTCGCTATAAATTCAATTGTGCTGAACGGCTTCACAATATAATCATCTGCTCCAGTACTAAATCCTATTACCTTATCTACATCCGATGATTTCGCGCTTAAAAACATAATTGGTAAACTATGTTTCTCTCTAATCCTTCTACACAATTCTATTCCATCCATTTGTGGCATCATAATATCCAAAATAGCAAGTTGAATTCTGTTATTATTTATTATTTCTAAAGCCTCTTCTCCATTATGAGCACTAAAAACTTTAAAACCTTCTTGCATTAAATTTACGTTCACAAATCGAACAATATCTTGATCATCATCTACAATTAAAATTGAATTTTTCTCCATATACAAACCTCTTTTTGAAATATATTCCACAATCAATTTTATCATACATTAAAACCATACTTCCTCTTGAATAATCTTTATTTTCAGACTAAATTATATAATAACAACACATTCTAGTTTCAGAAGAAATGGAGTGAAAGCATGTTTCCTATATTGAAAACCGACCGACTAATTTTACGAGAACTTACAGAAGAAGATGCACCGGGTATACTACAATGCTTTTCTAATACTGACGTACTGCGTTATTATGGCCAAAAACCATTACAGGATCTTGATCAAGTAAGACAAATTATTCATAACTTTAAGCTGAGTTACAATGCAAGAAGCGGTATAAAGTGGGGAATTGAATTAAAAGGCAAGAAAGAACTCATTGGAACAATCGGGTTTCATGATTGGTCTTCTGAGCATAAACGAGCAAATTTAAGTTATGCCTTCCTCCCTGAACACTGGGGAAAAGGATATGCGACTGAAGCGGTTTCTGAAGTTATATCATACGGTTTCCAAACAATTCACTTAAAACGAATCGGGGCGATTGTATTTCTTGAAAACGAAGCTTCAAATAAAGTGCTATTAAATTTAGGGTTTGAAAAAGAAGGAGTTCTTAAAAATTATATGTATCAAGATGATATCCCCTATGACACGAACTATTATTCTTTATTAAAATGAGTTTAATAGAAATTATGCGTAAAAACTCGTTTCAGCATAATAAATCAAGATAGTGGATTTTTAACGAAAGATGGGAAACCGAGCGTTTTTCATTTCTTAGATCATCATGCGACTGATGCGAAGTACAATAAATTATATAATCTAAAAAAGGGGCATGAGCATATTCTTACTCATTTCCCTTTTTTACGTTCTTTTTCTGTTTTCTTAATGCTTTTGGAATGTATACACAGAAAGGTTCACTTTCCATGTAATCTCCCGTTATTGCATATGCTCTAGAACGAGATCCCCCACAAATATATCGAAACTCACAAACACCACACTTTCCTTTATAATTGTCAGGATTACGAAGGTTTTGAAAAACAGGGGAGTTTCGATAGATTTCAGCTAGCGATGTTGTTCTAATATTCCCAGTTTTAATCGGCAATAACCCACTTGGATATACATCTCCAATATGAGAAATAAATACAAAACCGTTCCCATCATTCACCCCTTTTGGAGCACGCCCAAGCCCATCAATTCGCCCCGTTGTTCCATTCATCAATACATCCTGATATTGAATGACCTGATTTTCCTTTTTATGTTCTTTCATTTTTTCTTGAATCACAACACGTCTATAGTGCTGACCAGCTGTTGTTTTAATGTCAAAAGAAACCTTTTTACTAAGTTGATATAGCCAATGGAATACCGTTTCATGTTGTGCTGGTGAGATCATATCTTTTTCCTTACCTCGCCCTATTGGAACTAAGAAAAATATACTCCAAAGTACACATTCTAATTCTTCTATTAACATTGCCATCTCTTCAAGTACATCCACATTATAATTAGAAACAACAGTATTAATTTGAATAGGAATTTTTAATTCATGCAAATAACGAATCGCATTCATCGTTAATTGAAATGACCCTTCTGTCCCTCTAAAATGATCGTGTATTGCAGCTGTTGGTCCATCTAAACTAAATGCCCATCTAGCAAGTCCTACTTCTTTTGCTTTTTGAATCGTTTCTTTCGTAACGTTCGGGGTGGCACTTGGCGTCATAGATACTCGAACACCTTTTTTCACTGCATATTCCGCAATATCATATACATCTGAACGCATTAATGGATCTCCACCAGTAAATACAAGCATTGGGTTTTCCATTTCATATATATCATCAATTAGTTTTTTTCCTTCTTCGAATGTTAGCTCTAGAGGATGACGATGATACTGTGCTTCTGCACGACAATGCAGACATTTTAATTGACATGCCCTTGTCAACTCCCATATTACGATAAATGGATTTTTATTAAAATCAAGATTCATCAATATTAACCCTCCCATCAATTGATATTCTAATTGTAAAGTTATATATGTATTTATGGTGTGAGATGCATCACAAATAACTCTCTTCCTAACCTGCTGTTGATCTAATGTTTCTACCTTCCTCTTCAACAATTACAGAATCTCTTTTTTAATATAAATACCCCTTTAGACTAAATTATCTAAAGGGGCAAAACTACACAACTTTTTATTAACATCGCGGCTTTCTTCAACTCATCAAATTTAAATTACATTTTTTAAAATTGTATTTTTAAAGTTTTTCAACATCATTACTTCTTTTCTAAAACCATAAAGAATGTACTATCCGGTAGCGCAACAGCATTCCCAGACTCATCTTTAAACTCGATTTTCTCGCTAAGATGTTGTGTATATCCATCCTGTAAATAGTTCATAGCTTGAACGATGTTTATGTTATCTCCAAAGATACCCTTTACGAAATCCTTATATTCGTTTGGCGTAAATATTCCAAACTGCTCTTGCACCTCGTGAACGAAGGAATCCTCGCCCCATGTATACGTATATAAGAACTCCATTGCATCGTTAACAGACATTTTGACTGTATTGTCTGCAAGTACCTCATACTGGATTATGCGCCCCTTAAATTCACGGACATACTGCTCTAAGAACTTCATTGCACCTGCATCTTTAAAATGAATCACACGCATTAACGTTTTATCTTCGGTCATGATGCCATCACGAATGATAATACGACCTCCTGGTTTTAACACCTCATAGGCACTCTGCAGCCCCTTTTTAATTACTTCATGATTGAATTTCTTACCTTCATACTCGATATAAGAGAACAGCTCATGAAGGATAGAAGAATATACAATCGTATCAACCGATTCTTTTTCAAACGAGCTGCTTAAGTTGATTGCATCCCCTTTAATGACGTCCCAAGAACGCCCCTCGTTCTGCTTCTTCTTTTTCAACGTATCAATTACGTTTTCAGAAATATCGATACCGTAGATTCGTTTGTCCTCGGTCTCTTCTTCGATCATGTCTAACATGACACCGCCACCGGCTCCGACATCTACAATCGTATCTCCCTTTATATAATCAAGAATAATTCGTTTATCATCAGCTGAGCTATTCATATGCTCTAGATACACTTCTTCGTTATGGAATCTATCATATGCATCCTTACGTAACCCGAAGAAATCAAAGAGCAATACATTTGCCCGAGCATGCATCATATCTATCTTTTCTGCCTCTACACAGAAGGTAATTAACGCCTCACCTACAGCAGAAAACTGAAACGACACATACGCAGTTTTCATATCTTCATCGACTTTAACCTTAAAAGAAACATGCGTTGTATTCGGCTTCTCATTCTCACGGTACTCCCGTAGATACTTCTCAATAACCCGCTTACGATATACGTTGTCCTTTTTCTCGCCTTTGAAATCATAGTGCAACTGCTGCATCAATTTCTCGAAATGTATATGCTGAACCTTTCTAGTGCCTATCTCATTCTTTAACATAACAAACACTGTCCAAATATCCTCGAAGCTAAGAGCATGCATAGACGGTTCTACATACCACAAATCCTTATCGGATAAGAATGTTTGAACGTCACTCTTCTCGCTTCCCATAATTATATCTTTTTCAAATACCGACTCCTTATGTTTTGGCGTGAGTCTATGTATACGAGAAGTAAATGGCTCCATATAACCATCAAACAGGCCATCAATTGTAATCTTCACATCGTTCTTCACTTCACTCCACAAAGCTTTTGATACACCTTCAATAATACATTGGTTAAGATAGTATAGAATCTCCTTTAACCTAACGTCTCCGTATTCTTCTTTATATGTGTTAATTAAATCAACATGAGAGTCCAAACGAGCCTCCCCGCGTATATACTGCCCGATTAATCCATGTGTTCTAATTAAATCTCGAATAAACAAATACTCAGTAGAGTTTAAGTTTGTCTCTACACGTTCAATAAACTGAATATCACTAAAGATATTAGCAGAACCCTCGTTATGTACGAATAGATTAATCCCTTTTTTCTTCCATTGCTCCCGCTGTTTTAAAGATCCTACCTTTGCAAGTTCACTATACGTTAGTACCTTTTCAATAATACGATACGCTTCTTCATCTAAAGGCAGTCCATCTAACACTTGTAGCGTACGGTGTACATAGTACAACACCGCATCTGTTTTTAATGTTCCAAGTACTTGTACATTCTCATAGTTTTGATGTATCTCCTCTGCCTCAATTAAATACTTTAACCACGTAGGGAGAGTATCGGAAAACCCTTCAATGTATGTATTTAAAATCTCAATGTTTTTCAACTTATTTACCCCCATATATAATCAATATCTGTAGTAAAGTCTGGGCACCTTCTCTAAAAAGATCATCACCCTATGTCCCCCTTTACCATCTAGAACTCTTTCAAATACAAACGCATCAAACCCAGTCTCTTTATCTTGTAAAAAAGAGTTATCAAGTTTGTAACATATTCTTTTGTTCATCTCTTATTTTAACTTCATCAGGAATTTCGGCGGAATAAACAGTAGGACTCAGCGGATCACTTCTTACATTGATAAACATATGTTGTGATAGAGAAAACGGCAAGCGGGTGCACTCCACTTGCCGTTTTTTCATAGCTTAGTATGTATTTGAATTTCTTTTGCTTTCTCTTTTTCACCCTTCACGCGTACAATTAAATCATATGATCCGGATTTTGGCGCTTCAAAAGAAAGCAGACCTTCTTTTTGAGAAGTAACTTCTTCTTCATAAATAACCTTATCATCTTTTGTAACTTGTAATAAAATCGTACCTTCCTCAACGGCTGCTTCATAAGGAATTTCCACATTTCCTTTTTCAGCTTTAACCGTTTGCACATCGTAATACCCTTGCAACGAACCAATTTTTAAAGTCGTTTCGCCATTTTTTTGAACCTTTGTGACTTGTGTTGCTGTATTGCATGCACTTAACAATACAACAAGAGTAAGAATCATAAATAAACGTAGTAATTTCATAAAAATTCCCCTTTTTTTATGTATATGAATTAAGATTCATTCTTTAACTATTTAAAAAACACCAATAGCTTAAAAGAATCACCACTTTTCTTCAATTTCTTTTTTAAATAATTTTTGAAACTCTAATCATTAAAAATCCTACTCTTTCTTACTTTAATTGTTTCTAAAATGTAGAAAAGAACCCCTAAACCAAATATCTTTTCAGCATTAGAAATATTATTACCTAATTTAATAATAGGTACATTTAATCCGAATCTTTCGCTCCATTCCAAAGGCATATATCCTCTTTTACAGTTTATTAATATCCGGTTATCCATTGTACGTAAAGAAGTTTCGAAAAAATCAAATTCAACTTCTACTTCAGAAAGTTTTATCTCTTTTTCATTCATTAAAGAACCACGTACCATTCCAAATCCTTGTATCATATTTTCTTTAAACATACCTACACAATTATAATTTGAGTCATAAATAGCCCAATCATAGTTTTCAACTTCACTATGAAAATATGCAAGAATTTCCCCATCCTTTGCTTCCAATCCAATAACTTGCTTGTTTTTAAAAAAAGGTAATTTTGAAGAAATTATATCAGTTGAAACCATAGTTGTTCCTACTATATAGGTCCCATCGGGAGTATATAAACCGTAATGTTTATTATTTTGAGGTAATTCTAGTAAAACATAAGTATCAATATCCCAAAACTTCAAATCATTTTTAGCTATATTCTCTTTTAATAAGTTCCCTTTTCTTAATTGCCAAAATCCAATTCCCCAAAAAACAAACGAAGCTACAACCATAAATATTATTTCTCCCCAATTAACATCACCCCAACTATTATACAGACAATATAATCCAAAGAGAAAAATCCCTGTCCCAATTAAACACTTAAACCGTCCCCTTTTTTTATAATACTCAAATAATTCCACCCAAACACCTCTATCAATCCATCTTAATACCAAAATTACCTTTTAAGTATACCAAGGACAAAATATATAATCTAATATTTTTTGTATATAATTAAAACAAATATAGTTATAGCAAGAGAATGCTTGTATGCTAATCTCCACTGCATTCCCTTATTCCATGTATGCTATATTTCTATTCTTCTTTTTCCAATATTACATCCCTACAAAGAATAGAAATTACATTCAATTTTTAAACAAGTCGGGAACACCACCAAAGGATTTCCCTGCCCTCTGTTAAAAAAACCTTACTTTTAATAAGTAAGGTTTTTTGTATTTATTCTTTAGTGATATAAGCATTCTTATAAGTATAAACACCACCAAATTGATGCTTCTCAATTCCTTTTACATAATCCTTTTGTACGTAAGCTGATCCCATTTGATAAAGCGGTGCGACCGCAGCATCCTCTAGTAAAATACGCTCGGCCTCTTGCAATGTTTCCCACCTTTTCTTCTGATCTAGTACTAAATCGCTTTTCGCTTTCTTTATTAATTCATCGTAGTGTCGGTTAGAATAATTCATTTTGTTATTCGGATTACTCATCGTAAAGAGTTCTAAATAACTAATTGGGTCTTTATAGTCAGGTCCCCAATTTGCCATAGATATATCGTAATCTCCCGTTTGTTCTAACTGTAATTTTTGCTTAAATGGCTGTTGTTTAATTTGTACCGTGAGTCCTTGCAAATGCTTTTCTAAGTCACCTTTTATATATTCTGCCATACGTTTTGCATTATCTTGTTCATACGTTAAAAATTCGAGGTTTACTTCGTCTACTCCCAGTTCTTTTTTCGCTTCTTCCCAAACCTTTTTCGCATTTTGCAAATCATATGAAGAAAGATCTCCGTTTTCTTTTCTAAAATCTTTACCAGTCTCTTCATTTACATGACCAACTGGTACAAGTCCACTTGCAGGTTTTGCTCCGTTATTAATAAAATGAGCAACGAAATCTTCTTTATTTAACGCGAATGAAATAGCCTGACGCACTTTCTTATTTGCTAACGCACTATTTTTTTCATTAAAACGTAGCATAGCAATTGCAGGTTCGCTCGACATATGTAATTCCTTACTTCCTTTATACTTGTCTACAAATTGAGAATTAATAGGTACCCGGTCCAAATCACCAGCTTCGTATAAATTAACAACCGTCATTGTATCCTTTACAATTTGAAAGTTTATTTCATCTAATTTCACTTTCTTTTCATCCCAATATGTAGCATTCTTCTTTAATTGAAACTCTTGTTCATGCTTCCACTTCTCTAATACAAATGGCCCGTTATATATGAGATTACTATGTTCCAATGCATAATTCTTTCCTTGTTCTTTCAAAAATGATTCATGCTGCGGCAAGTAAATCGGCAGTGCTAACAGCTGTAAAAAATACGGGATTGGCTGTTCGAGTTCCACTTCTAACTTATAATCATTTATAACTTTAACCCCAAGTTCATCAAGAGGCATTGTTCCCTTATTTATCTCTTTCGCATTTTTCACGTAAAAGAGCATGTACGCATATTGAGACGCTGTTTCACGGTTAATTGCACGTTTCCATGCAAACATAAAATCATTAGCTGTCACACTGTCTCCATTTGACCATTTTGCATCTTTACGCAAATCAAATGTATATTTTTTACCATCTTCACTTCTTTTAAACGATTTTGCTACTGCTGGAATAGGCTGATCTTGATCATCTAATACATATAAACCTTCAAATATGTTTTGCATAACGTGTGCTGATGTACCATCCATCGTTTTCGCAGTATCAAGAGAAGGAATTTCTTCTGATACTGTTACATTTAATACTTGTTTTTTTGCCTCTGTATCACTTTTATTCGCTTTATTATTACATGCTGTTAATAATAAAGATGTAACAAGTGCCATTACCATTAAATGGCTCTTTTTTCGCTTCATGAGTTGTTCTCCTTAAGTATAAAATATTATAAAGCGTTATATATTATAGCAGAAATATGAACAGAAAGATGCGACATTCTGTTGAATATTTATTCGTTCAAGAAAAAAAGCTATCCTTTAAAAAAGGATAGCTTTTTCAAATATCTATCTTTGCAAACCTCGTTTATAACGACTCGCTTCAAATATAATACGCTCTTCATCTAACGTTTTACATTCACCATTCCAAACGACACGCTTTCCGTTAATAATTACATCGCTAATATCTTTTCCACTAGCAGCATACACAAGATGCGATAATACTTCATCTGCTGGTTGTAAATGCGGCTTATTAGATGGGTCAATCGTAATAAAATCGGCACACTTTCCAACCTCAAGTGATCCTGTTTGTTTCATGCCGATTACTTCAGCAGCTCCTTTAGTCGCAAGTGTAAGAGCAGTTTCAACTGGTAATGCTGTTGCATCTTGATGAATACCTTTTTGTAATAATGTTGCAATGCGCATTTCTTCAAACATATCTAAATTATTGTTAGATGCCACACTATCTGTTGCAATTCCTACTTTCATTCCTGCTTCTAGCATCGCTTTTACATTTGCTATACCAGAACCTAGTTTTAAATTACTATTCGGGTTATGAGCTACTCGAACATCATGTTCTGCTAAAAAAGCACGTTCATTTTCATTTAATACTACACCGTGTGCAATAACTGTTGGGCGTTTAAACAATCCACAACTTGCTGCATATTCTACTGGACGTTTTCCGTATTGCGCTTCAATATCACGTACTTCACGCTCTGTTTCTGAAAGATGAATATGAACCATCGTTTGATTTTCTACTGCAATACGTGCGCATTCTTCTAATAGTTCTGTGGAACATGTATATGGACTATGAGGTGCAACCATCGTAGTTAACATACCACTTTCGTTATGGTAACGCTTCACATATTTTTCAGCTTCTTCAATTGCTTTCTTTTCATCGTCTTCCGTTCCGAAGCTAAATAAAGTTCTTGAAACAGCAGCTCGCATTCCACTCTTTGATACCGTTTCCATAATTGCATCTTGATCTACTCCAATTGGATTAAACATATCAGAGAATGATGTTGTACCACTTTTCACCATTTCAAGTAATCCTAATTCCGTACTAGCGACCGCAAGCTCTGGAGTAAACTGACTTTCAAGTGGCCAAATTCTCGTCTCAAGCCACGGCTGTAATAACATATCATCGCCAATACCTCTTAAGAGACTCATTACAACGTGTGTATGTGTATTTACAAGCCCTGGTAATACCCACTTTCCTTTCATGTCAATTACTTCATTTACTTCAAAATCATTAGCGAATTCTCCGCTCTTTACATCTATAATTTGATCATTTTCTACAATGATATATCCATTTTCTATCACTTCGTTTTGTTCATTCATCGTTACGATTGTAGCGTTTACATAAGTTGTTTTCAAAAGTATTTCCCCTTTCAACTCTATGAAGTTCCCTTTAATAAGTTACCACCATTATAGTAACTTATTAAAGATTAAGAGTCAAAAGATAATTTCAATTCTTTCATTATCTTTTCCTTCAAAATGCTATATTGTTTTTCATTTGTATCTGCAAACGCTTCTTCCCGATTTGATTCCACATCCAAATAGTTCAGGTTTTTATTGAATTGAGACTCTGTAAAATCAAACCTATGTCCATTTATACAGTTATAAAAGTGCCACTCCTTTCCAATTTTTGTCTTTTTTATTTTCCCTCCGTTTATATCTTGAACGACTAAAGCCGTTACACCACACTGTCCCTTTGCTGGATTTTCACTTGTCCACTTTGTACTTGTTTCAATCGACCAAGATTTCATGAGTGCTTCATATATTCTTTTTCCCTTTATATGATCCATTCTCAGCTTCTCCTACTATTAATTGTTTTACACATCATATTTCAAAAGGGGCAGTAATCGGCCCTTAAAAACCGTTGATGGTGTCTCTCCTATTAACTTCGCTCCCATTTTCAAGTAAAACCCTTTTGCATTCGGATCACTATCAATTGTAAAGCTTTTTATTCCTAGTTCATTTGCTTGCTCTATTACAAACTTCCACATTATTTTCCCATACCCCTTTCCTTTGTAACGAGGATGAATGTATAAGAAATCGAGAGCTTTATCGTTACGTAAAAATGAGAAAAAACCAATCTTCGTATTATCGTTTTCTAAAACATATACAAAATTATTTTTTATGTACTCAACGGTAATTGTTAAATCTTCCTTACAAGCAAGTATGAATTCTTCACTATAGTTCCACGTTGCTTTTGAATATAGTGCGAGTTCACTTAGTTCATCTGCTTCGCTTAATAACGCTTTTCTTATCTTCATGATCCTTTCTCCTCACCTTCAATATGTAAACTATTAAACTGATTCGAAAAAGTAATTTAAAAAACCTTTTATTTTCTTAGATAAGAGCTTACTTTTATAATTCTTCATAATAGGTAACAATTTTTTAAAAGAAAAAGAACGCCATTCCTGAAAATTGGCGTTCTTTTTCTTTTAACCTTTATGGCATATTATATTGAGAAGCATTTTTACACTTCTATACGGTTTCTACTACTGCTTCAAGCATTGTTCCATTTTTAGCATAATTCGTATGCCAAGAAAAAGCTTTTTCTAAAACATGAGGGGTTTGTCCACCTCTTGTTTGTGCTTCTTCGAAATAAACTCTTAGCTGGTTACGATACATTGGATGTGCGCAATTCTCAATAATTAGCTCCACTCTTTCTCTTGGCGCTAGTCCTCTTAAGTCCGCATATCCTTGTTCAGTGACGATAACATCTACATCGTGCTCCGTATGGTCTACATGCGAAACGAAAGGAACGATACTTGAAATGTTACCACCTTTTGCAATCGATTTCGTAACAAAGATAGCTAGGCGTGCATTTCTCGCAAAATCACCAGAACCACCAATACCATTCATCATTTTTGTGCCTAAAACGTGAGTAGAGTTAACATTTCCGTATATATCTAATTCTAAAGCAGTATTAATCGAGATCAATCCAAGGCGGCGAATGATTTCAGGGTGATTAGAAATCTCTTGCGGGCGCATCATTAATTTGTCACGATATTTTTCAAAGTTAGAAAATACTTGTTGCATTTTCTCTTCAGAAAGCGTGATCGAGCAGCAAGAAGCAAAATTAACTTTCCCAGCGTCCATTAGATCAAAGACCGCATCTTGTAAAACTTCAGAATACACTTCTAAATCTTCAAACTCAGAATCTAGCATGCCGTGCAATACTGCATTAGCAACTGAACCAATACCAGATTGTAACGGCGCTAAACGATTTGTTAATCGGCCTACTTTAACTTCTTCTCGAAGGAACTCTATTAAATGTTGTGCCATAATAACAGTTTCTTCATCTGGAGGAACAATTGTCGATGGCGAATCCAGTTGATTCGTAAACACAATCCCCTTCACTTTTTCAGCATCAATCGGGATACCAATTGTTCCAATTCGATCATCCGTTTTTACGAGCGGAATTGGAAGTCTTTCCCCTTGTTTACCTGGTTCATATAAATCATGTAGCCCCTCTAGTTGCGTTGATTGAGCCATATTCATTTCAATAATAATGGACTTAGCATTTAAGGAGAATGCTAATGAATTTCCAATTGAAGTCGTTGGAATAATCATTCCATCTTCAGTAATCGCAACCGCTTCCAAAATAGCGACATCTATATCCATAACGTCAGCACGAAGTAACTCTGCTGTATGAGATAAGTGCTGATCTACAAATAAAAAGTCTCCGTTATTAATTCCTTTTCGCATAGTCGCATCGGCTTGGAAAGGCAATCTTTTTCCTAAAATTCCTGCCTCAGCAAATAATTTATCTACATCCGAACCTAAGGACGCCCCTGTATAAACATTTACTTTAAAAGATTTATCATTCTTAACTCGATTTACAAGTGCAAACGGGACTGCTTTTACATCCCCAGCACGTGTAAATCCACTTAAACCTAAAGTCATTCCACTTTCAATCCATGAAGCTGCTTCTTCAGGTGTAACTACTCGATCTTTTAATCGTTGATCCCTAATTCTATCCAAATTATTCTCCATATGTAATCCCTCTCCTAATGAATATTCATAATTATTTTACACATTAACACCATCAAAATAGGGATTTTTGTATATAATGCCGAAAATTCAGATAAAACAGCGAATCTAGGTTCTAAAGCAGAAAAAATTTAGAATCCTAGAAGCTTGCGAAAATAACTAGCGTATGATTGACTCACTGGTACCCTCTCTCCGTTATCCATAGAAAGTACAAAAGTAGAATGCGTATCTGGATAAATCGCTTTAATATGATTAACATTTACAATAAAGGAACGATGGCATCTAATAAACGAATCTTTCGGAAGCAAGTATTCAAATTCTTGTAGAGAGTACTTATGTGTTCCAGTTAACTCTTCTGAATTCACATATGTCTTTTTATCTTTAGCCTCTAAATACTTCACCTTTGAGAAAGGAACCGGAACCCATCCGTCTGTTGTTTTTAAAGTAACGACTGACTTCCCATCCGTTAAAGCAGGATATATCGCCGTCACGCAACCTTCAATCTTGCCATTATTTGAAAATGGTACGGCCATTCCATGATAAGGAATACCGAAAACATCCCGGTTAATAAACTCAGAGGCTTTTTGCCTCGTTACCATTGCTTTATGAGCAATCGTTCCTTCCTTAATAGGATCCCCGGCGCTAATCTTTAAATCAATTCGTTTACTTGGCCGATAGTACATATATTCTTCCGTATTCGAAACGGCGATTGATATTTCATCTGAAAATAATTCCCCAACAACATCTAGTAGTATACCTAACGTTTTATCTTCCATAGTATTAACACCTCATTTACTATTATACTACTATTATGAACAGGTAGCTGTTGCTTTTACATGTAGTGCAAGTCCACTTAATTCACTAGCTTCAATTACTATCAATTTTCTTACTTCCTTAAGTATTTCTCTCCACCTTCAAAATATGAAATACTAAAGTATTGCTACAAGCAATAAAAAACCCTTTATTTTTATAAACTTTAAATCAACTTGCTTCTTATATTACTTGCATTATAAAATAAAAAAGTATTCTAAAAAACATTTCATTTAGGGGGAATTGCCTATGCCGTTGGATTCCATTTCAGGTAACGAATATTCCAACATTTAAAGGAGTGCCTGAAATTTGTTAAACTCATATATCAATTCATTTTTATATAAAAATATCTAAAAATTTAATGGAACAATTTTAATAGCCCATAAAGAAGAGACTCTTTATAAGCAGTCATTTGGAAAAGCTAATTATAATTGGGACATACCTAATACATCTACAACGAAGTTTCGTATCGGATCAATAACTAAAATCTTTACAGCAGTTTCAATTTTAATGCTTGTGGAAGAGAAAAAATTACAGCTACATGATACATTAGATCAATTTATTCCCGATTTCCCAAAAGGAAATCAAATTATGATCAAGCATTTACTAAATCATACTGCTGGAGTTGGTAATATTACTGCTCAACATGATTTTTTATCGCAATCTTGTCGACCTCGAACACCAGATGAACTAATACAATGGGTTATTGCATGCCCCTTTGAATCTAGCCCTGGTGAAAAATTCAATTATTCGAATTCGGGTTATATTATATTAGGAAAAATTATTGAAGTTATAAGTGGAATTTCTTATGAGGAATTTCTTAAAAAGAAAATTTTCTATCCAATCTCTATAATGAACACAAATATTGATTTGAATCACACTATTCAAAAACATAAAGCAACTGGCTATGAGTTACATCCAAATCACGGCCTACAGAACGCATCATTTATTCATATGTCTAATTCATATTCAGCCGGTGGATTAGTTTCTACAGCCGAAGATTTATATAAATTTGATAAGGCACTAAAAGAAAATTGCTTCTTATCAAGTAGGATGACATCTTGTATGCTTACTGCAGAATCTTACGGATATGGTTACGGTTGGAATATTGCTATGACTGAAAAAAATAATAAACTTATATTTCATCACGGCGGAATTAACGGCTTTACATCCTCCTATTTACGATTAATTGACAAAGAGGCTACAATCATCATTTTAAGCAATGTATCTACACCATTAACATCGACTCTTGCTAATGAAATAGCTTCTTATATAGATAGTAATTTTTAATTCTATTATAATTTGTAAAACCGTTCAAATTTTTGAACGGTTTTACAAACAATTTAGTTCACCTTAGCACCATAACATCTTGCTACTGCAACTGCCTGCGCTATATCTAATTTCACATTTTTTAAATCAAAACTTGTAAAGTCAATTCTATCAACTATCGCTCCTTTTAAATTTGCACCGCTAAGTTTCGCCTTACCTAATTGTGCACCGGTTAAATCCGCTTCACGTAAATCTGCTTTTTCTAAATTACATTCATATAAATCAGCTTCAATTAAACGTATACCTTTTAACATTTGTTTACTTAAGTTCGCGAACCTTAAATTCGTATATGACCAATCACCCGATATTATAGTTATTCCGTCTAAATTCGCTTCTTCAAAGTCAGAACCAGTCATTTTACATTCTTCAAACTTCGATACGAATAAATTTGCACCAACAAACTTACAATTTGCAAATGTAGTTCCTTGATGGATAGAAGCGTTAAAAAGAGCACCGGTAAAATCACATTCTATGAAATTACAATTTTCAGTAGAAACTTCCGATGCATCTATCCCTCTAAAACGGCATTTTATGAAAGTACAATTTTTCAATTCCTCTTCTTTAATCAAAACATCTTGAAAATCTATTTCTACATATTCTTTATTTACAAATTCACTCATAACTATTCCTCCATCTCCTTAAAGAAACCTCACTTCAAAAAGTGAGGTTTCTTCTCATACAATATGTCCATCTAACCAAGAAATCAAATCTTGAAATACTTCATCTCTATTTACTTCATGGAACATTTCATGTCTTCCATTTTCATATAAACGCAGTGTTACATCTTTCACACCACATATTTTATAATTCTCATATACTTCCTTTACACCTTTCCCCATATCCCCAACAGGATCACGATCTCCTGAAAAAATATGTATTGGAAGGTTTTGCGGTGTTTTCTTGAACTCTTCTAGTTTATTTACTTCTAATACACCAGAAAATAATTCTCGATAAAAACTAGTCGTACAAATGAATCCACATAACGGATCCGCAATATATTTATCTACTTGATTATTATCTGAAGATAACCAATCAAATTTTGTACGATTTGGTTTAAAGTGTGAATTGAAGTTTCCGAAAGATAAAAAGTTTAGCATCGGACTTTTCGTTTTTTCCCCGCGTAATTTCATCTCAATTGTCGCTACTTTATGACCAATACTTCCTAAAATACCTGGATTTCCACCAGTCCCTGAAATAAGGAATCCATCATATAATTCACCTTTCAGTTGTACAGCACCCCTTGATAAAAAAGAACCCATACTATGTCCAAGTAAAAATAACGGGCATGTCTGCTCTTTTCTTATCGTTTCAGATACAAAGATAACATCAGATACAGCCTTACTCCAACCTACATTTGGTTCAAAATGACCATAATCTTCTTCTCTTTTCACCGTTTTCCCATGACCTTTATGATCATGTGCATAAACACCATACCCTGCTTCTAATAAAGCAGCAATAAAGTCTGTATAAACACCTGCATGTTCTGTCATACCATGTGCAATTTGAATAATCCCTTTCGGTTCACCTTCTGGTAACCACTTACGTAAATAAATTTCCGATTCATCCATTGCCGTAACGAAACTTTCCTGTACGTTCATTTCGTCAGCTCCCAACTCTATTATGTATCTCAAAAAATGAATATCCATTCATTATTCTTATTATGTATTATATGCAATTGCCTTCATTATGACAAATGACTCACTTTTCTAATTAGCTCTTAAACTAATATGTTGACGCATTTAAAATAAAATTATATAGTTACTTACATAAAGTAATTATTATATTTTTTGGGAGGTTTCTATTATGATGCCATCATTATTTTTAGCACACGGATCACCGATGCTTGCTATTCAAGATACAGAATATACAAGTTTTTTAAAAAAACTTGGAGAAACATACAAGCCAAAAGCAATTGTTATTTTCACCGCTCACTGGGAAAGCGAAGTATTAACGATTTCTTCATCAGATAACGAATATGAAACAATTTATGATTTTGGAAGTTTTCCTCCTGAGTTATACGAAATCAAATATCGTGCGAAAGGCTCTTCTAACATTGCATCTATGTTAGAAACAAAATTTAAAAACAAAGGTATTCCAGTCCATCATAATATGACGAGAGGTTTAGATCATGGCTCATGGACTCTCTTGCACCGTATGTATCCAGAAGCAAATATTCCTGTCGTACAAATATCAGTCAATCCATTCCTTCCTGCAAAAGAGCAATTTAAGATTGGAGAAGCACTAAAAGGACTTGGACAAGAAGATATTTTAGTAATCGGGAGCGGTGTTACCGTTCATAACTTACGAGCTTTAAAATGGAATCAAACGACACCCGAACAATGGGCAATTGAATTTGATGATTGGATTATTAAACATATGCAGATTACTGATAAAGATGCATTATTTAATTGGGAGAACAAGGCCCCTCACGCACAATTAGCAGTACCAAGAGCAGAGCATTTTGTTCCTTTATTTATCGCTATGGGAAGTGGTGAAAATAATGGTGAAGTCATTCACCGCAGTTACGAGCTTGGTACGTTAAGTTATCTTTGTCTCCAATTTTAAAGAAAAAGGATGAAGCAATCGTTGCTTCATCCTTTTTCTTTTTCATTCACTTAGTTAACTAACTTCCAAATGTCGTTTCTCTGATACTTCTTCGTTCTTATTATGAAAATAAACCCAAATGCACGCAGTAAATAATAGTGATGATGTAGAGAAGAAAACATATTGAAAACCTGCATGCGCTGCAATTTGTCCACCAAGTACTGGTCCAATCATATTTCCTAAAAACTGAAACGATTGATTATACCCAAATATTCTTCCCGTTACATGGGTTGGTGTATGTTGTTTTAGTAGAGTTTGTACGGAAGGTAATAGTCCTGCTTGTGCAATACCTAATAAAAATCGAAGAATTAATAGTTGCCAAGCTGAGGTTACAAATGCTTGCGGAATAAAAATAATTCCTGCAGCAAACAACGCTACAACTAACGTTTTTTGAGGACCAATTTGATCTGATAATCGTCCAAGTCTTGGTGCTGCCAAAATAACTGCTAACCCTGTCGCTGACATCACTGCACCCGCAATTGTTTCAATATGTGCAGTTTGAGGACCTACTAAATTTTTTACGTACAATGTTACAATTGGTTGAACAGACATATTAGCAAGTTGAATAATAAATGTTGTTACAAACAAACTAATAATTAAATGCTTCGCTGGAACCATCGTCCATACTTTTTTCGTTTGTACTTTTTTTGCTTGAGCGGAGTGATTCTCTTCATGTAGGAAGAAAAAAACGATGAGAAAAGAAAGGAATAAAAAAGCTCCTGTAACAAGAAAAACATGGCGCATTCCAATTAACTCAGACAAATATCCTCCAAGTAATGGACCAAGTAAAGAACCGCTCACTCCACCAGTTGAAATTGTAGAAATTGCCCAACCTGAATGCTCTTTCGGAGTTTCTGCTGCAATAAATGTCATCGCCGTTGAAAGGAAACCAGATACTGCACCCATTAAAAATCTTAGTGCGACTAGTTGATACACATCCGTTACAAACCCCATAAGCGTCATAATAATCGCCATACCTAGGCTCGCACGAATAAGCATCAATTTCCGTCCATGTATATCACCAAGTTTCCCCCATATTGGTGATACGATCGCACCCATTAAAAATGTTATACCAAATGCAAGTCCCGACCACTGTGCAATACTTGAAGTGCCAGTTACTCCTAATTCCTCAATATAAAAAGATAAAAAAGGAATTACTAAACTCATACCGGCTGCAGTGGTAAAACAACCTAGCCAACAAATCATCAAATTTCGTTTCCAGCTGGCCATTTTCACACCTTCTTTCTTTAGATACCCATTCTACACCCTTTCTTGTAAAAAGTTTAGTAATTTGCTTTATTTGTAAGTTTTACTACAAAACCCGTTATTTTCCAGTAAAAATCACTACATCTCTACATTTTTTCATAAAAAACCAACTCCCCTATTTGGAGTTGGTTACTTATTCTCTATCGGTATTAAACGAGCATTACAATTTCTTTCATAAAACTCAATCGGACCTGCTTGTCCAATAATTGCGTATTCATATCCATCTTGCTTCATACTCTGTAAACAAAGGTGTAACAATTGCCTCCCTACACCTTTCACACGATTTTCTTTCGCTGTGCCCATTGGACCAAACAATCCTTTCTTTCCTCTCACTACATCATAGCAAACGAAACCTACTATCATTTCTTCTCGTTCTGCTATATAAATAGGTACATTTTCTTTATAGGTACGAAATCCATATTCTATTGAATGTAACCAACGTTCACCAAATTCCTCATTAACAAAACATGCTAATTTTTTAAAATCAGAAAGGTTAGCCTTTCTAACAGTACAAGTTAAATCATTATAAGTAGGAACAAAAGATTTTAAATCGACCGCTAAATCTCTTGGCTCAGCTATAATATGTAATATATCTTTTTGTATTTGTGCACTTTCAATAAACGTATCCGCGCGAAATAGTGCATACATAACATGTCCTTCATTCATCATTACTTGCTGAAAACGTTCCATACGTTTCTTCGCTATTTGTAAAATTTCTAGCACCTTATAAGATAATTTATATTGTCCTATTTTTTTATAATCTTGATCCGTTAAATCGTCTTGTTTTCGTGATGAAAGTTTTTCTAAAAAATTTGTACCCACGTTACGAAACAAATACATATACAACTCGCTGCAAACTCCAGTACCTTCTTTACACATTCCAATAAACAGATGAGTTGGTTGAATAATATTATTTTCCGCCTCTTCTGCTGCAATCTGCAATATGTTATGAACACGTTTTGTAAATTGAAATTCCTCCATATGTATCTCCACCCCCTATTACTTTACTATTAAACCGTAACCGTAAATAAGTGAAACAATTATTCCAACTACCAATATACCTGGCAGTAAATTTGCCACTTTAATTTTAATAATACCAAGTAAGTTCAATCCAATAGCGGCTATCATAATACCACCTGTAGCTGTCATTTCCACTATAAATTGATTCATTAATTCTTTCGGGACCAAACTATTAATTTGTGTTGCAAAAACCGCAATACCTCCTTCGTATAAAATAACTGGAATCGCCGAAAATACTACACCAATTCCTAAAGTTGTCGTTAATATAATAGAAATAAATCCATCGATAATCGCCTTTGTAAATAAAATATCATGATTGCCGCGAATGCCGCTGTCGAGTGCACCAAGTATCCCCATCGCACCAATTGCAAAAATTAAAGTAGCCGTTACAAAACCTTCTGATATGCTCCCTTTCCCTTTCGATCCAACTTTATTTTCTAGCCAATCTCCTAACTGTTTTAGCTTTCCCTCTAATTGTAGCCATTCCCCGATGACGGTACCAATTACTAAACTTAGTATGACAACAAGAAAATTTTCACTTTTCAATGCCATTTGAAGTCCAAGCACAGTAACCGCTAAACCGATTGCATGCATAATTGTTCCCTTCATACTTTCTGGAATTCTACTAAATAATTTACCTAGTAAAGTACCACATATAATACAAATCCCATTTACAACTGCTCCTAATATAACCATTTCTCATTCTTCACCCTTCGAATTCTTTATTTCTATATTTTGGTTTATTCATTGATTTACAGGTTATCTATATGTTAACTTAATATTGAGAATATTAACAAACGTTTTTTCACAACATAAACCGCAATTTTTTATAGTTATACATAATGTGAAACTTTAATTAACGTGAGTTTTATTGCCCACAAATTGCGGTATAAATTCAAAAGGGAAGGTATTTATGAACACTTTACTAAAACGATTTCTGTTAATAGCCTTTTGCATTACACCAATTGTTTTATTAGTTAACTACTCTTTTACTTCAAAAGCGAAAGACAAACCCGATTTGCAAAACAAATCTAGTAAAACCGCTTCAACAAATGAAAAGAAATTAGAAGACCCGGAAATTACACTCACCTTCTCTGGTGATACTATGTTCGATTGGCAATTACGTCCTGTAATCGAAAAAAACGGGGCTGATTATCCATTCCAACATGTAAAAGAAGAAATAACAAAAGCTGATATTTCTTTCGTTAATTTAGAATCAGCATTTACAACGAGAGAAAAGAAAGCTCCTGGACAACTGTTTTGGATTAAAAGCGATCCATCCACGCTTAAAGCGATAAAAAACACTGGATATGATATCGTAAATATTGGGAATAACCATACACTTGATTATGGGCAAGATGGATTATTAGACACAATTTCTCACGTAGAAAAATTAAAGTTCCCTTACATTGGAGCCGGAAAAAATGCAAAAGATGCATATACAGCACGAGAAATGACCGTAAAAGGGAAAAAGTTCAAATTTCTTTCCTTCGTTCGATTTATGCCTGATACGAATTGGGTAGCTAGCGACAATAAACCTGGTGTTGCGAACGGATATGATTTAAATCTCGTAACAAAAACAATTAAAGAGCAAAAGAAAGATGCAGACTATTTAATTGTCTATATGCATTGGGGCGTTGAGAAGTCAAATCGTCCAGTAGAATACCAAAAACAATATGTTCCTAAAATGGTTGAAGCAGGAGCTGACGCGATTGTCGGAAGTCACCCACATTGGCTTCAAGGATTTGAGTATTATAATAAAGTTCCTATCGCTTACTCATTAGGAAACTTTTTATTCCCAAGTTACGTGAGCGGGAAAAGCGCCGAAACTGGCGTATTAACTTTAACTTTTAAAGGAAAGGATGTCCAAATGTCATTCAATCCTTACATCATTCGCAACAACCAAATCTCCCCTGTAAATGAGGAGGAAAAGAGAAAAGCTCTACAATATTTACAAACGATTTCAACTGATGTAGAAATTGATGATACAGGGAACATAAAAAACAAACGAAACTAAACAACGCAAGATCTATTTCTCTGTAACATACATTAGAGAATAGGTGATGAATATGCTAAAAGACTTATTAGAAAATATAAATCTCTTAGAAAATATCTATAAAATTTCTATAGCAATCCTGCTTTTATGTTCCTTTTATTCTGTGAGACTATTAAAAAAAATAAAGCGAGAGAGAAACCTTTCTCCCTTTGAATTTACTATGTATGTAATTATTCGTATTGCGATATTTTTTTGGTTAGCTAGCTTTATTCTTCTTGAATTTAATGAATATCTAGTTTAACTATAAAAAGATAGAACAAGCATTATATTTCCCCGCTTGTATCTATCTTTTTTATTTTGGTGCTAACCCTTTCCTTCTATTAAATAAGCAAATCAAACAAAACAGGATTTTTATTAAGCTCCATAAATTGAATGTTATTTTCTTTAAAACGGATAATTAACTGCTCGTAATCTTCTTTATGTTTTAACTCTACTCCGACTAATGCTGGACCATTTTCCTTATTATGTTTCTTAATATACTCAAAGCGCGTAATATCATCTTCTGGCCCTAATCCTTTATCAAGAAATTCTCTTAACGCACCTGAACGTTGCGGGAATTCAATGATGAAATAATGTTTTAACCCTTCGTAAATAAGAGATCGTTCTTTCATTTCTTGCATTCTATCAATATCATTATTTCCACCACTTAATGTGCATACAACTGTTTTACCTTTAATTTCATCTCTGTATAAATCAAGCGCTGCAATAGATAGTGCACCAGCCGGTTCAGCTACAATTGCATTTTTCTTATACAGTTCTAAAATCGTCGTACAAACCTTTCCCTCTGGTACTAAAACAATATCATCAATTACATCTTTACAAGTTTCAAATGTTAACTTCCCTACCTTTTTAACAGCTGCCCCATCAACAAAACTATCTATTTTCTCTAATGTGACATTTTCATTTTGAAGAAAAGCCTCTTTCATAGATGCAGCTCCCATTGGCTCTACACCAATGATCTTTGTAGCAGGACTAACACCTTTCACATATGTACCAACACCTGATGCTAATCCACCACCGCCAATTGCTGTAAAGATATAATCCACTGGTTTCTCCATATCATGCATAATTTCAACTGCAACTGTCCCTTGACCAGCAATTACATACGGATCATCAAACGGATGAACGAACGTCATTCTATTTTCTTCACAATAGCGCTGTGCTTCTTGGAAAGAGCTATCAAATGTATCACCTACTAATACAATTTCTGCAAAATCACCACCGAAAAATTGTACTTGTGATACTTTTTGCTTAGGTGTTGTTGTTGGCATGAAAATTTTTGACGGAATCTTCAATAAATTACACGTGTAAGCAACTCCTTGCGCATGATTACCAGCGCTCGCGCATACAACACCGTTTTGTAATTGTTCTTTTGATAAACTTTGAATTAAATTGTACGCACCACGAATTTTAAAAGAGCGAATCAATTGTAAGTCTTCTCGTTTTACATAAACTTCACAATCATATTTCTCAGATAGAACTGTATCACGTTGTAACGGTGTTTTTATAACGATATCTTTCATGCAATTATGAGCCATTAAGATATCTTCAATTTTCACTCTCTCCTTTACCTTCTGCACCATTATATATCATCCTTATCTCTTTTAAATTGGCTCAATCAAAATTCGGGATTTTTAGAACTGCACCTGTATTCGCCGATGTTACCATCTGTGCATAACGTCCAAGCCAGCCAGTTTTCACTTTCGCTTCTGGTCGTTTCCATTCTTTTTTACGCTTATCTAATTCTTCGTCACTAACTCTTACTTCTAACAATCTTTCCTCAACATCGATACAAACGATATCTCCTTGTTCAAGAAGTGCAATCGTTCCACCCGCAGCTGCTTCTGGCGAAATATGCCCTACTGAAATACCACGTGAAGCACCCGAAAAACGACCATCTGTTAATAGTGCAACATCTGCACCTAATCCCATACCAGCAATCGCTGACGTTGGTGCTAACATTTCTGGCATACCAGGGCCGCCTCTTGGTCCTTCATAACGAATAACAACTACATCCCCTTTCTTAACCTTACCAAGCATAATGCCCGCAAGCGCCTCATCTTGTGAATTAAAAATAACGCAAGGTCCTTCAAATCGTTTTACTTCAGTTGCCCCGCTTTTAATAACTGCTCCGTCTTTCGCAAGGTTTCCTTTTAATATACGTAATCCCCCTTCTTCACTATGAGGGTTTTCGAGAGAATGAATCACTTCCTTATCTTTAATCTCTGCATGAGCAATATTTTCTCTTAACGTTTGCCCAGTAGCGGTAATACGATCTAAATGAAGTACCCCTTCTTTTCGGCTCATCTCTTTCAAAATTGCACTAATCCCGCCTGCACGATCAATATCTTCCATATGCCAATTGGAAGCAGGACTTACTTTACATAAATGTGGTACACGTCTTGAAACGGCATCAATGCGGTTCATATCGTAATCTAAACCCGCCTCTTGCGCGAGAGCTAATGTGTGCAATACTGTATTCGTAGAACCGCCCATTGCCATATCAAGCGCGAACGCATCATCAATGGCTTCTTCCGTTACAATATCTCTCGGTTTAATATCTCTTTCAATTAAAATCTTTAATTTTTCTGCTGCTTGTTTAATTAATTCTTCGCGTCTTGGATCGATGGCTAAAATACTTCCGTTACCCGGAAGAGCTAAACCTAACACTTCACATAAACAGTTCATAGAATTCGCTGTAAACATACCGGAACAAGAACCACAAGATGGACAGCCATGATCTTCAATATCCTTTAATTCTTCTTCTGAAATTTTCCCAGATTGATAGGCTCCTACTCCTTCAAAAACAGAACTTAAATCGACAACTTCTCCTTTAGATGTTTTTCCAGCCGCCATCGGGCCACCTGAAACAAACACAGTTGGAATGTTAATACGAAGTGCAGCCATCATCATACCAGGTGTAATTTTGTCACAGTTTGGAATACAGATCATGCCATCAAACCAATGTGCATTTACAACCGTTTCTACTGAATCTGCAATGATTTCGCGACTCGGAAGCGAGTAACGCATACCGATATGCCCCATCGCAATACCGTCATCTACTCCAATTGTATTAAATTCAAATGGAACCATACCTGCTGCACGCACTGCTTCTTTAACAAGTTTTCCAAACTCATTTAAGTGCTTATGACCTGGAATAATTTCAATAAAAGAATTACAGATAGCTATAAACGGTTTATCAAAATCTTCATCTTTCAAACCAGTTGCTTTTAATAAACTACGGTGCGGTGCTTTATCAAAACCTTTTTTAATCATGTCACTTCTCATCTTGTCAAATCCCCTCTTACGTATTTTTCACTTACAATCACTTACTCTATTTCTTTACTAATTCTTTCGGTGCATGAATCCAGCTCATCATTTCACGAAGCTCTGCTCCTACTTTTTCTAACTGATGAGTTTGCTCTGCTTTTTTCATCGCATTATACGTTGGACGTCCCGCTTGATTTTCTAAAATCCATTTCTTCGCGAATTCACCTTGCTGAATTTCTGTCAGAACACGCTTCATTTCCTTCTTCGTTTCATCTGTAACAATTCTCGATCCGGTTACATAATCTCCGAACTCAGCCGTATCGGAAATAGAATGGCGCATGTTCGTTAAACCGCCTTCATACATTAAATCAACAATTAACTTTAATTCATGTAAACATTCAAAGTATGCAATTTCAGGTCGATATCCGCCTTCGGTTAATGTTTCAAAACCCGCTTTCACAAGTGCCGTTACACCGCCGCAAAGCACAGCTTGCTCACCGAATAAATCCGTCTCTGTTTCTTCTTGGAATGTCGTTTCAATTACCCCTGCACGTGTACACCCTACTCCTTTTGCATACGCAAGTGCTACACTTAATGCTGTGCCTGTTGCATCTTGATGCACTGCGACTAATGCCGGAACACCATTTCCTTCTTGGAATACACGGCGAACGAGATGACCTGGACTTTTTGGCGCGACCATCGCTACATCTACGTAACTTGGCGGATTAATTTGTCCGAAGTGAATATTGAATCCATGTGAGAAAAGTAACATTTGTCCTTCACGAAGATTCTCTTCTACTTCTGCTTTATACACATGTGCTTGCTGTTCATCCGGCAATAACATTTGTACGACTTGCGCGGTTCGAACTGCTTCTGAAACAGACATTACTTCAAATCCATCTGCTTTTGCTACTTCATACGATTTACCAGGTCTAACACCAACTACAACTTCTACACCGGAATCACGTAAATTTTGTGCCTGCGCATGACCTTGAGACCCATAACCAATTACCGCAACTGTTTTCCCTTGTAGTAACTCTAAATTTGCATCTTTCTCATAATACGTTTTCATATTCCATACACTCCTTATAATTTATTTACTTGCAGTACATCAATTAATTTTTTCAACTGACTAACAAGTAATGTCGCTTCATTTTCAGTACAAACTGCTGTGAGTTTCATTTCAGAGACGCCACTAGTATCTCTTTCGTTTAAATGTAAAGAAGAAATATAATAACCACGCCGAGCAAAAATCCCACTTATACGTAATAAGACGCTTGGCTCGTTATGAATAACGAGTGAAAAAGTATGACTCATTCTTCCCACCTCTTCATAATCATTTCGTTATTCCCTTTGTTTGGTGGAACCATCGGAAATACGTTTTCACCTTCTTCTACACAAAAATCAACTACGACAGGACCTTCATGAGCAAATGCTTCTAACATCACTTGTTTCGCCTCTGTTGAATTTGTCGCTCTTAATCCCTTCACTCCATAAGCTTCTGCTACTTTCACAAAGTCTGGTGATCCAATTTTTGATTCCGATAAACGATTTTCATAAAACATTTCTTGCCATTGCCTTACCATCCCTAAAAATTTGTTATTTATAATAAATACTTTTACAGGAATATTATTTTCAGCAATTGTTTGCAATTCTTGAATGTTCATTTGAAAAGAAGCATCGCCTGCAATACAAATGACGAGTTCTTCTTCTTTTGCAAGCTGAGCACCAACTGCCGCCGGGAACCCAAACCCCATCGTTCCTAGTCCGCCAGACGTTAGAAAAGTCCGTGGATTTTTCGCTTTATAAAAATGCGCAGCCCACATTTGATGCTGTCCTACTTCTGTCGTAACAATCGCTTCACCGTTCGTTAATTCACTTACTAGACTAATAACATGCTGTGGTTTTAACTCCCTTTCTTTTTGGTTGTAGGAAAGAGGGTATTCCTCTTTCCATCCCTCGATTTTCGTAAGCCATTCATCTGTCTGTGTATCAATCGGCATATGTAACAACATATGTAACGCATTTTTCACATCTCCAACAACCGGATATTCCACAGTTACATTTTTATGGAACTCCGAAGAATCTATATCAATATGTACCTTTTTCGAATGCAGAGAAAAAAGTTCTAATTTTCCTGTTACACGATCATCGAAGCGAACACCTAAAGCAAGTAGTAGATCACATTCTGTTACAGCCATATTTGCAGCGTACGTTCCATGCATACCAAGCATTCCTAAAAACAACGAATCTCCCGGCGGATATGCACCCAGTCCCATTAAAGTGGAAACGACAGGAATACGATGCTCCCTCGCAAATTTGATGAGTTCATCAGATCCACCCGAATGAATAACACCTCCTCCAATATAAAGAAGTGGGCGTTTAGCTTTTGAAATTTCTTTAGCTACTTCTCTAAGCTTTATACTGTCTGGCATAGGCTCTATTTTGTATCCTGGAATCTCAATTACTTCATTATAAAAACTTGTTACATTTTCATTTTGAACATCTTTTGGAATATCAATTAATACTGGTCCTGGCCGCCCGCTTTCGGCGATGTAAAAAGCTTCTTGTACAATGCGTGACAAATGATTCACATCACGAACTTGATAATTATGCTTCGTAACAGGTACTGTAATCCCGACAACATCTGCTTCTTGAAATCCGTCTTTTCCGATGAGAGGTTTTGCAACTTGCCCTGTAATGACAACTAAAGGAATCGAATCCATATAAGCATCTGCTAAACCCGTAACTAAATTTGTCGCCCCTGGGCCAGAGGTAGCAAAGACTACCCCGACCTTTCCAGAAGCTCTCGCATATCCTTCTGCCGCATGAATGGCAGCTTGTTCATGACGAGTTAAAACGTGCTTCAATCCACTTCCGTATAACGCATCGTATACTGGCAAAATCGCTCCGCCCGGATAACCGAAAACAGTCGTTACGCCTAATTTTTTCAAACATTGAATAACGTGTCCAGCACCTGTCACTTCTTCACACTGTAATTTCTCACGTGTTGTATACTGCTCCATTTCAATTAACTCCTCTCCCTACCTACATTAAGCTTTCCGCCAGTCCTGGAACACGTACTCCTCTTTCTCTCGTTAACTTTTTAAATTCCTCTGTTAATTGTTTCGTTACACTTCCTGGTTTCCCATCTCCAATTTCTCTTGAATCAACTTTTACAACTGGAATTAATTCTGCTGCCGTTCCTGTTAAAAACACTTCATCTGCTACATATACGTCATGGCGAGTAAAGGGTCTTTCCTCACACGGAATATGAAGTCGCTCACATAGCTCAATAACACTATTTCTCGTAATACCTTCTAACGCTCCTAAATACGAAGGAGGTGTTAACACCTTTCCATCTTTCACAACGAAAACATTATCTCCAGATCCTTCACAAACATATCCTTGTTGATTTAACATAAGTGCCTCTAGCACTCCTGCTTGCGCCGCTTCAATTTTTACAAGTACGTTATTTAAGTAGTTCATTGACTTAATTCGTGGGTCCAATGCATCTGGCGTGTTGCGTCTTGATGCAACAGATACAACGCTTAATCCATTATCGTAAAATTCCTGAGGGAATAACTTTAATTGTTCTGCAATGATAATAACGCTCGGTTTCACACAACTTCTAGGATCGAGCCCTAAGTCACCTTTTCCTCTTGAGACAATTAACCGAATGTAGGCATCCGCATACTCATTTTTTTGCAACGTTTGTAAAACCGCTTCTTCCATTTCTTCAACCGTCAATGGGATTGTAAGTAAAATAGATTTTGCCGATTCATATAATCGTTTTACATGTTCTTTTAAACAAAATACATTTCCACCGTAACTACGAATCCCCTCAAATACACCGTCTCCGTATAAAAAACCGTGATCATATACTGAAACAACTGCCTTTTCCTTTTCTACAAACTCCCCATTCATATAAATGTACTGGTTTCCCATCTCACATCGCTCCTCTTTTTTTCTCTCTATTTTTGCAATCTATTTCTATATCGATTGCTGAGATGAATATTTTAACAGAATATTCAGTATATAAATGTTAAAAATATACTCGTCTCAACAATCGATTACTTACATACTTGTAGCAATCCATTGCTGAGACGAGGGAATCGCGGTACCACTCAGCTTCCTTACACTTCTCACGAAATATAAGCTCTGCAAGTCCAATTAGACTTTTGTTTTTCTATCGGAAACAACTCCGCTACTTTTTACTAGTTTCAAAAGTAGTGCTCCGAGGTGATCTTCAATGATTAAATTGTTACCACCTTCACAGCTTCTGGGCGGCTCTCTGAAACAATTTTTATCATTTACTCTCCTCTTCTACGCATTCTCTTATTCGATATTTTAAAATAAAAACTCTCGCCTCAGCAATCAACTACTACAATTTAGTAGCTTTGATTGCTGAGGCGAGAGTTTCGCGGTACCACTCAGCTTCCTTATACTTCTCGCGAAATATAAGCTTTGTAGGTCCAATTAGACCCCCGTCCTTTTACCGGAGACGATGCCGTCGCCCTCTACTCAGTTTCCCTTTCGCAAGCGATGCTCCGAGGTGATCTTCAATGATTCGATTGTGACTACTCTCACAGCCTAGGAGCAGCTCTCTGAAACGATCATAACCATCTACTTTCCTCTTCTTTGCATATGTAACATATGAAGTTAGAAAATTCTTAATTGACTTTTATTTGTTAAACGTATTATAGGACGTTGTTCTTTACATTGTCAACATGTTTTTCTAAAAAAAATAAAATTCAATCAATTTAAGAGAAGTCTATTTATTTTTTCTCAAAACAAAATCGGAATGAACTTCTTACACATACTCATATATTACTTAAGTATGTTCGCATTACTACATAAAGAAAAATAACTTAATAACATATAAAATTTTATGAGGAGATGAGAAAACTATGTTAAAAGGAAAAGTGGCATTAGTTACAGGAGCAAGCCGAGGAATTGGACGTGCTATTGCAAAACGTTTAGCAAACGACGGTGCATTAGTTGCTATCCATTACGGAAATCGAAAAGAAGATGCTGAAGAAACTGTTTATGAAATTCAATCAAATGGCGGATCAGCTTTTTCTATCGGTGCAAATCTTGAATCTTTACATGGTGTAGAGACCCTTTATAGTTCTTTAGATAACGAATTACAAAAAAGAACTGGTGATACTAAATTTGATATTTTAATAAACAACGCTGGAATTGGTCCTGGGGCTTTTATTGAAGAAACGACTGAACAATTTTTTGATAGAATGGTTTCAGTAAATGCTAAAGCACCATTTTTTATCATCCAACAAGCCCTATCTCGTTTACGTGATAATAGCCGAATTATTAATATTTCATCCGCTGCCACTCGTATTTCTTTACCTGATTTCGTTGCCTATAGTATGACGAAAGGCGCTATTAATACAATGACTTTCACATTAGCAAAACAGCTCGGATCACGGGGAATAACAGTGAATGCAATACTTCCTGGATTTATTAAAACAGATATGAATGCAGAACTCTTGAGCGATCCAATGATGAGACAGTACGCCACTACTATTTCCGCTTTTAATCGCTTAGGTGAAGTAGAAGATATTGCCGATACCGCCGCATTCCTCGCTTCTCCAGACAGCCGCTGGGTTACTGGACAATTAATTGATGTTAGCGGAGGCTCTTGTTTATAAAAAAGCATATATTTTCAAATCTTTTTTATTGCGCAATAAAAAAGATTGTATAATACTATATAAAACATATATATTTAGGAGGATTACAATAATGTCCGAAAAAACATACGAACTCGCAACCTTCGCAGGCGGTTGCTTTTGGTGCATGGTAAAGCCATTTGATGAACTTCCTGGTATTCATAAAGTACTTTCTGGCTATGCAGGTGGTCATGTAGAAAACCCAACATATGAACAAGTAAAAGCTGGTACATCTGGTCATTTAGAAGTTGTACAAATTACATTCGATCCTTCTATTTTTCCATATGAAAAATTACTAGATTTATATTGGCCACAAATCGATCCAACTGATGATGGCGGACAATTCTTTGACCGCGGTCCCTCTTATCGCACTGCTATTTTTTATCATAACGAAACGCAAAAAGAGCTTGCTGAAAAATCAAAACAAGCTCTTGCAGAAAGCGATATGTTTAAAGAGCCAATCGTAACTGAAATTCGCCTGGCCGCACCTTTTTATGAAGCTGAAGAATACCATCAACATTTCTATAAAAAGAACCCAGAGAAATATGCTACTGAGCAAAAAGAATCTGGCCGTGAAGACTTTATAAAAGAAAATTGGCAAGAAAAATAATAAAAATGCATCGTACCTTTTAAGTACGATGCATTTTTATCTTTGAAAAAAGTACCATGCAATAATGAGAACAACCGCTGTCAATATCCAAAGTATGATTTCATTTTTCACTCTACTCTTTTTCTTATTCATTTCCTCTCCTTCTAATAGCTATCAATATATTCAAGATTTCCTCTGTTTAATGGTCCACCTTATATACGTGAATACATCCGTACAAATTCTTATAACAAGACCACCAATAATTCCGATTGCAATTGAAATTACTAACATCTGTCCAAAACTAAAAGTAGTTGTGTATGTTATGTAGAGAACAACGCATACAAGTAAAACATCCGGTAAAGAAAGCAAAAACTTTTTAAGCATTTCTTCAGCTCTCCTATGCTTTATTTATCTCTTCTACTGTAGCTTTGAAATAAAGCTTGTTTAAAAATTCTATTTAGACACTCATTTTACGGAAAAAGAATAAGAATCCCTTTTGAAAAGAGATTCTTATGTATATGTTCTATTCCATAATTACTCCTAAAATAGAATAATATTACTAATGATTTGTTGTACATTAACTATTTGCCAGGCAATCGGATGTTGCGCCACCTACCTACATCGCATTGACCGTATGTATTATCACCTACTGCAACCACGGTGCCATCT
Organism: Bacillus sp. F9_6S_D1_P_5; assembly: GCF_054823925.1. Classification (NCBI taxonomy): domain Bacteria; kingdom Bacillati; phylum Bacillota; class Bacilli; order Caryophanales; family Bacillaceae; genus Bacillus; species Bacillus sp. F9_6S_D1_P_5. The sequence goes on along the minus strand of NZ_JBTREW010000007.1, from coordinate 75,814 downwards.
AAATTAAGACCGACCGTATGCGCACAACCAGCCGCTATCGCTACAATATCGCGCCAATCACTTACATTACATTGACCATACTCATTCCAGCCAACTGCCACCACGGTACCATCTGATTTAAGTCCGATTGTATGATTCGTACCAGCTGCTATTGCCATAATATCTTTCCATCTGCCTACATCGCATTGACCAAGTTTATTATTACCCACCGCCATCACTTTGCCATCCGATTTCAAACCAACAGTATGAAGGTAACCTGCCGCCAACTCCACCATACCACGCCATCCACTTACATTGCATTGGCCATATCGATTATTCCCCACTGCCGTCACTGCGCCGTCCAATTTAAGACCGACTGTATGCCAGTCACCCGCCGTGACTGCCACAATATTTCTCCAGCTACTTATATTACATTCTCCTTCTTTATTTCGCCCCACCGCTATTACCGTGCCATCTGGTTTAAGACCAATGGTACGACGCCATCCCGCCGCAACCGATACAATATTATGCCAGTCGTTCACATCACATTGTTCATGCTTATTCCACCCCATCGCTTCCACAGTATTATCACATTTCAGAGCAATTGTATGAGCATTCCCTGTGTTCATCGCCATATGAACATTGCCCGCTGCGACTGCTTCCATATCACACCATCCGCTTACATTGCATTCTCCTTCTTTATTTCGCCCTACTGCTACTACCGTGCCATCCGATTTAAGAGCAACGGTATGACCACAACCCGCTGCTATCGTATCTTTAGGCCACTGTTTCACTTTTAACATTTCTTCTTTCGGTGAAATATAATTCATATTTACCTCCTTCAAAATAAGCAACTGTTTCGAAATATATATCTTTTATCAAACTTTATTTCATTATCAAGACCTAAATCGTAAAAAGTCATAAATAATAAAGAGTGATACATATTAGTCATGGATAATATGTATCACTTTTCACTACTTTTCCCGTAATCTCGCCCTTTAATGGAATAATAGATTACTTATAACTGGTTTGTTGAAATATGATAACCAAAAATATTTTTGTTGACTCTGACACTGGTGTCATACTTTAGAATTAAGTTTGAACATCTGAAAGGAGGCATTTTCATTGAAGAAAAATGACCAAAGTGAGAAAGAACAAAATATCAGTCAAGTATCAGATACAGATGTATCAGTGATGGAGAACCCGAACCGTTCACCTGTTACAGTTATCGGCTTGGGTCCGATGGGCCAGGCGCTGGCTGGTGCATTCCTAATGAACGGCCACCCTACGACATTATGGAACCGCACCGCCGAAAAAGCCGATTACCTTATTTCTCAGGGGGCGACCCTTTCAAATTCAGTCACCGGCGCGGTCTCTGCAAGCCCCCTAGTGATCATTTGTGTTCTGGACTATAATGTCGTCCATGAAGTCCTTGGCCCCGTGGGAGATTCCCTAAAGGGACGGACACTGGTGAACCTCACTGCCGACTCACCCAAACGTGCCCGTGAAATGGCCACATGGGCTGCCCAACACGGAGTCGATTACCTCGATGGGGCGATTATGACCCCTACTCCGACCATCGGGACGCCTGCGGCTTCCGTCCTGTATAGTGGACCAGAATCCATCTTTAAGGTCCATCAACCGACCTTGGCAAGCTTGGGTGGCACTACTTCTTATCTTGGGGCGGATCCTGGCCGGGCGGCGGCATATGATGTAGCCCTGCTCGATCTCTTTTGGACATCCATGAGCGGTTACGCTCACGCTCTCGCCCTTGCCACTGCCGAGAATATTCCAGCAAAGGAGTTCGCCGTCTATGCCCAGGGCATCATAGACATCTTGCCCGACATCATGGCTTATTTGGCAAGTGAAGTAGACTCGGGTCACTACCCTGGTGACAAGTCCAATATCATCTCAGCCTCGGCAGGAATGGAACACATCATCCATGCTGCTCAACACCACGGCCTCGACGTCAGCGTTCTGAGTGCTGCAATGGCCGTAACCCAGCAGGCCATCAATGAGGGCTATGGAACCGACGGATTCTCGCGCTTGACCGAACTGCTAAAAAAACCGTTCGCATAACATCATAGTCGTATGTAGAGATCCCGGATCCCGCCATGATCGCGGACTGGGATCTTCAATTATTCCGTTGTTTCAACTAAGGGAATTTCCATTCCTCATTCTTCTTTTATCCGTCATTTGCATGATTTGTTTTTCCAACCGATGCTTTACAACGTCCAATACACTAATTTGCCTGTTGATTTGATCCAGCTTCACTTGATAAGTTTCCAGCATTTCTTCACAAAATTCATAGTCTTCCGGACCATTAACCTCACATTTCAATATTTCCTCAATTTGTTCCGTTACCAGACCCAAACCTAAATAAAGTTGAATAATTCGAATACGTTTGATGGCAGATTCATCGAATTCGCGATAACCATTTTCAAGGCGTACAGCGGTAATTAGATTTTTTTTCTCATAATGCCTTATGGATCGGATACTTGCACCTGTCTTTTTAGACAGCTCACTGATTTTCAATAGAAACGCCTCCCTATTAAATATTCAAAAACCTTATCTTATAATATGACATTAATGTTACGGAAAATAATAACATATAGGTTTTTGTTTCATTGAAGTTGTGATATAAGTGATTCAGTTTTTCAAATAATCGTTCTAAAACTGATTGGGAGATATGGTCATAAGGTTTATTTTTTGATTTCCATTTATCTATTGAACTAATTATCCTTTAATAATCATAGTACAGTTAAATTTTTAATCTACTTCTTCAAAAAATAAAAACCTCCAGTTTAAGCACTAGAGGTCTTCCATTTTATTTCTTTAATCGCTCAATAAAATCATGTAATTTATCAAGTGATTTCATATTCTGATTACAAGCTACACCATCTTTGCAAATATAGTTTCCCTTTTTCACGAAAGTTCCTTGTACATCACCTTTAATTTCAACTAAAAACATCCCAACTTCTTCATGTCCATGACATAATGAACAAATGCTTTTTTTATTTAAGCTTTGGAACGTTCCTTGCAGACCAACAAACTTATTTTTATCATTTTTCGCTATTATAAATTTCCTGCTTGACCCTTTATCAATCCAGCTTAAATAAGATAATTCTTTCATATCCAGTTCTTCCATATCAGGAAGTTTTAATTTTTTTGCTTTAGGAAATAATTTTTTTAATGTTTGCGCTGTAACTTCCTGAAACGGAATGACATACGGATTTATTTTCGTTAAAAAAGATTCTGCATCTTCTCTATTTTGAACTGTTAATACCTTATCAATTAACTCTTTCTGTTCATCCGTTAAATCCTCAAATACATGTATTATTTTTTCAATCGCTAATGATTTTAATGCTTGAATGACACCTCTATCATTTGCCGTTGCGTGCCCATTTGCTAAAATATAAGCTTGTGATTTTATAAAATTATATTGATCACTTCTAATAAAAGCTTCCATCTTTATCACTCCATACAAATTGTTGATCTAGTTTTATTGTATACAATGATTCAGCTTTTTGATATGTAAAAGATAACTTAGAAACGAATATTACATACATCGATTATATTCTACCGCTTCATTTCCTGACAAAAGAAACCATCATCTGTTTTCCATTCTGCATATAATACGTCTTCAAATTTAGTAATTCCTTTTTTCTTTATTTGTTTATAAAGCCATCCTTCATCAAAACCTGCTTCCCTCAAATTATCCTTAACTACTTTCCCGTCACTAATTAATGAAATAGGTAAGTAAACAGGCTTATGTTTTATATTCAAGTCATTTATAGTGGGAGATTCATATTTACTTTTTTTCAATACACTTATGTTTCCGTTAGGTTCCAATATCATATATTCAACTTCTCGGATTGAAAATATATCCTTTTGTTGCCTAAGCATTTGTTGTAATTGGTTAATATCCAAATGATTCGATTTTAATTGCTCTCTGTCAATATGCCCATTACGAATGATAATAGAAGGGTATCCTTCAAAAAACTTTCTTGTCCTTCTAAATTTTTGTGTTATTACTTCTATTGCGTAAATTAAAAGTACCCATACAAAAACAGCGTATAAAATAGACCATACTCTCACCTCAGGATCATATACAGTGTTTCCAACTAGTTCTCCAATTACAATGGCAGAAATAAAATCAAAAGGTGTTAGCTGCGATATTTGTGTTTTCCCTAATATTTTAGTAGCAATCAATAAAACAAAAAAACCAACAAAAAGTTCTATCGTTATTTGCCCAAGATGATTCATAATCGTTCACCTTTCTGTAATATGTAATATAACGTTTTTATTTCTATTCACATTTCTATACGATACAATTGTGATTCATTTTTTCTATTATCATGCCCATTCACACCCCATATATCCAATACGGGTAAAGCAAAAAGAGTCTAGTTCAAAATAATATTTGAACTAGACTCTTTTATCTTCATTTAGAGTACACAATCTTTTTAATCGTTTCTCCGGAAAGAAAATACTCCTCTGCAAGTTGATGAATGGAAATCCCGCTTCTAAACGCATCTTTAATGGCTTTGTTTCTTTCATCTAGTTGTTTTCTTCCTCCAGATCGTGTACCCCATTTATAATGTTCCGTTTCTTGTTTTGGAATGTAAATTGTTTCACCTTGTATATACTTTTGAATTTCAGTAATTAAACTTTCTGGTAAAACCGTCGCAGCTTTAACATATTTCATTTCTGCTCGCCCCTTATTTTTTATGTTTCATTTCAATAAGGTGCAAAGCCAAATATAAAAAATGATACGAGCTCATTTAGGCGATTGTATATTACTTGTCTACCTCACGCAAAGTATCGCCATTTCCATACTTGGCTTTGCATGAGACGCTGCAGTGTCCGGCAATTGAATTGTAATCGCCATTTAAACACCTCCTAATATACCTTTTGTATTTTATTATATGATAAATTCCTTCCCCTTGCATCCACATCCTTTTTAAAGCGTGAAATTACTTAATTTGATATAATACTTTTTAGTCCAATCCAAAAATATAGTGAGGTTGCTTTATGAAAAAGAAAATAATTATTACAATCGTTACATTATTCATTATTACTGTAGCATTATTTGGAACATACAAATTGATGAACGCAAGAGGCTTTCAATTGTTTGGAGATTTAACAAACCGAGTAGAAACAAATGAAAAAGTGGTTGCTTTAACTTTTGATGATGGTCCTACGAACAATGTAAAACAAATATTACCGCTACTAGATACATACAATGCAAAAGCTACTTTCTTTTTAATCGGAAATGAATTAGAAAAAAACCTATCGTTAGGAGAAGCTATTGTACAATCTGGACACCAAGTTGGAAACCATACATATTCTCATAACAGAATGGTTTTAAAAACACCTTCTTATATTAAAGAAGAAATAGAAAAAACGAATGCATTAATCCGCCAAACGGGATTTACAGACGCAATTGACTTTAGACCACCAAACGGAAAAAAGCTAATTGGTCTGCCCTATTATTTAAATAAAAACAATATCGAAACAATTACATGGGACCTTGAACCTGATACTTTTTATAAATCTGCTGCTGATAAAATTGAATATGTTAATAAAAATGTAAAACCAGGTTCTATCATTTTACTGCACCCTATGTATGATGAGTCTAATGAAAATTTACAAACCATCGAAGGTATTTTAGACTCTTTATCTAAGAAGGGATATCAGTTCGTAACAGTAAACCAACTGCAAAAAAGAGCAAAATAAAAAGGTAGCGTATCATACAATGATACGCTACCTTTCTGTTTATATAATGCCAAGTACATTTAAGAATACGATAATAATCGCAATTGGTGCGATAAAGCGAAGTAAGAATAACCATAATACGAATAATTTATAGCCTTTATTTTTACTTACACCAAGCTCTTTCATTAATACATCTTTCTTCATTTTTAAAGGAACGAAGATAGAAACTAATAAAACACCAAGTGGCATTAGTACGTTACTAACTGCATAATCCGCTAAATCAAAGACTGTCTTTCCGAAAATTTTCAGATCACTTAATATACCGAATGATAATGCTGATGGTACTCCAACAACGAAGATTAGTAATCCTACGATTAACGCCAATTTTTCACGTTTTCCTTTACCTTTTGCAGTTAAAGATGCAACGCTAATTTCTAACATCGAAATTGCTGATGTAATAGTAGCGAAGAAGAATAGTAATAAGAAAACGATGAAGAATAATTTTCCGAATGCCATTTTACTGAAAATAGCTGGCAGTACGATAAATAATAGTCCCGGTCCTTGAGATGGTTCCATTCCAAATGCGAACACTACTGGGAAAATTGCAAGCCCTGCAAGTAATGTAATCACAAGCGTTAAAGCTACGATAGAAAATGCTGAACGTGGTAAGCTTTCTTCTTTCGGTAAGTATGAGCTATACGTTACCATAACGGCTACACCGACAGATAGCGAGAAGAACGATTGCCCCATTGCATATAATATGATTTCTGATGTTACATGTGAGAAATCAGGTTGTAAGAAGAAACGAACTCCTTCTCCAGCACCATCTAACGTAAGTGCACGAACGATTAAAACAAAGAATAAAACGAATAATGCTGGCATGAAATATTTATTTACTTTTTCAACACCATTTTGTACACCTTTACTTACGATGAAAATAGTAATAAGGATGAATAATAGCTGTGATCCAACTGCTAAATACGGATTGGAAATGATTTCACCAAACGTAGCTTCGTATGCCCCATTTCCTTCCCATAGTCTACCTGTAATTGCATTCCATAAATATAATAAAATCCAGCCTCCTACAACACTGTAGAAAGAAAGTAATATGAAACATGTTACAATCCCTAATTTCCCTAACCATGGCCATAATGTTTTTGGTGCGATTTCTCTATATGCATCAACGGCCTCTTTTTGTGTACTTCTTCCGATAACAAATTCAGCTAATAATAGCGGTAAACCAATTAATAATGTGAAACCGATAAAAATAAGGAAGAACGCGCCGCCCCCTCCAATTCCGGCCATATACGGGAACTTCCAAATTGCCCCTAGACCAATTGCTGAACCTGCTGCAGCTAATACGAAACCTAATTTTGATGTCCATTGCTGTGAATTCATCTGTTAATCTCCTCTCTTTATCTTTTTCTGTTTACAATTCAGTATTTATATTGTTCTATCCACACTCTTTTCTAATACGTTCACTTCCTTCCTACTAATAAAAAAACGCCCCTACGTAAATACGTAGGGACGACAAAAATATCGCGGTACCACCCTAGTTATGAAGATACAACAAAAGTAAGACCTAAATAAAAAACGTCCCTACGCAAATACGTAGGGACGATAAAATATCGCGGTACCACCCTAGTTATGAAGCCACAACAAAAGTAAGACCTAAATAAAAAACGTCCCTACGTAAATACGTAGGGACGATAAATATCGCGGTACCACCCTAGTTGTGAAACAATCTTCACCACTTTATTTGATAACGGTATAAACTACCGTCTTTCATTTCCTCAAAATATGAGATTTATGAAAGATGCTCCAGGACGAACTTCATGAATAATCTATATACTGATTCACACCAACCATCAGCTCTCTGAAATAGGGAGATATTCACTACTATACCCTTTCATTGCCCAAATATTATTTTCCGAATTGATTACTATCATTTTTATCACACATTAAAAATAGTGTCAACTTATATTTTGAATTTTTACGTATTACATTCTATTTAAAAATGTAAAATATGACTTTTAAATGAATAATATTAGAATATTTATGTTCCATACTATATTAACTACTCTAACAGGTTTATAGTAGTATACGATGAATGCAAGACAGCACGAGTAGGAGGAACGAATTTTGTCTACTTCAAAAGTTTTAAAAGGAACTGCTTTATTAAGCGGTGCAACAATGATTTCACGTATATTAGGTTTTATATACTTCTTCCCCTTTCAACTATTAGTCGGAACACAAGGGGTCGCTTTATATGGATATGCATACTCTTGGTACGGTATTTTATTAAGCTTTTCAACCGCCGGCATTCCAATTGCTGTTTCCAAATTTGTTGCAAAACATAATGCGCTTGGTGATTATAGTACAAGCAAAAAATTATACAACTCAAGCGTAAAATTAATGCTCTTTATGGGCTTTTTAGGATTTTTAATTTTATTTATTGGAGCACCGTACATATCACAATTTATTATTCGCTCGAAAACGCCAGATCCACAATTTATCGCTGACGTAACACTTACGATGCGAGCATTAAGTTTCGCACTTATTATCGTACCAGCTATGAGTGTTACACGCGGTTATTTCCAAGGTTTTCAACATATGAAACCAAGTGCTGTTTCTCAAGTCGTAGAACAAATTGCGCGCGTTGTTTTCATTTTAGTTGGTAGCTTTATCGTCTCAAAACTATTAGGAGGTTCCGTAGCCTCTTCTGTTGCAGTTGCCACGTTTGGCGCTGTTATCGGAGCGCTTGCCAGCGTTTCGATTTTAATGCTGTACTGGAAAAAATATAATAGATTAAAGCCTCCCGAAGGAGAATTAAAATCAAGAGCATCGAATATCCCATTAAAAAATATTTATATGGAATTACTTCGATATGCAATCCCAATTGTATTTGTCGGCATTGCAATTCCGCTCTATACGTTAGTAGATCAATATACTGTAGCTGATGTCCTTAGGGCGATGGGAGAGCCTTTAGAAACAGCAAATGCAGTTTTCGCTTATATAACGAACTATGCCCAAAAGTTAATTATGATTCCAGCTTCACTTGCAACTGGATTCTCATTAACGATCATTCCGGCAATAACGAAATCTTATACAAGCGGGAAAATAGAAGAATTACAAGAACAAATTGCAAAGATATTTCAAGTCTTATTATTCTTCACTATCCCAGCTGCATTCGGTCTTGCTAGCATCGCTTACGATGCATTCCGTATGGTTTATGTAAATCCTGAAATTGCACTTGGTGGATCACAATATTTAATTTCATTTGCACCTTCTGCTATATTAAGTGCGATTTTCACAGTTTCAGCAGCTATTTTACAAGGAATCGATTATCAAAGAAAAACGATGATTGCTTTCTCAGTCGGTATTCTCGTTAAAGTTTTAGTAAATACACCGCTCTTACATTTATTTGGCGGACACGGTGCTGTACTCGGAACAATTCTTGGATACCTCGTTTCCAATGTTATTATGTTGTACTGCATCGTTAAGTTTGCAAAATTTAAAATTGGTGAAACAGCAAAAACAGTATTTCTTATTACAATTTACTCCGCAGCAATGTCTGCTGTTGTGATGGCATTAAAAGCTATTTTAAAATGGTTAATTCCTGGACAATCTTATATAGAATCACTTCTCATTGTTGTTATATGTGGCACTATAGGAGGGATTGTTTACCTTTTATTCGTCCTAACAAGCGGACTTGCTTCACATATTCTCGGTGATAGGATTCAGCGATTACCCGTACTAGGTAAATTAGTCAAATAAAAAGAAGGGATGTAACGCATTGTTACATCCCTTCTTTTTTTACTTCGCATATTGAATATGTTTTTGTTGTTCAGCAATATGTAATTCTGGCGCATGTTGTTCTACTAAATGTAATAGTTCTTCGATTAACACTTCTAACTCCTGTACACTATACTCCGGTTTCCCTATTAACGTATTCGCCATACGCTCATATAAGTTGTCAGGCTTAATACTCATTCGTTCCACATTATTCGGCATCCATTTAAACGCCGGGTGATGCACATACATTCGGTTTAGACCAAATAAGACCCCAAATATATTTCTTTGCACTTCACAAATAACATCATATAGCATGAGCCAGTCTTTTCGTTTTAAAAGCGCCTCTCGATTATGCCAACGATTGCTTAACCAAAGATTTTGTGAAATCATCTGTTCCGCTAAATCTTCTGGATATGATACCACTCTATCTTTTAATTCATGTACTTTCTCTTCTCCATACAAATTAACACCGTCATGAACGGATGATACGATACATTGTTTTTCATAACTTATATCATATCGATTCACCACATCCGAAATCACTTTCTCTACTGTTTCTGTTAAAAAGTTACTAATCTCTAATTTAATTCCCTCTTTTGTCAAATATGTTTCCGACCATTCTTCTTCCTCGTAAGGATGATATGACAAAATTGTTCCACCAATATAGTTAATAGGCCCTTTACGATCCTCATCCTCTGGTGGTATTGACCATAAAATATGTAATTCTATATCTGAATGTTCATCTTCTAACTTTCTAGCTACTGAACCCGCTAAAATAATAGACTCCACTTTCGGATTTCGCCTATAAATCTCCGACATTTCTATTGCTTTCTCTTTTAATCCCACTTCATTTCCCCCTATAATTGCAGTACACATTTACTTTTTTATTTATCTATTTCGATATTACGCATTATATTCCCTTTTCAAAGTTCCACTAAATCATATTTCTACCCAATAACGTTGTACAATTTCCCCAGTATGAGAAGAAACTACTTCATTTTCTAACACACCACTAACTTTTTGAATCGTTTTAGCCGAAGCAATATTAGCTTTATCGCAAGTTATTAACACTTTCTGTAACCCTAACTTTTGCGCTTCATATAATGCGAGTTTCAATTGTTTCGTCGCGTAACCCCGGCGACGTTTATTCGGATGGACACTGTATCCAATATGACCACTTTCCCGCAATAATTCTTCGTTTAATCGATGTCTAATATTCACAAAGCCTATAAGTTCCTCTTTTTCAAAGCTTAAAAATTGGCTAGATGGTACTCGATTACCTTGTAAATTTTCTCCCAGTTCTTGTATACTCACTTTTTCAAACCATTCATCGAGAGAATCAAAATTTTGTAAAGAACTACTGCCGTGTGGTTGTTCATCCACATGCAAAAATGCCTCTCGATACTCCATAATTTGTTCGCTGAATTCATATGTCGGTTTTAATAATTTCATTGTGTTTCTCCTCTCTTAATAACCTATAACAAACCCCTTAATAGTACCATTTCACCATTAAGGGGTTTCTATCATTTTTATTCAAATAATCCCATACTCAAATACCGTTCTCCCGTATCAGGTGCAATACATAAAACTTTTTTACCAGCGCCTAATCGTTTCGCTATCATAATTGCTGCGTAAACAGATGCTCCAGACGATGGCCCAACTAATAATCCCTCTTGTCTAGCTAAGTTTCTCATTGTCGTTAAAGCCTCTTCGTCTGCAATTTGAATAATTTCGTTATACACCTCTGTATTTAAGTTTTTCGGGATAAATCCTGGACTTGTTCCTACTAGTTTGTGAGGACCTGGAACACCGCCTGATAAAACAGGAGATCCTTTCGGTTCTACTACTGCAATATATAAGTTTGGTAGTTTCTCTTTTAGCGTTTCCCCAGTTCCTGTAATAGTTCCACCAGTTCCTGCCGTTGCTACGAATGCATCAAGCTCGCCATTCATTTGTTCATAAATTTCAAGTGCAGTCGTATAACGATGAATATTCGGGTTTGCCGGATTTTCAAATTGTTGCGGAATAAAACTATTCGGAATTTGCTTTTGTAGTTCTAATGCCTTCGCAATTGCTCCTGGCATTCTTTGTTCTGCTGGTGTTAAAACTACTTCTGCTCCGTATGCTTTCAATAAATTTATACGCTCTTTTGACATATTGTCTGGCATAATTAAAATCGCTTTATACCTTTTCGCAGCTGCATTCATCGCTAAGCCTATTCCTGTATTACCACTTGTTGGCTCAATAATTGTATCTCCTGGTTTGATAAGACCATTCTCTTCTGCAACGTGAAGTAAATTATAGGCAGCACGGTCTTTCACACTGCGTGAAGGATTAAACATTTCTAGTTTTACATACACATCTGCTGCGTCTTTTGGAATAAATTTAGATAATCGGACGACAGGTGTATCTCCTATTAATTCTGTAACATTTTCACATAATTTCATAGTGCATCCCCCTATTCTATCGTTTTCTTATCACTTGGTAAAAACCATGAAGTAAGTCCAATTAATGGTAGACAACTACATAGTAACATAATGAATTGAAGACTATATATGTCAGCTAATTTCCCAAGGACTACAGAACCTAAAGCGCCGAGTCCAAACGCAAGCCCTACAATTAATCCAGATACCATCCCTACTTTTCCAGGAACAAGCTCTTGCGCATAAACGACAATTACACTAAAACTACTTGAACTAATAAAACCGATACATAAAAATAGCGGTACGACCCACATGAGCGAAACGTGAGGTAATAAAAGGGCAAGTGGCGCCGAACCTAGCATTGAAAATACAATAATTGTTTTTTTTCCAAATCGATCCGCTAATGGACCGCCAAAGAAAGTTCCTAACACACCAGCAATCATAAATGCGAATACGAAATACTGGGCATTTTTTATAGATAAACCGTAATGCTCAATTAAGTAAAATTGATAAAAGTTTCCGATACCAGCACCGTACCAAGAACGTACAAAAGTAAGAAAAACAAGAAGTATAATAACAAATTTAATATGTGTACTTACAATCGCATTTTCCGCCTCAAGCGCAGCCCTCTTTTTTCTCCTCACAGCACCAGTTGCTAATTCATTCCTATACCAATTTGATACGAAAATTAACAATACAATTCCTACCGCTGCAAAGGCTGTAAAACCTAAAGAACCAATTTGGCCGAGCGGAACGAAAATTAATGCTGTAAAAATAGGAGCTAGGGAATTCCCTGTATTTCCTCCCACTTGATAAATCGCTTGTGCTAAACCTCGTTTTGCCCCTGCCGCCATATATGCAACACGAGCACCTTCTGGATGAAAGACTGCGGAACCTAATCCGATAAATAAAACAGAAATAATAACAACAATAAAGTTCGGTGCAAAAGCAAGTCCAATCATTCCAAGCATACTCGAAAACATACCGAGTGGTAATAAAAATGGTGACGGCTTCTTATCCGAATACATACCAAAAACCGGCTGCATAATCGATGACGTCATATTTAATGCAAACGCAATCCATCCTACTTGCATATAGGATAAATTCATCGTTTTTTCCAAAATAGGAAACAATGCCGGCACAACTGCTTGCATCGAGTCATTTAAAAAATGTCCGAAACTAATCGCAAATAGTATTCGATATATCGTCGGTGTTTCAACAGTATTTTTTTGCGAAACTGCCTGCATACGTGTATTTCTCCTTTCTGTACAAAATATATATTTATTACAGTAGGTGTAATAAATTCTGACTTTTGAAACATTTCTATTCTATACTGGTTTCATTTCTTTTTCCAGAAATATCACTTCTTACATAATATATTTTTTCTATACGTTTTATCGGGTTTATTTATAGAAATTTTCTATCTTTTCTTTTATACTAAGGCATAGATGAAGGGAAGGATGACAGCTATGAAGAAAAAAACTAAAGGAATCGTTGCACTCTCGATCACATTATCTATGTTTTTAACAGCATGTGGTCAAAAACAAGAGGCAACAACTACCGGAGAAAAGAAAAAAGATTCTTCAAAACAAGTATTAAACATTGTAGAAGCCGGGGAAATTTCTACACTTGATTCATCTATCGCAACCGATGGGTTTTCTTACGCTGCTTTAAACAACGTAATGGAAGGATTATATATGCCTGGTCCGGATAACAAACCTGTTCCTGCAGCAGCTGAATCATACAAACTGAGCGAAGACGGAAAAACATATACATTTACATTACACGATTCAAAATGGTCAAATGGCGATCCAGTAACTGCTCATGATTTTGAATATGCATGGAAACGTGCCGTTAATCCAGAAACTGCTTCTGAATACGCACATATTATGTTCGATATTAAAAACGCTGAAAAAATAAATAAAAAAGAATTACCAATTGATTCATTTGGTGTAAAGGCAATTGATGATAGAACACTTGAAGTACAATTAGAACACTCTGTTCCATACTTTTTAGGGTTAATGGGATTTGCAACATTTTATCCTCAAAACCAAAAGGTAGTAGAAGCACAAGGGAAAAATTACGGGCTTGAAGCTGCAAATGTAGTTTATAACGGGCCGTTTCAATTAAGTGAATGGAAACATGATACAAGTTACAAAATGACGAAAAACCCGAACTACTGGGATAATAAAAATGTGAAGTTAAATGAAATTAATGTAAATATCGTAAAAGATACTTCAACAGCTGTTAATTTATTTGAAAGTAAACAAGTAGACCGTATTACGATCAATTCAGAGTTTGTTGATAAATATCAAAAAGATCCAAGCTTAAAGAAAATGGAACGTCCTTCTGTGACTTTTTTCCGATTTAGTCAAAAGAATCCTTTATTAGCAAACAAAAATGCTCGTAAAGCTATTTCGCTTGCTTTTGATAAACAAGGAATCGCAACAACGATTTTAAACAATGGTTCTATACCTGCGAATGCATTCGTTCCGAAAGGATTCGTAAAAGGACCTGACAATAAAGATTTTCGCAGTACAAGTAATGTAAAAGTAGAAACAAATGTGAAAGAAGCTAAAACACTATGGGAAACTGCGAAAAAAGAAACAAACTTACAAAACGCTTCCCTTTCAATCATAACAACTGATGAATCTAACGATAAAAAAATTAGTGAGTTTTTAAAAGGTGAACTGGAGAAAAACTTACCTGGATTAAAAATCACATTACAACCACTTCCAGTAAAAGCATTTTTAGATCGTGAAGGAAATGGCGATTTTGAAATTTCACTTTCTACTTGGGGACCAGATTATCCTGACCCTACAACATTTTTAAATATGTTCGTCACAGACGGACCCTTTAATAAGATGAGTTACTCAAACAAACAATACGACGAATTAATTGAGAAAACGAGCTCTACTTTAGTAACTGACTTACCAGCACGTTGGAGAGCGTTCCAAGATGCCGAGAAAATCTTACTTGAAGAAGATGCAGCTATCGCTCCAATCTTTCAATCAGGACTTGTATATTTAGAACGCCCAACAGTAAAAGGTGTTGTTGTTCGTCCATTTGCAGGAATTTATTCTTATAAGTGGGCCTCTATTACAGAATAAGAAAAAGGCGATCCTAAAACATTTTAGGATCGCCTTTTTCATTAAATTGCAAAACGCTTATACTTTTCGTAATCACTTGTCTTACATTCTACTTCTAGTTTCGTACCTTCGTTTTCATAACTTGTAGATAAAACGTGCGCATGAGTATTGAAATAAGAAACTACCTGTCCTTGATCATACGGAATTAACATTTCACACTTCGTATACTCTTTATAAATGTGTGAGCGAATCATTACGACAAGCTCTTCTATCCCAACATGTTTCTTCGCTGATAAATAAACGCGGTCTTCTTGTACTTTCGGAATTTCAACATCTACCATATCTGATTTGTTATAAGCATAAATGGTTGGAATATTTTCTACTCCAATTTTCTTTAACGTTTCATTTGTAATATCAATTAACTGTTCGTAATTTGGATTTGCGTAATCTACTACATGAATAAGTAAGTCTGCTTCCGCTACCTCTTCTAACGTTGAACGGAACGCCTTCACAAGATGATGCGGTAATTTACTTACAAATCCAACTGTATCTGTTAATAAGAATGATTTTTTATCTGGCAAATCAATATTTCGCACTGATGTTTCTAACGTCGCGAATAACATATCTTTTTCAAACACTTGTTTTTCTTCTGTACCATTGTAAATTTCAAGCATCGCATTCATTGTCGTTGATTTTCCTGCGTTCGTATAACCGACTAAAGCTACAACTGGTACTTCATTTTTCTTACGCTGCTTTCGCTGCGTTTGACGCTGCGCAACGAGCGCTTCTAAATCTTTATTTAAAACTGAAATTTGTTCTTCAATTTTACGACGATCCAACTCTAACTTCTTCTCACCGACACCTTTATTTTTCGTACCAACACCGCCGCTCTGTCTTCCTAACGATTCGCGAAGACCGATTAAACGAGGCATCATATATTGAAGGTGTGCTACTTCTACTTGTAACTGCGCTTCTTTCGTTTTCGCACGTTGTGCAAAAATATCTAAAATTAATATGGTACGATCAATTACTTTACAATCTAAATCCGCTTCTAAATTTCGGATTTGTGAAGGAGATAATTCGTCATTAAAGATGACCATATTCGCATCTACTTCATTTATATAGGCTGCTACTTCTTCAATCTTTCCTTTTCCAATATAATGGGATGGATTTACACGTTGTAAATTTTGCGTCACTTGCCCGATTACCTCTACATCACAAGCTTCTGCAAGATTCGTTAACTCTTCCATCGAATATGCAAAATCATCTTCATTACCTAAATTCACTCCAACTAATACTGCTCTTTGTAATAATTCTTCCATATATTTATTCCTCCATTTCGATTACGTAAAATAAAAAAACACAGGTCGCTGCCTGTGTTTTCGTAAACGGATAAGGGTTCACCAAAGAAATAGAAGAAAGCTGTGCTTTCATCCTATCTCATAGTCAAAAAGTCCCAAGATCATATACGTATCCACAATAAGTGTTCACCTATACGATCCCATTCTATTTATAAAGGCAAAACAAAAAGAGGGCGTATTCGTCCCTCCCTCTTTTTCACATATAAGCTTAATAAAGGGTTCCTTTAAAATAGGCAGACCAATCCCGTTCACTCTGTACACAGACAGAGCCTTTGAGCGCTATTCAATTATTGGCACAAAGTATTGAGACGTAATCTGATTAAGATCAAAGGAAGCCCCTCCGTTCATTTTAAGTTACATAAAGTGTAGCATAAGTAATTCGCTTTCACAAGATTAAACCACCTATAGAAACAGAAAGAAAATCTTTATATTTTTACTTTAATCGTCATTTTTTGCGCATTTTTCTCATAATAAAAATAACAACAGCAATGATCAATAAAAGGTCAATGGAAATGATAGCAATCTGCCACCAACTGAAACCGCTCACCATCTCCCCTTTTAAATCCACTTTCTTCGTTGGAACAGACTCTTTTGCAATTTGACTTAAAGCCACTTTATCCGCCCCTGCTTCATCTAATCTCTTCGTTCTACTACAACTATTTGTGTGTAATCGTTTTTCAGATCCTCTTTGAGAAGAATATACTAAGTACTCTCCTCCTTCCACAAAGTGAAACACACAATCACCACCATTTGTATATATGATAATTTGCGAAGAAGTTTCCCCTTTCCAAATTTCTTTCACTTCAAATAATACTTCAATTCCAACCCCTTCTTTCCTTCCAACCCCAATTACCTTCCCTTCAAACACTACATCGTTTTTTTGAAAGGCATCTTCTGCCGATACAGTAATACAATCACAAGCATAAGATTTCTCTGGAAAAATAATAAGAATAAAGCTACAAATAATGACAACAGGCAACATACGTAAAATTATTTTCAAGGAGCTCAACTCACTTCATTATCAATTTTAGAAACTTCTCGTATATTATTTTTACAACACTCGCTAAATTCCTTCATAGTAAGCTAAGTCGTTCAATACACCAAAAATCTATATTGACATTTTTATAACCTGATATTAGTATCAGGTTATAAAATAAAGTTAGGAGCTGTTCCTATGAATTCTAAATCTCGTATTACTGCAATTGGTACTTATGTTCCAAATCAAATATTATCTAATAACGATTTAGAGAAAATGATTGATACGAACGATGAATGGATTGTACAAAGAACAGGAATGAAGGAAAGACGAATTGCGAGCAAAGACGAATACTCTTCACACTTAGCCATTCAAGCAATTGAAAATTTATGTACAACTTTTAAAAAGAACTTAGAAGATATAGACTGTATCATCGTCGCTACAACAACCGCTGACTATGTTTTTCCTAGTGTCGCGTGTCAAATACAACAACACTTCAGCATACCTCATACAATAGCATTTGATTTAAATGCAACTTGCGCTGGTTTCACATATGGCCTGCACGTCGGTAATAGCTTAATCACTTCTGGATCACACGAAAAAGTACTTATCGTAGCGACAGAGACATTATCTAAAGTTACTGATTACACCGATAGAACGACTTGTATTTTATTTGGCGATGGTGCTGGAGCTATTTTATTAGAAAGAGATGAAAACAAACCGAGCTTTATTGCTACTCATATGGGAACAAATGGGCACGGTGGTATTCATCTATACAGAACAAACTTATCTACTACTATGAATGGCACACAACTGCAAACAAATGAAAAAATCGTGCAAAATGGAAGAGAAGTATATAAATGGGCAACACGCACGGTGCCAGCAGGTATAAAAGAACTATTACATACCGCAAATATGCAAATAGATGATATAGACTGGTTCATACCACACAGTGTTAACTTACGAATGATTGAATCTATTTGTGAAAAGACCGAAATTCCAATTCAAAAAACTTTAACAAGTGTAAAATACATGGGAAATACATCTTCAGCTTCCATTCCACTCGCTCTAGATTTAGCTAGAAAAGAAGAAAAATTAAATAATGGAGACACACTTTTACTATACGGATTTGGTGGTGGTCTTACGCATTTAGGGCTTATTGTGGAGTGGGATTTAAACTAACATTTTTCTTTTATACAACTAACTACAAAAAAGCTGCATTCAAGGATTGGTTACCTCCCTTTGAACGCAGCTTCTTTTATCTTAACTTTATTTACCTGTCCGAGACCATATCACAACAGGAATAAGCATGAAAGCTAAAACTCCTTCAGCTAATGACAATGACGCATAACTTGAATTTGCCACTACCATACCTGACATCGCTCCGCCTGAAGCTCCAGCTAATGCAATGAACACATCTATTTTCCCTTGTGTTTTTGCACGTGTGGAAGGTATAGTTGCATCAACAATTTGAGCCGTACCACTTATTAAACCGAGGTTCCATCCTAATCCAAGTAAAGATAAAGCAACAATTAATAGTATTAAAGAATCACTCGGCGCGATTGCAGCTATGACACCTGCTGCTAGTAAAATTACTCCGCCAGCTATACTCATCGTAGTTCTTCCAATTTTATCAATTAACATTCCAGTAACGAGAGAGGGAAGGTACATTGCACCTACATGAAAACCAATCACAAGTCCTACTGCACTTAAGCCATGACCGTGATGCCCCATATGAACTGGAGTCATCGTCATAATCGCAACCATCACAACTTGAGTAAGTATCATTACGATTGCCCCAACTGTAATACCTCGCTTGTTTTCTATTGCCTCTTCTATTACTGGTTGCCCTTTATATGTATGCTCTTGTTTATATGTTTCTATCATATTAGCAATAAGTAACGGATCTGGACGAAGCATAACAAATAAAACAAGACCAGCCAGTATAAATGCCGCTGCCGATAATATAAACGGACCAGCAAGTTCAGGAATTCCAATTGAATGAGCAAATCTTCCCATTACACCTACTAAATTGGGACCTGCGACTGCACCAAAAGTCGTCATTACCATAGTGATACTAATAGCTGTTGCTCTTTGCTTCTTATTCGCTAAATCCGTTCCAGCATAACGCGCTTGTAAATTCGTAGCTGTGCCCGCGCCATATATAAGTAAAGAAACTAGTAAAAGAATAATACTATTTGTTAAAGCTGCCATCACAACTCCAATAGCCCCTAACCCACCTACTATAAAACCTCCTGCAAGCCCTACGCGGCGACCATACTTTTGCGATAACTTCCCAACAAAGAAAGCTGCTACCGCAGATCCCATTGTAAACATAGCTGCCGGTAATCCTGCATATGCATCTGTCCCAAGCATTTGTTGCGCAAGAAGTGCACCTACTGTAATCCCAGCAGCTAACCCTGCTCCTCCGAACATTTGTGAAATACTTACGATTAGTAATGTTCGTTTGTATAATTTTTGTTGTTCTTCTTCTGTATATATACGATTACTTATTGAAACATCTGCTGTATCTATCATTTTCTCACCCTCTCTATAAAACTAATATCTCTTGTTAATGTACTATAGAACAACAAAATCCCCAAATTTAAAATGCTGAAATTTATTTATACATGTAAAAAACCCCACGGTTTATATTTTTCCCATTACCGAGGGGTTCCCAAAATTACAGGGTGACTCTACTTTATATTTCATATACAAACTTTGTACTATTTTACAACTTTATCTTGATTAGTTTCAAAGCCTTCTATCTTTCCCTCTTTTATTTCATAATAATAAGAAGGTAATTCTATATTATGTTCTAAAAGGTAATCCTCAATTAATGAAATAATTACTTTCAACGTTTTCAATCGAGCGTATAATTTATCGTTACTTGCAATAATTTGCCATTTTGCATTTAGTTTATTTGTTTTTTCAAACATGTCTTCCATTGCTTCAACATACTCGTCCCATTTTTCACGGTTACGCCAATCTTCGTCTGTAATTTTCCATCTTTTTAAAGGATTGTTCTCTCTATCTTTAAACCTCTTTAATTGTTCATCTTTACTAATATGATAGAAGAACTTCCCGATTATATAATGATCATCTGTTAATAGTTTTTCAAAATCATTAATCTCATCATACGCTCTCGTCCACTCTTCCTTTGTAGCAAAACCTTCAACCCGCTCAACTAACACACGGCCGTACCATGAGCGATCAAAAATAGTAATCTGCCCGTACTGAGGAAGTTTTCGCCAGAAACGTTGCAAGTAATGGTACCGTTTTTCATGAGGTGCCGGTGCTCCGATTGGATTTACTTGAAACCCGCGCGGATCAAGGTGTTCCGTCACTCGCTTAATCGCTCCGCCTTTTCCAGCCGCATCCCAGCCTTCCATAACGAGCATAACTGCGATTTTTTCTTCTTTTACAATTTGCTGCAACGCTAATAAACGTCTTTGATATTTTTCAAGTTTCTTATTGTACTTAGATTTCGATTCAATTCTTTTCGTTACATCTACTTTAGCAAGATATCCATTCTCCATAAAACAAATCCCCCTTGTTGTATGACAATGTTATTTTAACATATTATTGGAAATAATTTCACATTAGAAAAAACTGTGTAGAAAAATCTCTACACAGCTTCCTTCTCTAATTGCACATCTACTTCAATATTCTCATTTTTATTTTTCACAGCTTTCATAAAGAACACAGCAGTTAATATAACGGTAATAATTGTACCTACAATATAAGATGTATTTAGCGGAATGTTAAAACCAATTTTTGCATTTAAAATGTAAATGACAGTCATGAGCGTCATAAATATCGCTGGAATTAAGGCAACAACATACGGTTTTCCTTTTATGAATAAATACATCGTTCCAATCCATAACGCAATTGCTGCAGTCTATTGGTTAAACCAAGAGAAATATCTCCATCTTATTCACTAAAAGAGACTATATTTTTTACAATTGAATTATGGTATACCCTCTCACAAAAAGAAGATAATAACAAATAAATCCGTTACAGAATGGGAGCTCTCTAAAAATGAACCGAAAAATATTTTCTCTCTTTGCACTAATCTGTTTAGCACTACCAATACAAGCTAGTGCATACACATTTCAATCACTACCAATTGAATCAAAGTCAAAACAGTGGTATATCGAAATTGACAAATCTCATAACGCAAACAAGCAAGCAGTGCAACAAAAACAGGGTGTGTATGATACATATCGTTTACTCGTAAAAAACATCGGTAATGATGTGTCAAACGTAGCTGTAGAAATAGTTGATAACACTCCCTCTAAAGCTACTTTTAATCCTACTACATTACATAACAACGTTTCAAAAAGTCAGACAAGCTTTGACTATATCGTATTCCCTTTAGATTTTAACAGCCATAATTTCAAAGTCGTCATCACTTGGGAAGAAAAGAATTTCTCTTACAACGGCCATCCGGTAAATGAGGGTAAAAAAATGAAACAAACATTTGTATTTAATGAAGAGTAAGCCCTAATTTGATTAGGGCTTACTCTTTATTTATAAAACCAGATTGAATTGCTTCTGTCACTTCTTTTGTAATGTCCAGCTTTGTTGCTTCGGTGCTAATTTTCTTATACCAAATATGTACGGAAGGCTTTTCGTTACAAAAATGTTTTATTAATACTAGTTGGTTATATGCTAACTTATTTTCTCTATGGGTAGCGATATAGACTGTAAAATTTTTTGCTTCAAAGACCTTTTCTTGCAAAGCGTATTGGCTGTCCAATTCCTTTGCGACTATATCTTTCAAGTTTTCTATCATCATATAAGTCGTTTCTCCCTCCCTTATATCATCAATCAAATCGTCGAATACTCGGTACACATAATGCTACTCCAATTGTTACAAGTACTAAAATAGCTAATGTTATAATCGTTATCTCGCCACCTATGACAGTAGCTAACCATCCTACAACTACATAACCTAGTGGCAATAAAGCAAATGAACCTAACATATCAAGGCTTGCCACTCTTCCAAATGCTTCTTCTGGTACAAGCTCTTGTAAACTCGTTTCCCAAATGAGTCCAAATATCATCATACCGAAACCTTCCATTGCCATTAACCCAATTAAAGCAGGTGCCCAAGAAATAAAAGGCATTATTAAAAGCGCACAACCACTTATTAATACACCACCATAGGCAAGTAATCCCCGCTTACGCCACCGTTCCCTCCCGCCAAATATTAGCGCGGCAAGTACAGCTCCAACACCAGAGGATGCCATTCCTAATCCATACACGTATGCTTCAAAATGATGATGAACATTAAATAACCATGGAATTAATACGACGATAATTCCTGCATAACAAATATTGATGAAAGAAAAGACTAATATTGTAATCCATAGCCACGGATGACTTTTTAAAACGAAAACACCTTCCATAAACTCTTGTTTGTAATCGATTTTACTCTTTTCAATGGGTTTTACTTTTTTAAACTTTATTTCTCTTAAAAATAATAAACAAAAAAATGATAACAAATACGTTACTGCATCTAGTCCAAATCCTATTCCGGCAGATGCCACTGAAACGATCAATCCTCCAAGAGCCGGTCCAATTAGTCGTATACCTTGATTACTCATTTGCGTTAATGCATTAGCAGCATTTCGAATTTCCGGTACAAATACTTTCGCTCTTACAGCCGCATACGCTGGCTGAAATATCCCTTCCATAAGTCCATATAATGCTACGAGTACATATAGAAGTGGAATTGTTAATACATCCATAAATATAAGTGTTGCAAGTAATAGCATTAATATGCAGCGAATTATATCTGTAAATAACATTAATTTCACTCGATCAATTCGATCTACGACTAATCCAGCAAACGGTAACGCAAGAATATTAGGAAGCATGTACATCGCCATCGTCATTCCCATTACAACTGTTGAACCAGTCAATGAATACACAACGACGGGCAAAATAACCATCGTTATTGAACTACCTAAAGTCGAAAGCAATTGCCCAATCCACAAAAATTTAAAATGTGGTGACGCTTTAACTGGCAATAACAATTTACCGACATAACTTACATTTTTCTCTGTTTGTATTTCTCCTTGCATACTTCTCTCCTCTTTTCAAATTAAGTTAATACTAAATATAAAACAGAAAATTCAATCTTTAATACTTATAATTATATATGAAACTGTTAAATTATTGATAAAAATATAAAAAGGTGTTTTCATAAGTGAAAACACCTTTTTTGTCTATAATTTTAAGTTCTTCTTCAATGTCCAATATTTTTCTTGAGTATTTTCAAATGAAAATTCTACCCAACCGTTTGGATCTTCACGGTATACATTTACTTTCTTGCCATTTTCTAATTTTCCAACTTCATTTTGTGTAACATTTGGTACACTCTTAATTGGATTGTTAAACGGGAATGGAACTTGGTAGTAAGATCCTACCGATTGAACTGTAGCTTTTGCATCTTTTGCATAATCTTTATATGGAATCGCTTCGCCTAGTGCATTTACATTTAATGTATTAGGATTTTTCGCTAATCGTTTTACATTTTGATAATCTTTGTTATTGAAAGGCTTAATACGTTCCATAATATTAGCTATTTTTCCAGCCCATGCTTTATCTGTTGCATACTTAACATTCATATCAGGTAATGTGTAACCATTGAAATGAGGAGCGCCTTCTTCTAAGTAGTTCTTTCTTACATAATCAGCATTGTACGAAATACTTTGCCCGTACGATGGTAAATATTTTGCATATGCAAATGGATCCCAATCAAATGCCTTTAGTCCAAATAGATTATGTTTCCGATATGCAATTTCTGATTTCCCGTAACCAGATTCTAAGATTGCATGTGCAGCTAAGTATAATGCGCTCACACCATACTCATTTTGTGCTTGAATAAAATCTTTACCCGTTCCAATAAGCGGACTGTCAGGATGATACTTTCCAATGAAATTATCAATCTCTTGTGCTGTTACGTTAGATGGTAATGTTACATTTAGATTAATGTACGATGGCTGTTCAACAGGAACATCCTTTTTAATTTGCATCGCTTTATATAATAGTTGTGCATAGCTTTCACGTGTTAATACACCTGATGGATCAAATCCTCCAAGGTTATTCCCTGCTGCTACACCATTTGATTGCAATGCACTAATTGATTCTTTCGCCCACCAATATGTTGCATCTATATCATTAAATGTATGTGGTGCTTTAACTTCTAATTTAAATGCTTTTTGCAAAATAACAGACATCTCAGCACGAGTTAACGATTCTTTCGGTCTAAACGTCCCTTTACCATCACCTACAAAAATCCCCATATCTGTTAGCGCTAAAATTTCTTTTTGGAACATCGTCGTTCCTGCACTAATATCAGAGTATGGATTTTTATAATCGCTTTTTGCTTCTGGTTTTAATGCGCGATACATTAATGCTGCTACTTGCTCACGAGTTACAACATCTCCAAAGCCAAATTTACCATTATCGTAACCTGCAATAACCCCTTTTGACGTTAAATCATTAATCGCTTCAAGTGCCCAATGATTTTTCGGAACGTCTGGAAATTCTTTTGTAGATGCAAACGAAGTTGCCGGAGCCATCACTACTTGAAGTGCGACTGTCACTGCTAACACATTAGAAATAACTTTTTTCATAATTTTTTAACACGTTATGTATATGCTTGTCCCGTGTTAACTTGCCTCCCTTTATCGTATAATTTTCCCTATTAAACTAACAAACTCTTAATTAGTCAACAGTAAAAGTATACGTGATAAAAATAAACTAATCTACCATTATTTTATTTATAATTAGCATAATACGATGTATCTTTTTATTCCGATATAAAATTACAAAAGTTCACACGAAAAGCCCATCTCTATATAGACGATGGGCTTATCAATCAACATTGTTATTTAGCTAAACGATATTTGGAAACATCGAAACCTTTCCATTCATAATAATCTAAAATACCAGCATAAACTGCCTCAGCAGCAATTTGTCTTCCTGATTCAGTAGCTAATTTACCATTATCTATATCATTATCAATAAAGGCAAGCTCTGTTAAAACTGCTGGTACTGTATTATTATTTACTACATAAAGTGAGTGATCGTCTTTTATCTTTCTATCTCTTGTATGTAGTGCTTCTACTACTCTATTTTGAATTTTCTTCGCTAATACTTCGCTATCCTTTTCAATCTGTGTCTCTTCTCCACGCTTGGATTTTTTATAATAATATGTTTCCGTTCCATGACCATCATGTTTTTCAGAAGAATTTGCATGAATGCTTACAAATATATCCGCATTGTTCTCTTGACCAAATTTCACTCGATTCGCAAGAGATTCATTTTTGTTACTTCCTGGATTTCCGTTCTCTTCACGTGTTAACAAAGCTTTTAAAGGTGTATTTTTTTCTAGCAACTTCTGTAATCTTAAAGATGTATCAAATACAATTTTACTTTCTTCTACACCTTGTCCTGGATTCCCTGGATCAAATCCTCCATGACCAGGATCAATAATAACTACCTTTTCTACTAAAGGGTTTCCTATTTTAAGCGAATCTGCTTTTTTAATAAATTGAGCTGCTTCTGCTTTAGTTAGAATTTTCTTAGGTTCCCATTTGTCACCAGTACCAACTGAAATCCCTAATTCAACTAAGATGTTAGCTTTTTCTTTACCCCAGTTTAATGTTTCTAAATCTTTGAATTTAGTTGCTGGAGTACCGTTTACTTTAGACTCTAATTTGTAAGCTTCTACAAGAAGAGATGCCATTGAAACACGGTCGATTTTTCCATTTGGATCGAATACGCCTTCGCCTTTTCCTTTAACAACGCCAGCTTTTTCTACAGCTGCGATGAATGGAGTATACCATTGTTTTTGAGAATCGCCGAAAGATGGTTTAGCATCTTTATCGAATGGTAAGTTTAAGATTTTAACCATCATTGTAGCTGCTTCTGCACGAGTGATCTCTTTTCCAGGCTCGAACATTCCTTTCTCGTTACCTGTAACTGCGCCTTTTGCTGCTAAGTAGTTAATAGAATCTTCTGCCCAGTGCCCTGCTTGGACATCTGGAAACGTTTTTGTTTGTGCGAAACTACTAGATGAATAAGATAATATACTAGCTGCAATTAATCCTGCTGCGATTATTCTATTTTTCATAGAATATATTCCCCTCTCAAGTACAATGTATTTATGTAACAGACTAATTATAGTTCTGAAAATTAGTAATAGTCAATTGTAATTTGTATAATTTTGTATTATTATTGTATTTTTTGTCATATATAACTATAGTTAAAAACTATAAGGTTTTAAAAGGGAGAGATTCGTATGAGCAACAATTGGAAAGATATAGAACACCGTATTTACACGATGTGTATGATTCAGCGGAATAACGAAGTATTGCTAATACAGCGCCCCGATCATCTAGGCTTCCCTGGCTACATCGCTCCTGGCGGAAAAGTAGATTTCCCAGAAAGTATCGTTCAAGCTGCTAAACGAGAAGTAAAAGAAGAAACTGGATTACTTGTTTCAAATTTAACTTTTAAGGGATTAGATGAATACGTAAATCCGAAAGAAAATGTTCGATATATGGTATTTAATTATTGGACAGACTCATTTGAAGGCGAACTTCTTATGAATCCTCCAGAGGGCGAATTATTATGGGTACCAATCGATACAGCATTAAATCTTCCTATGCAAAATTGGTTTAAAGAGAGATTCCCATTATTTTTTGAAAAAGGTACGTTTGAAATTCAACGTGTTTGGGACCGCGACTTAGATAAACAAGTTGCTATGACAATTACGCATACGTAAAAAAGCTTGGAATCTCTCCAAGCTTTTCTTACTTCTCCTCTTTTTTCTTAATCTTATAATCAATTTCTAAAAACTTAACTCCAAATATCCACATTCTATGATTAGCTTCTAATATGTGATCCGTGTTCTCTTTAATAATAAAAGTCTCTGCTAACGGTAAACGTATTGTAAAGAAACGAGTATGTAAATAAATCCCCTCATCTCCCTTCCCATTTCTTCTCAGCTTACTAGTAATGATTAAATCATTACTCTTATTACATACTTTCAAAATCCCTGTCATATTCGAATATGGCAAAGGTAATGCAATATTCATATACGTCTCGTCCTCATATGTATGTTTTGAGTAAAGAGCTACAAAAATAGATTCTTCTGCTTCATTTTTTCTTAGCCAAGCCCTTACATTCTCTCTCCCATCCTTCTCATCTATTACCCCGATGATAGAGCCATGCATCATTTCCCACTTGCCGCCCATTCCTAAATGTATTTGCCCTATACGTTTACTCATTTTCTCATAGCAAAATGCTACCGGACGGAACCAGCGAGTCCATTTAATATGTGATTGTAACTCATACTCTTTTGTATTTTCATAAAAGCGAATAATACTTAAAGGAATCTTCGTCACGTCAAATGCCTCACTATGAAAATCATTCATATTATCAACTAAACCTTTGTATTCTTTACTATCTATTAAATTTCTGTTATGTAAAAATGCTTCACCAACTGTCGCATTTCCTCTTAACCCGCTCATTGGCTTCCCGTAATATTTATAATTTGGAGCACTATTTTCAATCATCCAGCCGACAAATGCTGGTAACGCTACTCCAATTCCATTGACAACACCGTGAATCCAAACCATTTGAGCAATTGTAATCGTCATTACATGTTTCAAATTCCCATACGAATATATAAGTGAAAACATAATTGTTACCATGAGTGTGCTAGACGATATGATCAGGAGAATCTTTGCACTAATAGCATTAAATTTCGTGCGCCAAACATAAATACCATACACATAAATCGCACATAAATATAGCAACACAGCAAAAAATTCAAATACCCTTGAGTATGTAATCCCGATCGCAACTGACATAGGTGAAATGACGATGACAAACATAATGGCATCATATACTTTACTTCTCTTTTCTCTTTTTCTCCCAATTAAACCAGCTGATAACGGCAATAGAAATGCCGAATAATGAAAATGTGCAGCTGTGAGTAAAACAATGTCAGAACTAAAGTGCATAATGGAGAGTTTTGATACAGAAGCAAAAAACCAAAAACCACCTAAAAACAAATATATAAACGCACTATCGATAGCTGTCTCTTCTAGCGGTTTCCATCCTCTTTCTAGTAATCTACTCACACCAAATAATGTAACAATTCCTGTATATACAAACCAAAGTAACGCAAAAAAATAGTGGTTTGTTACGAAAGCTAACATTGCACTAATTGCTGCGATTGGATATAACAACGATATAAATTTATAAAAAAACATATATGATCCATTTCTTGTTTTCTTATCAATGATGCAAAATGACATCGGTATAAATAACAAAATAGATAATAAAATAATTGCTTCAACTGGGTTTACATTTGACCACTCACATATTAGAAAAATAATATAACAAGCAAGTCCAACTATTATATTTTTCATATCATTTATTTCCTTTCCACAAATGTCCCCTTATATGAAAATAATGAACCAATTAACGGATTTCGTACTTGTACATGAATTCGAAAGCATTGCCTTGTTTCATCATAACTTTCTACAATGTCGGCCTCTCCATATAAGAATCTAGGCAACGGGACTTTTCTTCCAAACATGTAAAACCATTGTTTCTTTGAAGAAATATGCATTGCCCCCACTTCATCAATATGAAAATTCAGAGTAGAAACAAGTATGTGTGGTTCACCAAAATAATCCACAATTTCATTATTCTCTTCATCCCACTGCATAACAGCGTTAAAATATCTTTTTTTATTTTGAAAATAAAAAGTACGATTCCATCGTACAAATTCATTTCCATTTTCATCTCGCTCAGCGGTATTATGTATTGTAAATGGCACTTCCTTCCCCCGCTCAGAGAAAAACATTCTAAACTTCGATGCAATTTTTAATATCAATTTTACGAAAAAAGAACCTCCGTAAATTTCATCCATATTTCCTTCTCCAGTAAAGCTATTTTCTTCCGTAATTTCATAGCGTTTCTGTAATTTCGGATGAAGTTTTGTATAAGAATCCCCTAATAGTCTTTCATACATATTAGCCATACATTATTCCTTTCTTTTCCTCTTGCAATTTTTTGCACTTGGCAAATTCGCACTATTTATATAACCGACAATTGATAACCCCATTAGTAGAACGTTTAATGTAATTGGATTAAACGGCTCTGTAAAGCTTGCGACATTCGTAAATCCTGCCGCTATCGTTAAAGCTATTAACATAAAAATATGTACGATAAATACTTTTCGTTTTTGAAATGGCAACAGCCATAGGACACCAAAAATAATTTCTAGTAATCCAATTATTTTAACTAGAAAAATACTATGCGCAGTTGAACCAATTATCACAGACAACATTTTTACTTCTTCTGAATGAGTAAACACTAGTTTCGGCACTATCCCTTGATACATCCATACAAAAGCAATAAAAAAACATACGAGCCAATATGTCATTGTTCTTCTAATTAGTAACCTTGGATGGAGTCCCTTTTCTAACCATAACTTTAAAGCATCAAAACTCCAAGCAGTCGCCCAGCCTAATAACGGCCGAAATATATAGAAATCTATTACATTCCCTATACGACCAAACCTCGTATCATAATCATATTGCGTCTCAAAATGAATGTGTTCTTTACGCGGTGTATACTTCCAATAACCACGCCCTGTTTGAATAAGAGATAATCTATTATCCGTCCAAAATTTTAAAGAAGAAATACGTTCTCCCGTTTCTTTTCTTATTTCACCTATCGATTCCCCTTCACCAGCTATTTCAAGTCCAAATCCGATTTTTGTTTTATATAAAAACTTCTGTGGTTCTCCTTCTTTTTTCTCTAAATACGAAATTTCAGTAAAGCGGGCATCCCATTCTGTATGTATACGTGGTTCTTGCGTGTATTCCCATAATTTCTCCATTGTTGTGTTCATTTCTGCCGAAACATAAATAGGCTTTTTCCTCTTCATTCTTCCACCTCCAATGCACTATAATTTTAATGTACATGCAATGAATTTATTTTGCTACATTTTTCACAAACTCCCTTTATAAAAGAAAGAATTTTTAAAATTTATACAAAACACTTGATTCCCCGAAAAATTTAAATTATTATAAAACAAATGTTACCAACAACTTCATAAATCAAACACTCTCGCCTAAAACGTGAGATAGAGGTTGCGATACTTATGAGTATTCTAATGGAGACACAGAGATGTCTATGAAATTAGATGAAAGGAAGTATTGCCGAAATCGATAATTTTCTCTGCATTTATCGATTGGGGCTGTTTTCGAATAGAAACAGAACTGTCATATGTACAGACGTGTACGTATGAAGAGCTATCTACAAAAAAGAGATATCATTTTTATGATATTCCTTTTTTGGCGGTTTTTTTATTAGCTCCGTTTTCTGTTTCCCTTTTCCTGTAACAGCACCATCCTCACTTATTTGAGATGGTGTTTTTTGTTTTTCTCTGGTAACTACAGGAATATTGGGATTAATATATGTCCTGATCTATTCTTAAAAATGGATGAAAGAAGGAATTCGTAATGGAAACGATTGTACAAAAATTTGGTGGCACTTCTGTTGGAAGTGTTGAGCGTATTCAACATGTAGCAAATTTAATTATTGAAGAATATGAACGAGGACATAGTATCGTCTCTGTCGTTTCAGCAATGGGAAAAAGTACAGATGAACTTGTCGCACTTGCTAACGCTATTACAGAAAATCCAAGTAAACGCGAAATGGATATGCTTCTATCAACAGGAGAGCAAGTGACTATTTCATTATTAACGATGGCACTACAAGCAAAAGGTTATAACGCAATTTCATTAACAGGATGGCAAGCTGGTATTACAACAGAATCTGTACATAGTAGTGCACGGATTACTGATATTCAGACAGATCGAATTCAATCTTATCTTACTGAAGGTACGATCGTTATTGTAGCTGGATTCCAAGGAATGAGTGAAAATCATGAAATTACAACGCTTGGACGCGGTGGTTCTGATACGACTGCTGTTGCATTAGCTGCTGCACTGAAAGCAAAAAAATGTGATATTTACACAGATGTGACCGGCGTATATACGACAGATCCACGAGTTGTAAAAGATGCTTATAAATTAGATGCAATTTCTTATGACGAAATGTTAGAACTTGCAAACCTCGGTGCTGGTGTATTACACCCGCGTGCTGTTGAGTTTGCTAAAAATCATAATGTCATTTTAGAAGTTCGCTCAAGTATGGAACAAGAAAACGGAACAATTGTAAAAGGAGAATGTAACATGGAACAACAATCAATCGTTAAAGGTATTGCATTTGAAGATAATATTACACGCGTCACAATGAAAGGATTGGAACAAGGTGCACTTTCAACAGTTTTCTCTACATTAGCAGCGGCACATATTAATGTAGACATCATCATTCAAAGTATTACAAATGAAGGAACTGTTCATCTCTCCTTCTCAATCCATTCTAATGATTTAAAAGAAACATTAGAGGTATTAGAACAAAATCAAGAAACACTTCACTATGAATCTGTAGAATATGAAAATCATTTAGCAAAAGTATCAATTGTAGGATCTGGTATGGTCTCTAATCCTGGTGTTGCTGCGAATATGTTCACTACTTTAAAAGAAGAAAATATTCATATTAAAATGGTAAGTACATCAGAAATTAAAGTGTCTGTCGTTATTGACCGTCTTCATTTAGTAACAGGTGTTGAAGCGCTGCATCAATCATTTATGGCGAAAATTGAGCCTTTAGTGCAGATGAGTTAATTTCCACTAGTAAAACTTAAAACAAATTATATGAATCTATTTTCTTCCTATATAAATAGAAACAGGGTAGGACTATTTTGTTGGAAAGTCGAAGTTCTTTTAGTGAATAGCAATTACAGTATCAAATTCTTGAAACTACTTGAACATAATAAGTTCGCGCATATTTATATCATAGAGGGTTTACGACGTCTTGTTCGTTAACAAGATATTATATGCTATACCCGAAAACACCTTTTCACATTTTCATACACTGTGACAAGGTGTTTTTTGTTTAGACGGAATTTTGTATAATTACAAAGATAGTTAGATAATAAATTTATACATATAAGGAGATACAGACTATGGCAAGCAACAGATTACTAAGAATGGACAATGTCAGCATCGTTGTAGAATCACTTGATAACGCAATCTCTTTCTTCGAGGAGATTGGATTAAAACTCGAAGGGCGAGCTACTGTCGAAGGTGAATGGGCTGGTCGCGTAACAGGACTCGGTTCTCAGTGCGTAGAAATTGCTATGATGGTAACCCCAGATGGCCATAGCCGAATTGAACTTTCACGATTTCTCACACCACCTACTATTGCAGATCATCGGACAGCTCCTGTAAATTCCCTCGGTTATTTACGCGTCATGTTCACCGTTGAGGACATTGATGAAATGGTATCGAGACTGACTAAGCATGGTGCTCAGCTCGTTGGTGAAATAGTTCAGTACGAGGACTCATATCGACTCTGCTACATTCGCGGAACCGAAGGAATTTTAATCGGTTTAGCGGAAGAACTCGGTAACAAATAAGTAATGTTTTACTGAAGTAAAAATATTTGAAAGAAATTCTTTCTTAATAAAGCTTAGATGTTCAACCCCGTCCTAGCTTTAGAACGGGGTTATGCTTGTTTGGACTTTTTAACATACTATCAATATCTCAAAATTATTATAAAACAATTCAATTGCTTGTTATACTCTTTCCTAGGAAATATAACCGACCCTTCTCACTTCTTATCATACATATCTTTTCTTTTAAAAAACGATCTGAACTCATTCAAAATCACTTTCTTTACGTCAGAGTAAAAAACCATCATGAATAGTGCAACTCCTAATACAACTACCTGTATTTTTTCATAATCAATGAAAGCACTCATAATTAACAAACCACATCCAATATAAAAACCAAACTCATTCTCTTTCTCAAAATCCCCATCTTCATCAATATGTATTTTCCCTTTTAAATTTCGGCTCCCTTTTACTAACTCATCGAGCGTAACATTATACATTTCGCTCAATAAAATCAAGTTTTCAATATCAGGGCAACTTTTATCATTTTCCCACTTACCCCGCTTTAACAGGCAATAAATCTCATCAAAGCTTTTAAGCACAATCAAGGCAGCCAGATGCGATTAACTGCCTATAAAAGCCCGATTGGTTCAACTAATAATCAGTAGGATAAATCGCCCACTGATTAAAGTTTCACTTTATACACTGCTTGCCTCGTTATACCAATCTTTTTAGCAACATCTTCCTGTGAAAACTCTTGTGACTCTCGTAATCTTTTAAGTTGTTGTCCTAAGCTCATAACGTCCCCTCCTTTAACAAATTATTACATAAAAGGGTCCGAAAAAGAAAGAAACCATTAGTAAAACTCACTGTAAACCATTCGTTTACACAATAAAAAAAGAGGATAACTCTTGAAGTTATCCTCTCCCTTCTATTAAAACAGATGAATGTTTTCTTTCTTGCAAGCTTCACGTAAATCGTCAGGCCATACAGAAGATTGAACTTCACCGATATGTGCTTTACGTAAGAAGTACATGCACATTCTTGATTGTCCAATACCACCGCCAATTGTTAATGGTAGTACGTCTTCTAAAATACCTTTATGGAAATCATACTCACGTTTGAAGTCTTCACCTGTTTTCGTTAACTGCTTATCAAGTGATTTACTATCAACACGAATTCCCATTGATGATAATTCGAATGAAGATTGTAATACTGGGTGCCAGAATAAAATGTCACCGTTTAATTTCCAATCATCATAATCAGCTGCGCGCCCATCATGCTTTTCACCTGAACGAAGTGCATCACCAATTCCGATAATGAAGACTGCACCGTGCTCTTTCGCAATTGCATGTTCACGATCTTTCGGTGTTAATTCTGGATATTTATCTTCTAGTTCTTGGGAAGTGATGAAAACAATTTCTTCTGGTAAATACTTTCCTAAGAACGGATATTTTTCAAATAAGTGGTCTTCTAAATCTTTGAATATTCCATAAATTATTTGTACTGTTTTTTGTAAGTAATCTACAGTACGCCATTCTTTTTGAACGATTTTTTCCCAATCCCACTGGTCAACGTAAATAGAATGTGTTGCATCAAGTTCTTCATCACGACGAATCGCGTTCATGTTTGTATATAAACCTTCACCAGCTTCATATCCATATTCATGTAATGCGAATCTTTTCCACTTCGCTAGTGAATGAACAATTTCTAATTCTTCTCCTGAATGTAACATATCAAATTCAATTGGACGTTCTACACCGTTTAGGTGATCGTTCAATCCTGATTTTTTCGTTACGAATAATGGTGCAGATACGCGGAATAGTTCAAGGCGTTTTGCTAATTGATCCTCGAAAAATGTTTTAACTTCCTTA
Source organism: Bacillus sp. F9_6S_D1_P_5 (assembly GCF_054823925.1). Classification (NCBI taxonomy): domain Bacteria; kingdom Bacillati; phylum Bacillota; class Bacilli; order Caryophanales; family Bacillaceae; genus Bacillus; species Bacillus sp. F9_6S_D1_P_5. Next base: position 41,034 of record NZ_JBTREW010000007.1, on the reverse strand, counting down.
ATTGCGATTTGAGTCTCTCTTACTGTCATTAATGATTGATACATGGTGGTTTCCTCCTAAAATGTTTGGATGTTGTGAAAAGAAGCCAACAAAAAAAGCCCTTCTTTCCCAAAAAACTGGGACGAAAGGCTTTGGTTCCGCGGTACCACCCAAATTAGCAACAGAGGTTGCTCACTTATACAATACGGAGATGAAATATCTCGATACTGTTCTTCTTGTAACGGCGAAGTTCCCGGCTAAGTCTACTTTCCTGTAAAGGATTTCGGTTAGCAACTCCAGGAGGTTCTTCATAATAGGCTTCGTATCAGGCTCACACCACCCCTGACTCGCTTAGACTACATCCTACTACTACTCGTCCTTTCATAGTCGTTTTGTTGTCACATCTCTGAAACATTTTATTAATGATTATTCTATACAAAAAATAAAGAAAGTCAATAAAAATTTAAAAATATTTTTCAATTCTTTATTTTACGGCTTTATTGATTGTTTTCAATATAACATCTTCACTTATTTTGCCTTGTCAATCCACAAAACGTTTCACTAACCGAAACTAACGTATACACAACAAGTAATGTAATCGTTCGAAATATAGAATCCGCAGTATTTCGTATTATTTTCATTTTCTTTGTAATTCCTTTCAGTTTACGTGCAAATTCGTGTTATACTATAGCATTCAAGCAGTTTATTTTTACTTAAAGCAATCATAGTCATTTATAAAGAGTATGTTCTAAATCATTGACTATTATCAAATAAGATTTTTATATAATGGAGTGATCATATGAGTAAAACGAAAGCAAAACCGAAAAAAGGTGTAGGACAAGGTACAGGAAGTAAAGGATGGAATCGTTGGCAATCAAGTGCAAAGAAAAAGGCAGCTGCCAAGCCATATAAAAGTAAAGGGACTAAAAAGTAAATTCTGTATTATCTCTTTACTTTGTTCAAAACAAATTATAATTATTATACTAAAAAAGCTATGCTCTCATATATTTGAAAGCATAGCTTTTTATATTAAATCATTAAAATATCTCGTATTTCTTCCTCCGTGATTGATGATAATTTCTCTTCTCCTGGCTCAATCACTTCAGCGATTAAATTTTTCTTACTCTCCTGCAGTTCATGCATCTTTTCCTCAATGGTTCCGTGAGCCACTAATTTAATAACTTGTACCGTATTTTTTTGTCCCATTCGATATGCCCTATCTGCCGCTTGTTGTTCAACAGCTGGATTCCACCATAAATCGTACAATATAACCGTATCAGCACCCGTTAAGTTAAGACCTGTACCACCAGCTTTTAAAGAAATGAGAAATAGATCCCCTTCCCCTTCGTTAAACCGGTCACATAGCTCTACACGTTCCTGCGAAGGTGTATTTCCATCTAAATAAAAGTATGGAACCGCTTGACGATTTAACTCACGACCAATAATGGACAGCATCTTCGTAAATTGAGAAAAGATTAAAATTCTCTTACCAGTACTTCTGCATTCCTCTAATATCTCTAACAGTTGCTCAAATTTAGCTGAGCTCCCCTTGTAATCATCAACGAATAAAGCGGGATGATTACAAATTTGTCGCAATCTCGTTAAGCCAGCTAAAATTCTAATTTTATTTTTACGTAACGTATCCTTGTCTAAATGTTTTAACGTTTCTTCCCTTAATTTCGCTAAATAAGCAGCATATAGTCTCTTTTGATCTGGTAATAATTCCGATGACTGTAAGTGCTCTATTTTATCTGGAAGCTCCTGTAATACGTCTTCTTTTAATCGTCTTAATACGAAAGGTTTTACGCGCTTTGCTATGTCTTCTCTCCTTAGATCACCGAATTCTTTTCTTCCTGGTAATAATTCTGGAAATACGACGTGGAAGATAGACCATAGCTCTTCTAATGAATTTTCTACAGGCGTTCCCGTTAGTCCGAAACGATATTCAGCTTGAATTGTTTTCACTGCTCTTGCAGTTTGCGTTGTAGGATTTTTAAACGCCTGTGCTTCATCAAGAAATAGCGTATGAAATGGCCTCGCATACGATCTTATATCTCTTCTCAGTAATGGATATGACGTAATTACGACATCAAATTCCGCTACGTCATTTAAAATTTTTCGTCGTTCTGTTTGATTTCCATCAGCAATAACCGCTCTAATATGCGGGGCGAATTTTTTCAATTCACTAAACCAATTGTAAACGAGAGAGGACGGTGAAACGACTAATATAGGTAGCTTCTTCTCTCGAATTTCAGGCAAAACAGAATCTATAAAAGCAATGCTTTGCAGCGTTTTTCCAAGTCCCATATCATCTGCTAAAATACCGCCAAAACGGTAATAGGCGAGTGTTTTCATCCACTCGAATCCGTATACTTGATACTCTCTCATTACAGCATGTAAAGTTTGCGGTACTGTAAACTTTAATTTTTTCGGATTTTGAATACTTTCAACTAAATCTTGCACAGACTCATCTAAACTTAAAACATTACCTTCGTGAAGTCCGTTCATCCATTTTACACTCCGAATAAGCGGAACATTCACTTCTTCCCCATGTAAAAATTCTTTTCGAATACCTGACTCTTTTACAAACTGATTAATTTCATTAAACTCTTTGCTCTCTAGTGATAATAAAGAACCATTCGCTAATCGGTAATATTTGCGTTTCTCTTCAAGAGCCACTAACACACCTTTAATTTCCGCTTCCGGTATTCCTTTTATATCAAAACGAAATGATAACCAATCAATTCTTTCTTTTCTTCTCACCCTTATAAGAGGGGCTGTATCCCCTTTATGAATGCGTAATTTAATTGCTGTTGTCGCGTAAATATCAACTAAACCTTTTAACGTTGGAACGACATGATATAAAAAGTTATACTCAGCCTCTTCATTATGCATAAAATAACCGCCTTCTGTTTTCGCGAAGGCACTTTCACTCATAATGTCTAAAACCTCTTTTTCCTTTTTCTCATCACGATTAAAAACAGATGGTTGCCCATCTTCTTCTAGCGGATTGATCACGACGTTTCCATAATGGAATTCAAGACCTGCTAACAAACGATTTTTCACTCGATCTAAATACAGTTTTGCTTTTAAAGACGGCGTTTCAACACGATCGGATATTACTTCATCAATGCGTACCGTTCCAAGTTTCATTAATCCAGGCACAACTTTCGCTACGAAATGTTCCATCTTACTTTCAGGAATATAAAATTGATTACTATTTGAGCGACTCATCATTTTTTGCAATTCAATAAGCCGCATACAATCTTCCATAGGTAAATCATATAATTTCCCATCGTAAAGAGCGTTGTTATACATCTCCATCACTTGAACACGATTTAGGCCATCTATATGAAGTGTAAATCCACCATTATTTCCTTTCGTAAATTCAAAATGTAATGGCAATAAACCGTTTGACATTTGCAAGCCATGAAACAGTTGCTCATTGTGTTTCATCTGTACATACTCCACTTTAGAAAGTGAAGAGAGCATATCTTTCCACGAAGTTGGCGGTATGAATATCATACTTTCATCTTGTTTCGCATGTACTTCTAACGCATCTTCATACATTTTTTCGTTATGATATATTTTAATGAGTTGTTGTATAATCGCGTCCGTTTCTTGTTTAAGACTATGTACATCTGGCGTGTATGTAAATTCATTGGAACAATGAAAAGCCTCTCTTTTCTCCACTTTAGAAAGAAATTCTCTAATATGCTTTATAAAATATGTTTTCGCAAGTTTTAACTGAATTCCAAGAAGGGCCCCACCACTTTTCGTTGCTACTGGTGAACATATAAACGCAACATCTAATATTTCACGTGTATCAAAGCGGTGTTGTTTACTTTTGGGCCGCAGTGGTTTGTCTGCAAACAACTGAAACATCCCGCTCGTTAATTGATCATTTCTGCTCATTTTTTCGGCCGTGCCGCCCGTTTGCTGGTTATAATTTATTTGTATTAGTACGGCTGCAACATGTTGACAGTACGTTTGAAAAGACGCTAATGAAGGACAACTACATCTCGCAACTACATCACCTTTTTTAGCTTTTGCTACTGTAACATGAAAATCTTCATTCCCTTTTACCGTCGCCTCACAAATTTCTCTCGTTTCATCATAATGATTCACGATTACTTTATTTGCTTTATAATACGCTTCGCCTCTTTTATATGAGGTCTCTCCGCATACTTCTTTTATAATCGATTTATTTAATGTAAAACCCATTGTTTTGACACTTCCTTAATTTGAAACCATTTTCTCTTACTTAACATTTTACATGCTCTATATGTTAAATGTTAAGTAAGTATTATTTTCACTTTCTTTTCTCTAAAAAATATAAATCTATTCAATATGAAAACAATCTTTATTTATATAAGTTCTTTTATGCCTTTTACAGCCTCATATCCAAAATATATACCAAACCCCATTAAAATAATTCCAGCTATAATAGAAATCCATTTCATTATATTATTGTTCACAAATTTCCTTCCGAAGTGGATTGAAGTCGCCATAAATAAGTCCCAAATCATAATTCCAATAAATATTGTAATACTATATAACAATGCTTGTTCTTTCCCCAATGTACTAATAGCACTTGTTAAAACAGCACCGTATATTCCAATCCAAAATATAATATTAAGTGGATTCGAGATAGCTATAAGAAAACCTGATATACACGATTTCATCGGATGTTCTTTTTCTACATTATCTATCCCCTCAATTTTTTTTGAAGCGTCTTTTATACTTTCATAACCAAGATATAAAAGTGTAAAGAACCCAAATACCCAAATAATTAATTTTGCAATAGGTGTTGTTAAATAAACTGATATACCAAAATAAATTAAGAGCATCATAATTACATCTGCAAACATTGCTCCAATTCCAACCAACCAAGCACTTAAAAATCCATTCTTCATTCCTTTATTAATTTGAGCCACATTAATTGGTCCAACAGGCGCGGATAACGAAATGCCTAGTAACAAGTAACTAAACAAAGTGCTAATCACTTTCTCACATCCTTACCTCTATTATTTGTATAAATTTTACAATAGATTATACTATTTTATCACTTGTAATTAAACAGAAAATTAAAAATAAAAGAAGATGCTTTTTAGCATCTTCTTCACTCGATCTCCATCAACCGTTTCGCTTCAAAATAAAGCACCTGAATAAATTTCTTCGTATTAATTCGTATATGGCCAGAGGTTGCTATTTCATCCTTTGTCATTTCTGTCATCCGTTTTCTAACTACAGTGAAATCAAAAAATTTCGGAGCATAACTTTCAAATTTCGGATTTGAAAAGTCTGTAAGTCCGAGGGAAGCTAAATGATTCAGCGATTGATAAATCGCTCTTCTTACACGTTGTTCAGATGCTTTTCTCTCCTTATCTATATCTGCATCCGAAGCTATATGATCTAATTTTTTTAATGTTATTTGGTGAAAAATATCTTTTAACGCAGGGAATCCAAATTCAAATGTTTGCGCCTTTTCTTGCCCATATAAATATTCCAGCATATTAAGTAAATCTTTACTTCCATTCTCTCCCGCGATACCGAGTTCTGCTAGTAAGAAGCGTCCGGAATCTGATATCTTTTTTTCTTCTTGCACTGTTTCATTACGCATTTGCGGCTTTTCCCACTGAAATACATTATTTAATGATTTTTGAATGTCATATATAGAACGTTCCAAGCGAATACGCTCTATCACTTTTCGTACAACCGATACTACTTCTATTTTATTTAGTGGTTTTGTAATATAATATTCCACACCAAGTGTATACGCCTCACCAATGAGCTGTTTCGATTCAACTTGGGAAATCATAATAATTTTCCCAGTAAATGAAGACGCTATATGACGAACTGTTTCAATGCCGTCTCTCATCGGCATTAATAAATCAATAAATAATATATCTACTTTTTTATAATTTAACTGTTCTGCTTCAATAAACGCTCCATCTTCCGATTCTCCAATTACTTCCCCAAGATCGCCATCCTCAATAATTTGCGAAAGCATTGAACGGAAAACTTCATCATCATCTACGATATAATAAAACAAACCTATTCCCCTTCCCGCTTTAAACTGCACTCCGGTAAACAAACGATAAACTTACACCCTTTTCCGGTTTCATTGTCTTCTAATCTTACTTCTCCGCCGAGCTCTGTTACCATTTCATGTATGTAAGAAAGTCCAATGCCTGTTGACGGCGTTCCTGTTTGATCATACTTTGAAGTAAACCCGGGCTTAAATACTAATTTCTTATATTTTTGCGCTATACCAGGACCATCGTCAATTACTTCAAAGACTACATGTTGCTCTCGTTTATATAACTTAATATGAATGAGACCTCTATCTTCAATTGCTTCTACTGCATTCGCAACTAAGTTATTAAAGATTGATAGCACTGTATACACGTGATATGCAGCGTGTTCACCTTCTATATGTTTAGAAAAGCGTATATCTTTCTCTAGCATTTCAGCATACTTTTCATTTATTCTTACAATCATTTCTGTAAGCTCATGACCTTCTACATACTCCGCCACATTTTTATCTAATAGCAGTTTAGATAATCCTGCAAAAATCCTTTGATTATCCTTTTTTATTTCGTGCACTTCTCCTGCTATTTTCAATGCTGTTTTACTGCTGGAATCATCGTTCGCTTGTAAGTTTCGATATAGTTGATATGCTTCTTGTGTAATCAACTCTGCATTTTGTAACGTTTTTTTCAAATGAACCGATTCTACATATAAATTTGAAAGGTGCATGAACATTTTTTCATTTTCTTTTCGAACTTGTGATTCTTTTAATTTCGTTTCATATAAGTTCATCATATTTAAAAATCCAAGCGCAAAGAAACTACGGAAAATAGCAATAATAATAAGTTTATTTACTTCAGAAACTGTTATCGTTGTACCGAGCACGACCATATGATAAATCGCTAGTTCTGACATACTTGCGATAATTTCAATTGTAATTCCAAGGCAACCAATAACAATTGGTTTCTGATGAAACTTATTCACCCTACAAAGTGAAAAAAGACTTCCATAAATAAAATAATAAAAGAACACAGCATAACGCAAATAAAATGATTCTGTCATATGAAAGGAACCTTGCATAACCCAGTCAAGACATACGCGGAATAAAACGACACATATACCGACAAGGATACCTGCAGCCGCTGCTGGTATTCTTCTTAAAAATAGTAATAAAAAGAAGAAAAGCGGTGTCCCAAAGCTAACGCGAAACATATCATTAAAAGGATGAAAATTAAGCTCTCCAGCAATCGGAACAACAACCATTAATATAATTAAAAGGGATATATCTTTCTTCCATAACTGATTCCAATTCAAAGATGCCACTTCCTATACTTTTTGTCAGTAGTAAAAGTGAAAGCCCGCTTATATAATAAACGGGCTTTATTTCTATATTCTAACCTTTTCTACCGCTTTTATTTGGCGATACTCAGGCTCCCAGATTGCTTCTTTCACTGCAATCTTGATATCGTTATCACTTAAATTCTCTCTAGCTACACCTTCTGCAACAGCAACTTTCGCTACTTCAATTGCAACCATTTCCGAGATGTTACGTAACTCTTCAACTTCTGGCAAAATAGGTGCTCCTGGCTGACTAGTATCTACCATGCTTGCAACTGCTTCAGCTGCTGCTGCGAACATTCCATCCGTCATGACGCTTGCACGTACGACAATTGTTCCAAGACCAAGCCCTGGGAAAATAAGTGCATTATTTGATTGTCCAATCACATACGTTACACCGTTATATGTAACTGGTTCAAATGGACTTCCTGTTGCAACTAATGCTCTTCCTTCTGTCCACTCAATTAAATCAGCTGGTTTTGCTTCAGCAAGTGGTGTCGGATTCGACATTGGTAAAATGATTGGTCTTTCTACGTGAGAAGCCATTTCTTTAATAATCTCTTCTTTAAATGCTCCTGCAACCGTTGATGTACCGATTAAAATTGTCGGTTTTACATGTTTCACAACTTCAGCAAGTCCGATCATATCATTTTGTTTCCACTCACTTACTTCCGCTTCTTTTCTTGCATACGGCATTTGGAAATCAAGAAGATCTTCCATATTATCCGTAACTAACCCATTACGATCAATACACCAGAAACGCTTATATGATTCTTCTTCTGATACGCCTACGCGAACCATTGCATCTCTAACTTGATCTGCGATACCGATTCCAGCTGTACCCGCACCAAACACAACAACACGGTGTTCACTTAGTGGTACACCCGAAGCTTTCACTGCTGATAATACAGCAGCAAGCGAAACTGCCCCTGTACCTTGAATATCATCATTAAATGTACAAATATCATGACGATATTTATCTAAAATTTTTCGTGCATTTCGAGAACTGAAGTCTTCCCAATGTAAAAGTGCTTTCGGGAATTGTTTATTTACCGCTTGTACAAACGTATCAATAAATTCATCGTAAGCTTCACCAGTTATACGAGGATGACGATTTCCAATATAAAATGGATTGTTTAATAGTTCTTCACGGTTTGTACCTACATCTAAAATTACTGGTAATACACGACTAGGATCGATTCCAACTGCGGCCGTATAAACAGCTAACTTTCCGATGGCGATGTTAATACCACCAACGCCCCAGTCACCAATTCCAAGTATGCCTTCTCCATCTGTAACAACGACTAAATCAATATTTTCTGCTGTTGCACCGATATTGGCGAATGCTTCTTCAATGCCCGATGGATCGTTAATTGATAAATACACACCACGTGGTTTACGGTATTCATGACTATATCTTTGAATCGCTACACCGACTGTTGGTGTATATACAATTGGTAACATTTCGCGCAAGTGATCTGTTAAAATGCGATAAAATAGTACTTCATTTCGATCATGTAACGCTGTTAAGTATACGTTCTTTAATAAATCATCCGGCTGAGAGCAAAATTGTTCATATGCTCGACGTGCTTGTTCTTCTAATGTTAAAACTGCTGGCGGTAATAACCCTTTTAAACCTAATTCTTCTCTCTCTTCTTGCGTGAAAGCGACCCCTTTATTTAAAAGTGGTGTTGATAATACTTCTACTCCTCTTAATGTCGTTTCTAATGAACCATTAGAAGCTACTGTAAACTTGCTCATAACATCCCTACCTCTATTCATATATAGCATTTCTATATTGTAAACAAAAAAGAGGGGCTTGTCCCCCTCTTCTTTTAATTTTTCTTTAAAAGAGTTGCTCCTGCAATCCCTGGGTGTGTCATTTCGAATGGATCTAGAATTAACTCTAAGTCTTCTTGTGACAGTACACCATTTTTCACACAAAGTTCTCGAACGGATTGCCCTGTCGCGATTGCTTCTTTCGCAACGCGAGCTGCTGCTTCATAACCGATATGAGGGTTCACGGCTGTTATAATTCCTACACTCTTCTCAACATACTCTTTTAAGCGATCTTCATTCGCTTCAATTCCTTTTAAGCAATTATCTGTAAAGGCACGGAAACCGTTATTCATAATGCTAATTGATTGAAGTAAGTTGAAAACAAGTACTGGTTCCATAACGTTTAATTCTAATTGTCCTGCTTCTGAAGCAAGGCAAATTGTATGGTCGTTACCAATTACTTGGAACGCAATTTGATTAATTACTTCTGGCATAACAGGATTTACTTTCCCTGGCATAATTGATGAACCTGGTTGACGAGCTGGTAGCATAATTTCCGCTAAACCAACGCGTGGACCTGATGCCATTAAGCGAAGGTCATTCGCGATTTTAGACATATTCATCATACATACTTTAAGTGCTGCTGATACTTCTGTATATGCATCCGTATTTTGCGTTGCATCTACTAAGTCTTCTGCGCCAACAAGTGGTAATTCACTAATTGCAGCTAAATGTTTTACAACTGCTTCAATATATTCTGGATCTGCATTTAAGCCTGTACCAACTGCAGTTGCTCCCATATTTACTTCATATAGATGTTGACGTGATTGCTTAATACGTTTCATATCACGTTCAAGTACGCGAGAGTACGCTTTAAATTCTTGTCCAAGACGAATTGGCACAGCGTCTTGTAAATGTGTACGACCCATTTTAATAACATGGTCAAACTGCTCTGCTTTTAATTCAAATACATCGTGCATATAACCCATCGTTTGTAATAAACCTTCTAATGCGTTTAATGTTGCGATATGAATCGCCGTTGGGAATGCATCGTTCGTTGATTGTGCCATGTTTACATGACTATTTGGACTAATATAATGATAGTCTCCCTTTTCCATTCCTAATAATTCAAGAGCACGATTGGCCATGACTTCATTTGCATTCATGTTCATTGAAGTACCTGCTCCGCCTTGAATTGGATCTACGATGAAATGATCATGCCATTTTCCATCAAGAATTTCTTGAGCGGCTTCTGCGATCGCGCCGCCCTTATTTAATTCCAATCTTCCTACATCTGTATTAGCAAGTGCTGCAGCTTTCTTTACAATTGCGAACGCTTTAATTAAGCCTTCATGAATTTTGTATCCTGTAATTGGGAAGTTTTCAACTGCACGCATTGTTTGTACGCCGTAGTATGCATAGTTTGGTACTTCTTTTTCACCTAAAAAATCTTTTTCAATTCGAACACCATTTTTAACTTCAGTTAATGTTGCCATGATTATTCACTCCTTAACGATTTCTTATGCTGCTTTTGTTTCTTTGACTGTTTCTACATATTGTTTTGCTTTCTCATTATCGAATTCGCCTTCCCACTTCGACATAACAATGGCCGCTAATGCATTTCCTAATACATTGACGGATGAGCGAATCATATCTAAAATGCGGTCAATTCCCGCAATTAATGCGATACCTTCTAGTGGTAACCCCATTGAACCTAACGTTGCTAATACAACAACGAACGATGCACCTGGAACTCCCGCCATACCTTTGGATGTTAACATGAGAACGAATAATAACGTTATTTGCTCTGTCAGTGACATGTGCACACCGTACATTTGTGCAACAAACAATGCCGCTAACGCTTGATAAATAGCCGATCCAGTCAAGTTAAATGTATAACCTGTCGGAATAACGAAAGAGGCAACTGCCTTTGGACAACCGAACTCTTCCATTTTTCTCATTATATTAGGTAAAACAGCTTCTGAACTTGCTGTCGTAAATGAAAGAATAAGTTCTTCTTTTAAAATTTTCATTAATGTAAAAATGTTTACGCCAACCATTCGTGCATTAATACCTAATACAATCACAACGAATAGTATAACAGTTACGTATACAGCTAGCACTAGTTTTCCTAAAGGAAGTAGTGTTGCTACACCAAACTTTGCAACCGTAACCGCAATTAATGCGAATACACCAAATGGCGCAAATTTCATAACTTGATTTGTAACCCAAAACATCGCTTCGAGTACACCTTCAAAGAAGTGGAAAACTGGTTTCCCTTTTTCTCCAATTGCTGCAACTCCTAAACCGAATAATACTGAGAAGAAAATGATAGGTAATAAGTCACCTTGTGCAATTGATTCAAATACGTTTTTCGGTACGATATGAACAATCGTCTCAGCGAATCCTTGCTTCTCTGTAGCATCTGCTGTTTGTTTATAAGAAGAAATATCACTTTGCTGTAAGTTGTTCATATCAACGCCAGTACCTGGCTGGAATATATTAGCCGCAAGTAATCCCATTAAAATAGCGATTGTCGTAATAATTTCGAAATAAAGAATTGTCTTACCGCCCAGTTTCCCAAGCTTCTTCATATCTCCTACACCAGCTACTGCAACAATTAATGCTGAAATAACAATCGGTACTACAATCATTTTAATTAAGTGAATAAATATATCCCCAACTGGTGTGATATAAGAAATAGCCGTTTTATTACCATAGAAGATTGCCCCTACTACAATCCCTAAAACAAGTGCAACAAAAATTTGTGTTGCCAATCCGAATTTTTTCATTTATGTTCATCCCCTTTATGCGAACGCTTTCATTTCGTATTTATAAAAGCTTACTCACACATCATATAGGCGAACCTACAAAATCATACAAAAACCTACAAGTTCGTCACAAAAAATTCAAAAATTTTTCTTTTCTTTTTCATTGACACCTTTTCGTTAAAAAGAAATAAAATATACTTGATAAGTAATCAGATTGTTTCGTATAATCAAAAAGATATACACTTACAACAAATCGAAATGAAAAGGAGTGGATAATATGAAAAATTATGTACAAAAATTCGTTCTATCTTCTTCTTTTCTTTTTCATTTTCTTAAAAAGGAACAAAGGCATTCGCCTTTGTTCCTTTTTTATTGCGATCTATATAGGGGGAATTGTTATGAGACCATATAAACGTGTCTTAATTAAATTAAGCGGCGGTGCACTTGCCGATCAAACCGGAAATAGCTTTAACTCCAAACGATTAGAACATATCGCAAATGAGATTTTATCCATCGTTGATTTAGGTATTGAAGTATCTATCGTCATCGGGGGCGGGAATATTTTCAGAGGTCATTTAGCTGAAGAATGGGGCATTGATCGTGTAGAAGCTGATAATATCGGTACACTAGGTACAATTATTAATAGCTTAATGCTACGCGGCGTTTTAACGAGTAAAACAAATAAAGAAGTGCGCGTTATGACTTCCATCCCGTTTAATGCTGTAGCTGAACCGTACATTCGCCTCCGTGCAGTACACCATTTAGATAGCGGTTATATCGTTATTTTTGGAGGCGGAAACGGGCAACCGTTCGTTACGACAGATTATCCAAGTGTTCAAAGAGCCATTGAAATGAATAGTGACGCAATATTAGTCGCAAAACAAGGAGTAGATGGCGTCTTTACTAGCGATCCAAAGCATAATAAAGCAGCAAAAATGTACAAAAAACTAAACTATAACGATATTGTTAGGCAAAACATACAAGTAATGGATCAAGCCGCTTTACTACTTGCCCGTGATTATAATTTGCCAGCACACGTCTTTAACTTCGATGAGCCGGGGGTTATGAAAAGAATTTGTTTAGGTGAGCATGTGGGGACTTTGATTAATGATGATGCTTCATTGCTTGTGCATGAAAAATAATTATTTCTCATAAAAAAGGGGGGTCTATAAAAGACTCCCTTTTCTTTAAACTTTATAAATAAAAATCAACCAATCCCGCTAACTTTTCCTTACAACGCTCCCAAAACGATAACTTCTCAAAAAACTCTTTCGTCATCTCTTTCGAATCACGAAAATCCTCTGTTAACACCGTATTAACTTGCCCTACAATAGGACCACCATGAATATAAAAATTCATTTCATCATTTATATTGAAGCTACGCGAAGTAAAGTTTGTTGTGCCAATAACGGTTAATTCATTATCAATAAGCATTAATTTGCCATGGAACATTCCTTTTTTATACCCATATACAGTAATCCCATTATTAACAGCTTGACGTATGTATGGATACGCCGCTTCTTTTATAAGAGGTAGATCTGGTTTATATGACCAAAGTATTTTTACTGTAACACCACGCTTTTGTGCTGTGATTAAAGCATTCATTGATTCTTTATTTTTCGCTATAAAATACGGCGTTGCAATTACAATTGAGTGCTGAGCTTGTTTTATTAGCTCTATATATTTTTTAGCAACATAATGCCCATTGTAACTCACCATAGTATGCAATGTATTCCCTTTACTAGCCTTATTCGTACTCCTCTTTATATCTTCTTTCGTATCTCGTTTCCAATCTAAAGCAAATTGTTCCTCTAAATCTTTTGCACCTTCACCTTTTATCCGTACATGATAGTCTCTCCAGTACCCAAAGTGTTTATCTTTCCCTAAGTACTCATCCCCTATATTAAAACCACCCGTATAACCAATCTCTCCATCAATCGTTGTAATGCGGCGATGATTACGATGATGAAGGGAATAAAACCCGAATGGTACTTCCTGTTTTCTACTATATGTAAAATGCACACCATTTTCCTGTAATTCTTTTTTCATCTTTCTTTCAAATGATAAATCGTTAAGTAAATCAACAGATAAATATACGTTTACTCCTTCTTTTGCCTTCTCTTTTAATAAGTTTAAAAAAGTATGGCTACTTTTATCATCCGACAAAATAAAAAAATACGTATAAATAGATTGCTTCGCTTCTCTTATATCAGTAAATAACTGTTTATAAAATGACTTCCCTTCAACATATAATTGAAAATCGCTATAATGAGGCGCATACTCTGTCGGCATGTTTTTCCCGGCTTCCATTTTCCTGCCTAAAGTAACATCGATATGCATCCAAATTACAATAAAAACAAAAATAGCAATAATAATAGAAGTAACTCGCAATATTTTTTTAATCATTTTGATTTCCTTCCGCTCATTTTCTTTCCACTCTTCTATTTTGTCATTCCAATTTACATTTCATGCTTCATACAAAAAAGGATGCGACTTTACATCACACCCTTTTCATATTAAACAAAGTTCCTCGCATCATTATTTCTTCCAAACTTATAAATAGCAATTAAGAAGAATGCTACCGCAAAGGCAATTAAGATTAAAATATTTAAATACAAATCTGAAATTGGAATTCCTTGTTGTAGTTTTGATACTGTGTCTAATAGCCATCTCTGCGGAAGAAAATCAGCTACTTTTTGCACTGCTTTTGGCATAATGTCATACGGAAAATAACATCCAGCAAGTAAACATGTCGGTACAATAACCATATTTTGCATTGCATTTGCTGATGCTGAGTTTTTCGAAAAAGCGACAAGCACTAATGATATTCCAATCGCTATTAATGCAAATAGCATGAGTACGCCGATCATCACTATGAAAGGCATATTGATATTCGTATGAAACACATTCGTTAAGAATAGAACGGTAATTAGAATTTGTACTGTTAGTATCATCATATTTACCCCAACATTAGATAATATGAATTTCTTCCCATCTATCGGTGTTGATAAGAGTCTGAAATACGTTCTATTTTCTTTTTCTTTTAAAATATAACCTGATAAGTTCGCTGCTGAAAACAGCATAAACATAATAAGATAACCCATCGTTTGGTTTGTCATAGCTTTATTTTTCGAAGTATCTTCTAGTGTCTCAGACCGTACTTTAAATGAGCTTTTTTGATAACCAGCATACATATTATTAAATATACTTTGATCTGTTCCTGCTACTTTACTAATAGCTGCTACATTATCAATATAGTTATATAAATATGATTTTATAAATACTGTTACTTGATCACCTTTAATCGATGCAATTTCAACATGATCTGGTTTCCCTTCTCGAACACCTTTTGAAAAACCAGAATGTAATGTAATGACACCATCAAGTTTTTTGGAAGTGAGTTTATCTTCTACTTCCGACTCCTTAACCTTACTCACATTCACATGATTTAATCCTTCTAAAAATTTCACCGTATCATTTGCTATCGGCTCGTTTTCTTTATTTACAATCCCGATATTTAACGATCCTTGCCCTACATTTCCGTATATCGAAAAAGAGATGAGCGTTCCGATTATTGGCAAACTAATAATAATGAATAAGCCTTTTTTATTTTTCAAAAGGACAGATAACGTTTTTTGTATGAGCCATAAAATATCTTTCATACTATAGCCCCTCCCGTCTACGTAATGCAATAATCGCAATTAATAAAAAGAGTGCTGAAATTCCGAGGTTTAAACATATTACCGGCAGCGCCGCTCCTATATCATTTGCATAAATAATTTTCATGACAGCCGTGTTTGCCCACATTAATGGTGATAAGTTCGTAATGAAATTTTCTTCTACTACGACATATGCCCCACCAAAAATAGAAGCTAACTGTATAACAACAAGAATAATTGCTCTCGATGATTCAGCCGTTTTCGTAATATACCCAATACCTAAACCGAAGCTAATCGCTAGAAAAACTTGTGTTAATAAAATAATAAATATGATTCCAAGATGGTCGCCCCAATTCGCTCGAAAAACAAATTTACTAAATAACATGACGAGTAATACGCAAAGGGCATTTGCTACTAAGCTACCAAGTACTTTTCCAATGAATATTTCAGCCTTACTTATAGGCGCAGCAATGAGACGATCTCCTGTTTTACGTATTCGTTCTCCTCGAATTAAAGAACTCGCTCCCATCCCAGCATATAGTGCAATCATCGTTGTCATTACAACCGCATAGTAATCCATAGAACCTGGTTTTTTCGCAGCTTGTAAAGATGTTTCTTTTATATAATCATTATGATTTCCGTTTGAAATAACTGCGCTCACCTTACTAGGATCTACTTTTGCAACTTCGGTCGCTACATTGTACTTATCAACAAATGTTGTAAGCATACCTTCCACAATACTTCCCTCAATACTACTTTTGTCACTTCCGTATAATTTTGCACCATCTTTATTTAACTCTACATAAGCAGCATATTTATTTTGCTTCACTTCTTCTTTCCCATCTATACTATCGGAAGCTTTTTTAAAATGAATACCCGATTTATCGACTTCTTTCGTAAATGCTTCAAACGATTGAGAAAATATGCTACTCGCTTCATCTTTATATAGCACTTGTATATCCTTAATCGATTGACTATCACTATTAAATGCATTCGTTAACGCTGTTCCTAACACAAGCATTAGTACAATCGGAAATGCTAACATAAAAACTAAAGTTCTTACGTCTCTGAAATCTCTTTTAATATGCATAACTGCAATATTGAAGATGTTCAATTGATGAACCTCCCTTTACCTTTTCTTCATTTACCTTTTATTTATCTCGTAAGTTTCTTCCAGTCAACGTAAGGAATACTGTTTCTAAGTTTGGAGCCTGCTCCTCTAACGAACGAATTTCAATGTCATGATTAATGAAGTGCTGAATAATTTTATTTAAATTGTTTACTCCTGCATCCGAGTTTACTTTAATTACGTTCTCTTCAATTTGAACAGCTTTCACACCGTTTATCTCTTTTAACTGTTCTACATCTAAATTTTCTACTGACTTCACTTCAACCCAAACGTCTTTCGTATTAGTAATAATCGCTTTCAACTGCTCTTTCGTACCTTCTGCAATTACTTTACCGTGATCTACAATTGCTATTTTCGTACAAATCTCTTCTACTTCTTCCATGTAGTGGCTCGTGTAAATAATGGTACTTCCCATTTCATTTAATTTTCGAACAGATTGGAGAATATAGTTTCTTGACTGTGGATCAATTCCAACTGTCGGCTCATCCATAATAATTAACTTCGGTCTATGAGCGATTGCACAAGCGATATTCAGTCTTCGTTTCATCCCGCCTGAAAAGTTTTTCGGGTAACTTTTATGTTTATCGCTAAGCCCTACAAACTGAAGTGCTTCCTCTACTCTCGCTTTTAGTTCAGCCCCTCTTAACCCGTACAGTCCAGCAAAGAATTTCACATTTTCATAGGCAGTTAACTCTTCATAAATCGCGATATCTTGCGGAACGATACCGATATTCATCTTCGCAAATCGATTATGTTTCTTTATATTTTTTCCTAATATGCTAATTTCACCTTCATTACTTCTTAACAACCCAGCAATCATATTTATCGTTGTACTTTTACCAGCACCATTTGATCCTAAAAAGCCAAATATCTCTCCTTCTTTAATAGATAAAGACATATTATCTACCGCGATGAAATCACCAAATTTTTTTGTTAAATTTTTAATTTCTAATGTATTCATCATTTCACCCCTATTTCGGTTTCTCTGCTTTTAGTATAAACAAAAAAAATGAACCTGCTCAGTGCAAAAGTTCATTCTTTTCACATGAGATTATTCACTTTTTTCATATGAGATGATTCATCTTCGTCCGATTCTCTTATATCGGCAACAACATTGTTACTGAAAAACCACTTGTTCCATCTACAATAATTTTTCCGTTTACTGACGCTGTTCGCTCCTCCATCCCCATAATCCCGAGACCTTTCTTAACGAGAGCTACACCTTTTCCGTTATCCTTCACTTGCACTTTTACCATCTTGTTAAGTACATGAATATCGATTGAAATGACTGTCGCATCAGCATATTTCATCGCATTAGTTAATGCCTCCGTAACATTTTCACCGATAATCTTCCACTGAATCGGTGAAATCATATCTAAATTCCCTTTATATACGAAAGGAATATTTATTTCATGCTTACCGGCAAATTCCTCTATGAATAATTTCATACGATGAATGCCAATTTGCTCAGTAGGTGGCTTCATATTTTTTAATGTAACCCGAATACTTTCAATTCCATCTTTCGAAATATGAATTGCATTTTGTAATAACTCGGCAGATTTTTCTTTATCTATCCCCATTAATCTCTTTGCTGCCTCCATTTGAATTAGCGCTCCTGTCATTGAGTGGCCAATTTTATCATGAATTTCTTGAGAGAGCCGGTTTCTCTCTTCTAACTTAAATGTGTACTCCGATTGCTTTATGTACTCTTTATTTTCATGTAAGCTTTTCGTCAACCGCTGCATATCTTTTCGCATCTTATCATTTTGTGATTCAAGCTTTAATATACGCGATGTATACCGTTCTGCCATAGTTAATACAATGAAAGAAAATGCAACAATTAATCCATATGTCATTCGAATACTTTCATCTGTAAAAATAATAGGCATCATCATAATGATAAAGATCAGCCATTTCTTCTCTATATAACGAAATATAATTTCATATAAGTTCAATGGTAAAAACAAAATGAAAAACAGATGAATCTTCCATGTAAATAAAATAACTAGGCCAATTGACAGAGAAGTTAATATGCTTTTGGGCGTATCTTTTTTAAATATAGAAATGAGCACATTTACAGAAAGATATAAAAGCAAAGTAAGTATAATCCATGGTAAGTTCACGACATTTAAATAAATGTAACTAAACACAATATATATAAAGACAATTAATTTACTTACAATTAACCAAAATTCCATATCACTAATCTACTTTCCCTGTTAAATAATAAATCGCAATTTGTGTGCGATGTTCTAGTCCAGTTTTCCCTAAAACAGATGTAATGTAATTTGCAATCGTTCCTTCTGATATGAAAAGCTGCTTTGAAATTTCTTTATTCGAGAAACCTTTCGCAATTAATGCGATAATACTAAGCTCTCTTTCTGTAAAAAGACTCTTATCTATTTTACATTCGTCCTCTTTGCTTTCCATTAAATTGCACTTAATTTTATCAAGGACTACATCTTGCATAACAGTTTGACCGTTATATACTCCTTTTATTGCATCACGAATACGCTCTGGATCATTATTTTTTAATAAATAACCTTTCGCTCCGTTTTTTACTGCATCCAAAATATATTCATCATCATCGAATGTCGTTAAAATTAGCGGTTTCGTTCTCGTCTCTTCACAAATAAATTTCGTTGCCTCTACCCCGTTCATATTTGGCATACGAACATCTAAAAGAGCGATATCAACGTTGTTCTTTTTACAATATTCCACTGCTTCTTTCCCATCATTTACTGTATCTACCACTTCGAACTCTTCATATGTATTTAAAATAATTTTCATGCCTTCTCTAATAAAAGAATTATCGTCTGCTATTAATATTTTTATTTTCATGTTTGTTAGTATGGACCTTCCCCTACTAACATTCACATCCTTTCTTCCCGTAACATTTCCCACTTGCTCATTATATACTCCTTTTTACCATTTTTTCACACCTTTTTTCATATAGCCTCCTTTCTAAAAATATATTATTCTTTTTTTACAACATGTGTAGGGTGACCGGTCATTTCTTACGTCTATATAATAGAATGCGTCAAAAAGGAGGGAGAGACCCATTGAGGAAAAACAATTAATTGAAAAAGCACAGCAAGGAAGCGAACATGCTTTTCGTATCCTTGTGCAAACATATCGTCACTATATTTTCCAAGTTATCTTTTCTATTTTAAGACATGAAGAAGATGCGAAAGATGTTACACAAGAAGTATTCGTAAAAATTCACGCCTCTCTCCCTAATTATCAATTTCGTGGATTAAAAACGTGGATGGCGCGTATTGCCACCAATCACGCTATTGATTATAAGAGAAAAAAAGCTAGAGAAAACGAAGAACTCTCCTTATGTAAAAAAACTGAGGAAAATATAAAATCCTCTCATAATATTGAGGCTTTATTATTGACGAAAGAGCAAAAATTACTCATTGCTCAAAAACTGAGAGAACTTCCCGAAAATTACCGTGACGTCGTTCTCGCACATTACTTAGAAGAAAAAAGCTATCAAGAAATAGCTTTACAGGAAAACATCGAAGTGAAAACTGTCGAAATGAAACTGTATCGAGCAAGAAAATGGATTAAAAAACATTGGAAGGAGGAAGAGTTTCTATGATGCATTATTCAAAAGAAGATTGGCGCAATTATACATTAGATTTTATCGAAAACAATGAACGTGAATCTATGGAAGAACACCTTTATGAATGTGATCATTGTTTAGCACTTTATATGGAGAGTATTGATGAACACCATGAAAACCTTCCAATGATAAATGATGATTCATTTACGAACGAAGTTATGACGAAAATTGATTTTGAAACGCTACAACCTAATGAAAATGTAAAGACAAACTCACTAAAGCGAACGATTATTCACTACATAATTGCAACCGCAGCTACAATTATTTTTATGGTAAGTGGTTTATTCCAATATATTTTCACAGCGACATCAAATTTCGAGAAATCTTCAAAACATAACGAGTCTTCTATCTCACAACAAATTGTAAACAAATCGGTAGACACATCAAAAAAGGACGGAGGTTCAAAGCATGAATAAAAATCCCTTTTTAGCACTTGTATTAGGGCTAATTCCTGGGCTTGGGCATTTATATTTAAAAAAGATAGGACGGTTTATTTTATATAGTGGAGGGGCTTTATTACTATTTTCTTTTGCAGTTTTTTGCGTAGTAGAATTAGGAGAGCGCACCATTGTCTTTCTCCCCCTATTTTTACTAGCTGTTCTATGGATAATTAACTTACTAGATTTAGTTATCACCATTATAAACCAAACGAAAAAACAAGAAGCTGGAGAATTGATAAATCCCTCTAAAGAGAGCGAACGATTTTATATCATTCTTCTATCAATCATCCCTGGACTTGGACATTTTCAATTAGGACTTATGCAACGTGGACTTACATTTTTAGTCGCTTGCACAGGAATCGGAAGTATGATTATTTTCGTTGCACTTTTAACATCGCAAGAAAGTTTCCTAATCTTCCTTATTACATTACCTGTTTTATGGATTTACAATTTCTTCGATGTTGTTCAGCAACTCCAGAAAAAAGAACGTGGCGAGCGACTAGATGATCGTACAATTTTCGAAGAGTTTGAAGAGCATCGTGAACAAGGAAAGAAAAATAAAACATTCGCTTCTATTTTAGCGATGTTCCCCGGAGCAGGACATATGTATTTAGGCTTACAACGCCGTGGCCTTCAGCTTATGGCAGCCTTTTTACTTTCAATATATTTACTCGACTTATTAAGACTTTCGGCGTTTTTATTTTTAGTACCAATCATTTGGTTCTATAGCTTCTTTGACGCTTTACAACAAACTGCAAAGTATGGAAAAGAACGTGTAAATGACGAACCTATCATTGATTATTTTATCAATCATCAAAGATGGATTGGTATTGGGTTAATTACACTTGGTGGTTATTATTTATTAGATCAAACAGTCCTTCCTATTTTGAATGATTACTTTGCAACTATATTTAACATTCATCTTAGCGAGCTCTATTATCGCTATTTCCAAACATCTATCGTTGCACTCCTCTTAATTGGTGGCGGCTTTAAATTGTTAGTTGGAAATAAAGAAAACAAAGGTGGTACACAAGAATGAGAACATGGCGCGTTGGAACATTTTCAATGGGGCTTTCTATTATTTCATTAGGTTGCTTCTTACTATTTTCAGTTATAAAAGGTACTGAGGTATTAGATTCCTTAACAGCATGGTGGCCTGTTTTACTTATTATACTTGGCGTGGAAATTTTACTATACCTTCTATTTTCTAAGAAGGAACAATCCTTTATTAAATATGATATTTTTAGTATTTTCTTTATCGGCGTTTTAGGAAGCGTCGGAATTGCTTTTTACTGTTTATTATCAACTGGATTACTAGATGAAGTTCGTCATTCTATTCATACCATTCGCCAAACGAGTAATATTCCAAGTGAACAACTTGATATACCTGATTCTATCAAAAAAATTGTAGTGGATGCAGGGCAGCACCCTCTAACAATAGAGGGAAATAATACAAATCAAATTCACCTTCTTGGAACATATGAAATGACGACGAAAGGTAATGAAAAACTCAATTTAAAACAAGAAGATTTCCTTTCAGTTCAAACAGCTGGGGAAACGATGTATATCACTTTAAAATCATTACCAGTTCAACATACGTTATGGAATTCAGCACCACAGGTCAAACCGACACTTGTTCTTCCGCAAAATAAAAATGTAGAAGTTCGTGCTTCAAATAACGACCTATCCCTTTATCCAGGTCAATTACAAAATAATTGGTTTGTACAAGAAAGTTCAAATGTATCTGTCCATTTAACGAAAGAAAGCGATGTATCTTTAATCGCCGTAACAAACAAAAAAGAAGCACACGGAAACACACCTTGGGAACAAGTTGAAGATTTAACGAAAAAAGAAGAGAATACTTCAGAAGAAAATAAAGAATTCAACGGCCAAGAACATTGGTATAAAAATTCAATTAAAACAGGCAATGGGACGTACAAGTTAAATATTGAAAAAGCTTATAATATCAATATGAGTATTATTGAAAAATAAAAACCTTCCACAATTGTGGAAGGTTTTTCTCATATAATCGCTTTAATTCCTTCTAACACTAATCCAATCATAAATCCGCAAACAGCCCCGTTTACTCGGATCCACTGCAAATCTTTACCGACGTTATTTTCAATCATTTCAATTAACGTTTTATCATCTAACTTATCAAGATTTTCTTGTACAAGTTTTCCGATTTTCGAATGATTCTTTTCAACAAGTGTGACAACTTGTTTTTGTAACCACTCTTCTATTTTTTGTACAGTCTGTTCATCTTCTTTTATTTTATTCATTTGTGTTTGTAAAAATGGAATAACATACTTATCCGCAAATTCTTCGTTTTTCACAAAAGTAATTGCCCTTTGTTGTACTTGCTCCAGCATCTCTTTAATTTTGTCAGTAGCATCCCAATTGGCAATCCATTTTTCTTTCCAATTTTCTAATTCTTGTAGTAACGCTTCATTCTCTTTTACATTTATAATTTCTTGGCGAATTTTCGATAATATAAGTTGTCTTGTGCTATTATCCGCATCTTGTAAGCTGTTAATATTGCTAATAATAAACTTCTGCAAAATGCCGCCAATTTTATCTTCATCTACAATATTCATAAACGATTTCAAAGTAAACTGTAAAAATCCATCTACTTTTATGTTTTCCATCGCCTTCATACCTAAGCTTCCGAGCTGGTATCGCGCTTCATCTTGCGCTGTCCAATCTTTCACTTTTACTAAAATGTAATCAAGTGTCTTTTCATCATATTCTTGCACAACTAATTGATCAACAAGCACTTGTAGTATGTTACTTGTATTAATTGTATGCAAATACGTTTTTAGTTCTTTTTCAATAATAACCGCTAATTTTTCCGTATCTATCGTAACAATCGCCTTCTCAGCAATCGTTACAACCCCTTTTTTCACAGCTTCAGACTGCATTTCTCTCTCAGCAATTTGCAGCACCATTTGTGCTAGCTGCATTTCTTTTACTTTATTCGTAATACTTTCTTTCGTCAGCCACTCATTTTCTAACGTGTTAATGAGCCCTTTCGTTACTCGTTTACGATTTTTAGGTAATAACGCTGTATGTGGAATTGGAATTCCCATCGGATGACGGAATAATGCTGTAACTGCGAACCAATCCGCCAGTCCACCAACTAATCCAGCTTCAAATCCCCCTTGAATAATCTCTCCAGCTACCGTTCCTTGAAACGGGATAGAAGCCGCAAAACCTACTCCCATAACCCCAAGCGAAATACCCGCTATATATTTAGTCTGTAATGACATCGTATACACATCCTCTTATTATGTAAAATAAAGCATTTTTGTTATATGTATTTCATATTCGTTCTTTATATCTATACTATAATGAACTAATGCGAAAATAACAAAGAATTTTATGCACATGAAAAAAATGAGGCTGTAAAAAGCCCCATTTTTATTTTAACGTTAATTCCACACCTGTTTTATAATACCCATTCATCACGTCTTCGGGAACCATACTTCCACCAGTTCCCCACACAATATGAGCACCTTTCTTCATCTTCTCTGTTAACTGTTGTTTTTGTAAATACCTATCTTCTTTACATACTTTCACTGGCCCTATCATACCGGCTAACGCAGAAGGTTCTAAATAAATATTTTCCGTATCTGCTAGTTCTTTCAACAATCTATATAACTCTTCATCACTTACTGTGTAATTCCCACTCAAAAATGGTTCCATCGTTTTACCGACAAAC
The DNA here is from genome assembly GCF_054823925.1 of Bacillus sp. F9_6S_D1_P_5. Classification (NCBI taxonomy): domain Bacteria; kingdom Bacillati; phylum Bacillota; class Bacilli; order Caryophanales; family Bacillaceae; genus Bacillus; species Bacillus sp. F9_6S_D1_P_5. Next base: position 16,554 of record NZ_JBTREW010000007.1, on the reverse strand, counting down.
CCGGATGGTCTTCCTACCGCTAGTCCGTCCGCGTCTGTTACATTATCAATCCCGATATCTTGAACAGCAATTTTATCATGAAGTCCTGTCATTAAACCGAGTAACATGCATGGAGAATGCGTTGGCTCCGCAAAGAAACAGTGCACATTGTCTTTATACAATAACTTTAAACCAAATGCGACGCCGCCAGGTCCGCCCCCTACTCCGCAAGGAAGGTAAACGAATAAAGGATGCTCTGCATCTACAACAATCTCTAACTCTTTTAATTGCTTTTGTAAACGGGATGCTGCTACTGCGTATCCTAAAAATAAATCATGTGAGTTTTCATCATCTACAAAATAACAGCTAGGATCGGCATCTGCTTGCTGACGCCCCTCTTCTACTGCTTTACTATAATCAGCTTCATACTCAATAACGTTTACACCTTTACTTCTTAGTAAATCTTTTTTCCATTCTTTTGCATCCGCCGACATATGAACAGTTACGTTAAAACCTAGTTTCGCACTCATAATCCCAATGCTTAACCCTAAATTACCTGTAGAACCTACAGCAATTGAGTATTTTGCAAAAAACTCTCTACATGTATCATTATCTAAAATAGAGTAATCATCATTTTCTGTTAATATTCCGTGCTGCAATGCTAATTGCTCAGCATGCTTCAGCACTTCATAAATGCCGCCTCTAGCTTTAATTGATCCTGATATCGGAAGCCCGCTATCACATTTTAATAGTAATTCTCCTAATATAGGTTTCCCGTAATTTTTCTCTAGAGACTGTTTCATAGTAGGTATCTTCACTAAGGGAGATTCAATAATACCGCCCGTTTCTTTCGTTTCAGGAAAAACTTTCGCAATGTATGGTGCAAAGCGTTTTAATCTTTCTTCCGCATCTTTTACATTCTCTTCATTAAGTGGCGAATCTTTTATTGCCGTTTCATACTTTTCCATGTTCGGATTCACCCAAAATACTTCTTCTGTTGCAATTAATTTATTTATTAGTGGATATTCCTCTTTTAAATTCTCTATTCCCTTCATTTCTCTTCCTCCTCATAACCTTGTAGCTTACGATTCAATAAATTATAATTAAATTAATTTTAATATAGTTTAACACAAATAATTCACTTTAGTTAATTTTAATTTAATTTATTTAAATATAATTTAATAATAAACGAGGAGTTTTTCATTATGGAAAATATAGATATTGGCAAAAAGATTGAAAAACAAAGAAAAGAAAGAGGGTTAACGAGTAAAGACTTAGCAAAGATGGCCGAGATTACACCATCTATGTTAAGTCAAATTGAGCGAGGGTCTGCTAACCCTTCTATCCAAACATTAAAAGTACTCGCTAAAGCGTTAGATGTTCCAACATTTAGCTTTTTACTTGAAGATACAAATACAGACGATTTAATTGTACGTTCTCATAGACGAAAAAAAATGATTATCGATAATTTATCATATGAATTGTTATCACCTGATTTCACAGGAAATTTAGCAACAGCGATTATGACTGTTCCTCCGAATACAGCTTCATCAGAAAATGTACTAGAACATAAAGGGGAAGAATTGGCATTTGTATTAGATGGAACAATTACATTGTATTTAAACGAAGAAGAGTACACTTTAGAAACGGGTGATAGCGTAAAAATACCCGCTTATTTAAAACATAAATGGGTAAATCAATTCGAGAAAAATGCGATTGTTTTATTTTCTGTTACCCCGCCGATTTTTTAATATAAAATAAAAAAGATAGCCACGCATGGATATACTCCATATGTAGCTATCTTTTTATTTTTTCGGGACCAACAAAATTCCTAAACTAATAATAAAGAAGCTCATTATTTGCTGTATTGATAAACCAAATACAACCGAGTGTTGTTCACTAATAAACGAAATAATAATATGAGCAATACCTTCAACTATTAGAAAAATACTTATGTTCTTTCCATTTCCGAGTCTTTCATTTTTCATCCATAACAAGCCCATTATGCAAAGAGCAAGGATGATCTCGTATACAAAAATGGGGTGATATAAAAATTTAGATTCGTATATTTTCACACCCCAAGGCAAGGTCGTTTGTACACCTACTTTTTGGTGGAATAGAAAATAAAAAACAATACTCATACATAATCCAATAGGCAAGGCATCAAGTAAAATACGAAGTGAAAATTGCTCCTTTTTACTTTTCCAAACAATGTATACACTCGCAATTATGCATCCTGCTATAATATGCTTCATACTTCCTATAGCTAATAATGCTTGCAATGGCGATTGAAAAGCCCATACTGGATTAATAATTGCCGGTGCAAATTTCCACACAAATACGATGATTAGAAATGCATTTGTTACTGTATCCATCATTTTTTCATATGGTACACTTTCGTTCTTCATCTTTCGTTTCATCAACATAAATCCAAATAGACTTCCAATTATAAGAGATACGGGTTGTAACCTCACGATCCACTCCATTAATACAAAATCCCCTCTTTAACTCTCAATTAATTTCTTAAATTTCTCTTCTAATTGATCTGGAGGTAATACGCCTCGTACTTGCTCTACTATAATTCCATCTTTATTAACAAAAAATGTCGTTGGTAAAGAAAATACTTTATAATCTAACCCAGCTACTCCATCCATATCTAGTAAAACCGGAAACTCAAACCCATAGCGATCCGCAAATGCACCTGCTTCTTGTACTGGGTCACTTACAGTTGCATTCACCGCAAAAATTTCAACGTCCTTTTTATATTTATCATACATACGAACTAAGTCAGGTGCCTCCATTTCACATGGACCACACCATGATGCCCAAAAATTAATAAGATACGGTTTTCCTTTTGCATCATTTAACGAATGCAACTTCCCGTCTAATCCTTTTAACGTTATGTTTGGCGCTTTAAATCCTACTTGTGGTAATACTTCTGTTTCTTGTAACTCCGCTTGTTTTGCTTTTCTTTCTTTTTCTTCTTTTTTTGTATTATAAAAGTTCACTCCGGCCCAAATTAGTGCCCCGGCCAGTATAATCGCAATTAGTTTCTTCACTTTTCTTCCTCCTCATTTTTAAAAACCCGTAAATCCACCAAACAGACGAATAAAGAATGCTGTAATTTTCGTCATTTGATTTGTATACAATAAAACACCTGTTATAATCATCATTCCGCCGCCAATTTTCATCATGACATTGGCATATGTAACAATCCATTTTACCTTCCCAATAAAGAATGCCATCACGAAAAACGGAACTGCGAACCCAAGAGTATATGCGGTAATATAAAGAAGTGCTCCTTCAGGATTCGTCGCACCAAGCATGAGTACAGCTGAAAATATCGGTCCAACACATGGCGTCCATCCTGCTGCATATGTCATACCGACTATAATAGAGCGAATATACCCAGTCGATTTACTTCTATACTGCACTTTTTTCTCTGCCATAAGCCACTTAGGTTGAAATAAGCCTGTCATAAACAATCCCATCAAAATAATAAAAATCCCACCAATTTGTTGAATCAATTTTTGGTTAGATGAAAATGTTATTCCAATCCAGCTTACCGATAACCCTAACGCATAAAATATAACCGAAAATCCAATCACAAAAAATACGGTATGCATAATCGCTGATTTTTGCATCATCCCACGATTTTCTTTTAAATCTTGAATAGACACACCTGTAATATATGATAAATAAGATGGATATAGCGGTAAAGAACATGGTGATATAAATGACAATATCCCTGCTCCAGCTACAAGCCAAATTGTTAAATCTGCTGCATTCATTTTATTCCCCCTAAAACACTACATAGAGTAGTGTTGATTCGTAAAAAAAAAGAGGCTATATGCACTCTCCGACAATAAGTACAACCGACATACAGAATAGACCTAATGTGACATACACCGAATTCGTATGTAACGGAATCGTAAGCTTAACAACTTTTTCATTTAACACTTGCTCGATTCGTAAATTTATTGCTGTTTTTGCAAATGAAGCTGTAACACATCGATTTTCCATCGTCTTTATTTTAATTAATTTTAATAATGCACTGCCTAACTCGAATTTAGATTTCATTTTTCGCATTGCATACTTATCTGCAGCTAACTCTTGATACACATGATAACGCTGCAATAGCCCTTTTAATATCGGGATGTATATCATTCCTTCTGCTAATAACGTAAAACAAAATAATTTTAATGGATCTCGATTCGTTTGATGATATTCTTCATGAAAAATAATCGCATCCATTTCTTCATCTGAAAATGTTTGAAGCATCCCTTCTGACATGACAACTTTCGGACGAAATAACCCAATTGTAAATGCCGCAACTTCCTCGGTCGGCAATATATATATTTGCTTTCCTTTTCGAATAAAAGGGATAAGTACTTTTTGTAACTTTTTACTATAGAAAAATTGTCGCCAAATTCTTTTGCACACGATGAATACAGTAAGTAGTAAAAATCCAGTAATTATAATACGAATGAGCGATAATTCCTTCATATGTTGTTCTAACTGGAACAAGCAAAAATTCGAAAGAAAGAACGCCTTATTTTGAAACAGAAATGGATATGTAACATAATACACTAACATACTGAAAAAGAGGGTACTAACAATGACTGCTAACAATACGATTTTACGCATTTGCCATTTCATTTTATTGATCCTCTTTTTTCAACTGACTCAATTTGTCTTCTAATTTTTTTATTAAAATCGGATCGGCCTGTTCTAACTCATCTAGCATATGATTTACAACTAAATCTCCAAACTCCCCCATCAATTCCTGTGTCATTTTCTTCGTTTGATTGGATAAGAATTCTTCTTTTGTTTGTACAGCACGATATATGCCACTTCTTTTCACAGTCTGTTTTTCTAAGTGTAATTTCTCCACTAACCTGTTCATAACTGTCATAACAGTATTAAAATTCACAGGTGATTCTTCACTTAATTTCTGCTGCACTTCTTTAATCGTAATACCTTCGTTAGACCAAACAATCTCCATAATTTTCGCTTCAAGCGGTCCAAAGAAATGATTTAACCCTTGCTCATTTAACTTATAGTTTTGAGTAAACATAGTATAGCTCCTTTCACACTACGAATTGTAGTATAAATTAAATGAAAGGTCAAATGCGAATGAGATACACTAAAATTCACTACCTATAAATACATAGGCCATTCCATTCATTTTAAACCTAATTTTTCTCCAAATGTATCAAAGAGATACTGCTCTAATATTTGTACACTAAACTTCTCATTACGCCCAAGTGCAAATAATTCCCGATCTTTTGCTACGATAGTATCTAACGGAATAACGACGTTATCCACTATTTTTGTAATTTCAATGATGTTACTTTTGACATTTACCTCTGTTTTAAATTCAATATTTTCTAATACGATATGTGAACGTCTTCCTGATGTAAAAAATGTAAAGTTAGGATTTTTTACAACACCAATTTCAGCCTCTAACGCATATAAATAGTGAAAAATTATATCTCTATGTCCATCTTTTATTATTTTTTCATCCTTCTCATCATCTAAGTATTCTTTCACTTTTGCTGCAAACTCAAATCGAAAATCCACTCTTTCACGCTCCCTCTATTCATTCTATATTAAATAGATATATTGAAATAATTTTACCATATTGCGGTACAAGTTCCTATTAAAAGTAAAAAGCACTTTTCAAACCCCTATTTTTTCTAATTCTTTTTTTAGTTCCATATTAATTACTGCGTCGTTATATTAATTTAAACATATTTTTCCTATATTTTGAAACAATAGTATGAAATATTATATATCAATAAACTGTTTCTAATTCATTTTTCTATTTAGCTATCACCACCTTTACTATTCCGATATACTGAAACTTCATTTTCTACTTATTCATTACATGAGAGAAGGAATGTAACTCTCTTCTATCGAATTTTTATATAACGAAAATGATTAGGTGGTGCTTTACTATGAAATTAGCTGTCATTGGTGGCGGTGATTTACAAGATTCAAATCACTCGCCTATTAATGAGCGACTTATAGAATTAACAAATAAACTGTATCCAAAAGTATTATTCATTCCTACAGCTAGTCATGATGATGAAAGCTATATAAAATTATTTTTAGACACGTTCGAAAAACAATTACACTGTGAAGTACAAATTTTACGCACTATAGCCGATACACCTTCTAAATATGAAATAGACGAAATGATTCAATCAGCTGATTTAATTTATCTCGGTGGCGGGAACTATATTCACATGCTTACACAATGGAAAGAACATAAACTAGATGAAAAATTATTATGTGCTTTGCAGCAAGGAACGCTCATTGCAGGCAATAGCGCTGGTGCTATGTGTTGGTTCACATCTAGCATTCGATCAGATTATGAAGGCTCTGGTTATATAGAGAGCAACGGATGGGGGATTGTAAACAAAAGATTTTGTCCACATTATAATCAATTAAATAGAATGAACGCCTTCCATTCCTTTTTACAAAACCATCAAGGTAATATAGAAGGAATTGCACTAGAGGATAATTGCGCTCTATATATTACAGAAGAATCTTTTGAAATTATCGGTGAACCTGAAAAAGCGTGGGAGTTTTATATGAGTGATAACAAACTCATTAGACAACATTTTGATATTACTTTAAAAAGCTATTTATAAAGTGAAACTTTAATCAGTGGGGATTTTGTTCATCCCCCACTGATTATCAGCCCTCACCAATCGGGCTTTTACGGGCAGTTGATCTCCCATCTAACTTCTTTGCTCCAGCCAAATTTTGAGGTGGGAATCTTACTGTCCGGCGAATAGCGGGATAAACATACACTTACAAAAAAATGTCCCTAAGTTCATTTTTATCAAGACCTAAATTGAAAAAAGTCACAAATAACAATGCCCAGACATATTAGTCATGTTTAATATGTCTGGGCATTTTATTTAGTAGAAAAAAAGCTATTTATTCAATTTTGCTTTTCGGCAACGATGGTAATTATTTCCATTATTCCTGTTTGCAATAGTAGACTCCCACTCATGCCCAATTTCGCATAACCACCAAACTTTTTTATTAGATGATTTCTTTATTTGCGAAGGTGATAAATTTAGATTCTTAGTTGGATGCCATTGTGTAGAAAGTTCAGGCGTCAATGTTGCTAAGTCTGTTTCTCCAATTATAGCTCGATTGCCAGAAAAGTAGGGGCAACCACTTTTCTGGCGGGGCCTTTGATCAACCTTTGCTTCCCATCCACCCAGCACATATCCATAATCAGGACAAGTAATAAATTGCCCTACTTCTGCTGGTTCTTTTGCTCTTGGTATCTCGGCTAAACCCCATGTTGGTTCAAACGATATTTTCTATCAAACTTTAACTCATAGCTACGCTTATCCCACTTTTTTATCTTTACTTTCTGATTTATGCAAGATAGATTCACCTTCAACATCTATATTTGGAAGAATCTTATCCAGCCATTTCGGCATATACCAAGCTGCTTTTCCCATCAATGTCATAACGGCAGGAACAATCGTCAGCCTAACCACAAAAGCATCAAATAGAACTCCAAATGCTAGACTCATCCCTATAGCCTTTACCATTGGGTCTGGCATAAGCATAAAGCCAAAAAATACAGCTATCATGATTAATCCTGCTGCAGCTACAACTTTTCCGCTGTCTCTCATCCCTGCAAGTATAGCTTCCTTTGGATTGCCTGTATGCATGTAAACTTCCCGCATACGACTTGCAAGAAACACTTCATAGTCCATTGCTAACCCAAAAAGGATACCAATTGTAAGGATTGGCAAGAAGGCAAGAATTGCGCTAGAAGAAGGGAAACCAAATAAATCAAGAAGATTTCCATCTTGAATAACAAACACGGCAAATCCTAGTGTTGCAGCCAATGAAAGGAGGAAGCCTACTACTGCTTTTAAAGGAAGTAATAGGGATCTAAATACTAACACTAACAGGACGTATGCCAGTCCTACTACAAGCACTGCGAATATAGGTAATGCTGTATTTAGCTTTTCTGTTATATCTATATTGACCGCCGTTGTACCAGTAACTAATAACTCAATGTCATTTTCTTTTTTTGTTATATTCGACTTTTCTCGAATATGCTTCACAAGATTCTTTGTTTCTATATCATTTGGTCCCGTTTTTGGGGTCACAGTGATAATAAAAACGTCACCAGAAGAATTAGGGAAAGCTGGTGTTACACTCTTAACATTCTTTAGCTCACCAATTTCTTCTGTAATCTCCGCCATTGCTTTTTGTGTCTTTTGTGGGTCTTGTTTTTTACTATCTATTTTTGCTGCCACAACTAGAGAAGAGTGAACACCTTCCCCGTATGCTTCTGTCATGAGATCATATGCTTTTCTTTCCGTTGTATCTTTTGACATGGTATCCCCGTCATCGGGCAGTCCTAGGTTCATATGGAAAAATGGAAGACTAATGACAGCAAGTAATGCAATAGCCAGGAAAGACATAACTAACGGATGTTTTGTGACAAGCTTTCCCCATTTATTCGAAGGTACTTTGCCTTCTTTTGCACCTGTAATTTTTTTCAAGAATTTATTTCCTGTAGAGGGCTGAAATCTATGCCCTACTATTCCTAGTAAAGCTGGAAGTACGATAATGGAAACCAATACAGCACATAATATACTAATAGATGATACTGCTCCCATCTTGGTTAAAAAAGGAATCTTCATGACAGATAATCCAAGAAGTCCAATTATTACAGTGATTCCAGCAAAAACAACGGCACTCCCTGCAGTACCAGTTGCTATAGCAATAGATTCTTTAACGGAATGTCCTTCGCCAAGTTGTTGTCTAAATCGAGTCATAATAAATAAAGCATAATCAATTCCAACGGCTATTCCCAACATGATAGCCACTGAAAGCGAAAGATCCTGCAATTCAATAAAATTAGAGCCTATCATCACTACGAGCATTCCAGTTCCTAATCCTATAATAGCAGTGATAATAGGCATCCCAGCTGCTAGGAAAGATGTGAATGTAATCGCCAAAATTATAAAGGCAATAACTATTCCAATAGCCTCCGATTCACCATTTGATTCGGCTACAGTAAATTTTACATCACCGGTTAACTCCGTTTGGATTCCCTCCTCACGAGTTTGTTCAATTTTGTTTAATACATTCTTCTTAGATGATTCCTTTATATCTTCAGCATCATTTTTATAATTTACAACAGCATACCCCATGGTATTATCTTTGGTTAAATTTTTAAGTTGCATAGGGGTTGCAATTGATTCAACATTTGAATCATCTTTTTTAATATCAGACAAAGTATCCGTAATCACTTTATTTACCTGTTCCGAATCTAATGTCTGATCTTTTGGTGCTTTAAAAACTATTTTAATTTGGGCACCAGCACTTTGAGATTCAGGGAATTCTTTTTCTAACAACTTGCTTGCTTTCTCAGCTGGTGTGCCTGGAATCGTTAACTCATCATTGAAAGAGGGACCTAAACTTCCAGCTAGTATCCCCAAGATGAATAAAATTCCTAAGGTACTAAAAACAATACTCTTCCCATATTTTGCTGCCCAACCACCTAATTTGTAAAGATACTTTGCTATTTTAATCTCCTCCAACTTCGTTATTTACAATAAGTAAGTACATGGTTTCAAATGACCTTTTTGTATACATTGACAGTAATCAAATTCCTTTTATAGAATAAGCATAGTCATCATCGAAACATTTGTATTAACATTAGCACTTACACATGTAAGTATAAAAGAGAGGGGTGGTTTTTCAAGCACTTTTAGATAAATAGAAGCTAAAACTAACAAAATGAAAGGATGTGTTAGCGCTGAGAAACTCACGTCAGGATGGTATATATTCCCAAGAATACATTACAGAAGCTTTGGGCCTGCTGCTGCAAGAAAAAAAATTGGAGGATATAACAGTTACGGAACTTTGCAAAAAAGCTGGAGTTGCAAGAGTTACATTTTACAAATACTATCGTACCATTTACGATGTGCTTAATGCCTCTATGCAAAAAGGTATCGACAAATTTTTAGAAGAAATTACTTATTTGGATTCTCATGATAGTCTTCAACTTTTTATAGAAGATTTAATAAGTTTTATGGCCAATGAGCGTATCCTAATGAAAAACATAATAGATTCCAATATGTCTGGTCTTCTTCTTGATTATGTTAATTCCGCAATAAAATCTATATTTGAAACAGACAATCCGATCAGTAATAACATGAGCAAAGCTCAGGCATTATTTTTTATTGGTGGATTCTTTAATGTCTTCATTGATTGGATCAAAAGATCGTCAAGAGAGTCTCCTCAATCTTTAACTGAAAAAATATATGAGATGTTCCCAATAAAAAAAGAAATATAGAAAATTTCCCCTTCTACTAACCAGCCCCTTTTTGTGACATAAAAATAGCTGCCAAAATGGCAGCTATAATCAAAGAAAGTCTTTCTTAAGGGTGTTGAAAATTTATTTAATGTTATTGGCATTCCCTTTCAAATTGAAAAATATCTTGATTTTTCGATTTTATCTCTCAATTGTTAAAAATTACTTAGCATTAGTTTTTTTATGAATATTCAACAAAAAGCCTATTTACTCTGAACGAGATGAAAATGATTCTTTTAGAGAAGATACACCACTCTTTAGTTCTGATGCAAAGATCATATAACTTTGAGATAAAGATTATTCTTATATAGTATAAGAATGTGTCTCATTTTGACCATAAGTAATAATGGTTTAAAATTAAGGTATGAGATAAAGTTAATAAATAAATCGGAGGATGAAATGTATAAATTATTGATTGTTGAAGATGAAATACATATAGCGGATACACTAAAAGAACATCTCGAAAAATATGGATATCATTGCCTCATTGTAGAAGATTTTCAAAAGGTATTAGAAATTTTTCAAGATTTCCAACCCCATCTCGTCATAATGGATGTTACCCTTCCTGCCTTTGATGGTTATTATTGGTCCCGTAAAATAAGACAAATATCGAATTGTCCCATTGTGATTCTCTCTGCTCGTATGAGTGAGACGGATCAAGTGTATGGCATTGAAAATGGAGCTGATGATTTCATTACCAAACCTTTTTTATTAGGAGTAGTTCTTGCAAAAATTAATGGACAAATTCGTCGTATATATGGCGAATATGCCAGAAATGTACAGGAGAAAATTTTCAAAATAGAAAATACAATTTTAAACTTAGATACTGTACGATTATGCGCACCTAATCAGGAGGAGCTATTAACGATAAAAGAATTCCAGCTATGTACAATGTTCTTTGAAGCATATCCTAATGTTGTAACAAGACAGCAACTCCTTACAGCCATTTGGGATGAGGAAGAATTTGTAGAGGAAAATACATTAACAGTAAATATTGCAAGATTACGAAAGAAATTAGAAGCCATTCATTCTACTTTAGAAATTAGAACTATTCGAGGAATTGGCTATCAATTAACGGAGAAACTCACATGAAGTTATTTTTAAAAGACCATTTGAGTTTTATTATTCTTTATATTATTACATTTATTAGCTTACCAATCGTTATTCATCGATTAGATGGTTTTGAAAATCATTATACCTATTTTATATTTCTAGCCTGCTCTCTATTAATCGTATTACTTTTTGGTCGTTATTTACGTCGTAAAAAAATGTATGCACATATTGGGAACAAGAACATCCATACGGACAGTTTCATGATTTATCAGCCAATTGCTCCATACGAGAAAGCATACGCAACTCAATTGCAATATATTCAATCCTTATTTTTATCAAAAGAAGAGAAGTATAAGAGTTCTTTACATAATCAGCAATTAATGATTTCTCATGCAGTTCATCAAATGAAAACGCCACTTTCTGTCATTCAACTGCTTATACAATCCAATCAGTTTAAGGAACCAAATTCCCTTGCAGAATGGCTAAAAGTAAAAGTTGAATGTGATAAACTGAACTTCTCTTTAAATCAGTTACTAATGTATAGTCGCTCTACTAAATTATTAGCAGATTTAAAAATAGAACCAATTCCGTTAAAACATGTCGTACAGGAAGTTATTAACGATTTAAAAGATTATTTTATTGAGAAAGAAATATTTCCTAAAAGCACCATACCGGAGCATATATTGCTTTATTCAGATCGTAAATGGCTAAAAGTTGTGGTTTACCAGTTATTAAGTAACGCTGTTAAATATGGCGAAAAACACTCTTCTATTATGATTCATTATGAAAATGGACAGTTATTCATTCAAAATAAAGGAGAAACGATACCTGAAAGTGAAATAAAACGTGTTTTTGAATTATTTTACACAGGAACGAAAGGACGTACAAAAGAGGAAGCAACTGGTATCGGTCTTTATTTAGTAAAAAGGATCCTTACTACATTAAATCATCCATACCACCTACATTCTAAAGATAATGAAACAACATTTACAATAGATTTCTCAAGAAGTATAGAAACGGCTACCAAATAAGGTAGCCGTTTTGAATGTGACAATTTTGTCATCTTGCTGTCACATTGAGAGATGTTAAGAAGTTACAAGCATATTTATACTAAAATACTGAAAGATACAAAGGAGTGAAATATTAATGTTAAACACAATCTTAAATGTAAAGAATCTTCAAAAGGACTATACAGGGGAAATTATTTATAAAGCATTAAAAGGGATTGATTTTCATTTAGAAAAGAATGAGTTTGTTGCCGTAATGGGTCCTTCCGGTAGCGGTAAAACAACATTCCTTAACTGCATTTCCACAATCGATCCTCCAACTAAAGGATTAGTTACAATTAATTCGAAAAATCCTTATGAATTAAATGATACTGAACTAGCAAAGTTTCGTCGTACAGAATTAGGGTTTGTCTTTCAAGATTTTAACCTTGTTCATACTTTAACAGTAGAGGAAAATATTTTATTACCGTTGACACTCGACTCTATACCGGCTACTGAAATGAGTAAACGTTTAGAGAAAGTTACAACTTTCCTAGGGATTAAAGGAATTTTAAAGAAGCGTACATTTGAAATTTCAGGAGGACAAAAACAACGTGTGGCAATTGCGCGAGCTGTTATTCATGAACCTGGATTATTATTAGCCGATGAACCGACTGGAAATCTAGATTCTAAAGCGGTAAATGATGTTATGTCGTTATTTGAATCAATTAATAAAACCTTTAATACAGCTATTTTAATGGTGACTCATGATGCCTATGTTGCAAGTTTTGCACATCGTGTAATCTTTATAAAAGACGGCATCCTTTATAACGAAGTATATCAAGGTAATAATAAAAAGGAGTTTTATCAGGAAATCATGGATACACTTACATTTTTAGGTGGTGGTCAGCGTGAGCTTTAATCATATAGTCCTTCAAAACATTTTGCGCGATAAATGGACTTATATTTCCTATTTTTTAAGCAGTGTATTTTCCATTTTAATATTTTTCTTATTTTCGATTATAGCATTTCATCCAATGGTGATGACCATTCAAATAGGAAGTACACTTAGCCTTGTAATGATGCTTACGAGCTTTATTGTGTATATTTTTTCATTCGTGTTCATCATTTATTCGATGTTTTCGTTTTTGAAAAAGAAAACGAAAAATCTTGGAATTTTTATGATTACTGGAGCATCTATGCAGCAAGTTCGTAAGATGTTGTTCAGAGAAAATATGCTTATTGCTTGTGTAGCAATTCTAACAGCGATTGTACTTGGGCTTGTAATTGCCCCTTTGTTTTTAATGATTACTAAAAGGTTGTTACAAGCGAGTAGCTTTGGTATGTATATACCAGTACAAGCTATCGCATTAACAACTGTTCTATTTACAATTTTATTCTGTATCGTTTCTAAATTTATAACACGTTTTATTAACAAAGAAGAAGCTGTTCGTCTATTAAAAGCAGATGTAACACAGGAAAAGTTAATAGCACCTGCACCATGGAAGTTGTTACTATCTGTAATAACGAGTGGATTTTTAGCACTATCACTTATATTAGAAATGAATTGGGTTGAATCACTTGGAATGGTCTATTACATTTTACTATTTGTCAGTTCCCTATTAGCCATCTATTTTATTATCACACAGGGAATGTTGTTTTCGATTCGTGTATTACAAAACAGACCGTCGTACTACCAAAAGACAAATATGCTTTACGTTTCGAACCTAAAAGCCAAAGGACGCTCACATGCCCACCTTATCTACTTATTAACAGTTTTGTTGTTAGGAGTATTTGTATGTACAAACGTACTGTTCAGTTCTTATTACAATATAGATAAGAGAGTTGAATCAATAGAACCGTACAGCTTTCAATATCTCTCACTTCCGGGAGATACACCGGAAGTTGAGAAGGAAGATGTTGCATTTATTGAAGATGCATTAGCAAACCAAGGTAAATACGATGCATATTATTCTGCATTTAAAACAGATAAAAATTATAATATCGGCTTTATGTCAGTTTCGAATTATAATGCACTTGGCTTTCATAAAACGATTTCATTAAAAGATGATGAGTACTATGTTGCGGCAGGATATCAAAATATTCTTCCAAGTACGGAATTAATTCATGACTATCCGTTTGGAGAACTTAAATACGCAGGTATTGAGAAACGAAATATTTTAATGTCAGGCGTTCAAAAGGTATACTATGTCGTCCCGGACGCAGTTTATGAAACCATTGATTATCCTATATTTAAAGTATTTTCTTATGAGGTTGAGAATTGGACTGAAAAACTCGAATTGGCTGAAACCATTTTCTCTAAAATTACCCCAAAACAGTATGAACGCCAAATTCATTCAAAAATTGATTTATACAATACAGAGAAGTTCACGGTGAGCCTTTTATTCTTTATCGGTTTTATGATGAGCCTTATCTTTTTGAGCGCAGCAATGAGCATACTTTATTTTTACCTGCAAATGGAATTTGAAGGAGAAAAAGAAAAATATGCTGGAATTCGAAAAATTGGATTTTCTGTAAAAGAATTAACTTCTGTTGTGACCAAAGAGTTAGCAACTTTAATTTTTACACCGTTTGTCCTTGCATCTATCCTTCTATGTGGAGCTATGTTTGGACTGCGTAACCAGTTTCCATCAGGAATTTATGGAGTCACAGCAATAGGTGTAGGAATCTTTTTATTGCTATTTGTTATAAGCTTTTTCATCATACGACGAAACTATTTGAAAAAACTAATGAATTAACAATACATGTATTTAATGTTTTAGATACTTCATCTAAAAATAATATAGCAAGTTTACCCAAAGTTTTACTATTCGAGAGGTTCTATTTTTTTATAAAAGAACCTCTTGGACAAAAAATAATACTTTTTTATGAAAGTATATTTTGTATGTAAGAAAACAAAACTGTGTTTTCAAAAGATTAATAGTATCTGAGTAACATGTAAAGTGGAGGTTTTATATTTTATGAGGTTAAATGCTTTTCAATTAAAGATTTTTGCAATGATCCTTATGGTCATTGACCACGTGTATACTTACATTCCGGGTATGCCAATGTGGATGCATCATCCAGGACGTATTGTAGCGCCAATTTTCTTCTATTTTGTAGTGGAAGGATTCTTCTATACACGAAATCGTACAAAGTATGCTACACGTGTATTTATGTGGGCAGCGATTATGTTTGCAGGTTCAGCGCTAATTCAGTACTTGTTCCCAAGGGAAGGTGGACTTCACAATAATATTTTCTTGTCACTTGGAATGAGTATTGTTTTACTTTGTACGATTGATTATACGAAACGTACAAAAAACTATTTACTAGGAATTCCAGCTACCATTATTGCGGCTATATTAGGACTGTTTACAGAAGCAAGTGATATTGGCGTGATCATGACATTAATCTTCTATTTCTTTAGAGAGAAGAAAATGTGGTTAATTATCACATGTGTATTACTTTCATTAATAGAGGTACCGACATCACTTATGTCTGGAGAAATTTTTACGGAAATGGGTTTATTTGGGTTTAACAACCAATGGATGATGATATTTGCGTTACCATTCTTCTTCTTATACAGTGGAGAACGTGGTGTAAATAATTCATTAACAAAATATATGTTTTATATTTTCTATCCGGTCCACTTATGGATTATCTATACAATTGGATATTTTGTGAGTAAATAAAGAGAAAGCTTTGCATAATATGCAAAGCTTTCTCTTTTATTAAAGTATCCTTATTTTACTAGGAACTTATCCCCCTGGCAAAAACACAACTTTGTATACAAACCCTTTTCATCCTATTCGTATATAAAATCCCATTATTTTTCAAGTTTCTAAATGAAGTTGTAGGGAATGCATCTTACGGGAAGTTTTTAGTACATTCAAATTTTGCTTAGCGTGCGAAATTCGCGTTTTGTTGGTGGTACTCCATCGCTATCAAGTTAAAAAATACATTCTTCCCCAAAACGAAAAAAATAACATGAGTTCTTATAAACAACAGTAGAAATATAAAATTTTGTTTTGGGGATATCTTAAAATCTTAGCTTGATGTGGTGCTACCCCACATCCATCAACTTAAGGTATATT
This sequence comes from Bacillus sp. F9_6S_D1_P_5, assembly GCF_054823925.1. Taxonomy (NCBI): domain Bacteria; kingdom Bacillati; phylum Bacillota; class Bacilli; order Caryophanales; family Bacillaceae; genus Bacillus; species Bacillus sp. F9_6S_D1_P_5. The sequence goes on along the minus strand of NZ_JBTREW010000007.1, from coordinate 70 downwards.
TTCAAACAAAATGCGGTCTTTCCATATAGTTTTTTATTATCTTTTGTAGATTTTATAAAAGCAGGCATAT